>CAYRCO010000054.1:0-14396 GCA_964422775.1 uncultured Rhodovibrio sp.
GGCGGCGTCGAGCGCGTCCGGGGTCACGGCCATCGGCGCGGTCGCGGGGCTCAGGTCGGGATGGAAGGCCTGGGCGTAGACGTCCGCGCGCTTGGCGTCGATCAGGACCAACAGGGTGCGCCCCGCGCGCTCCGCCGCGGGCGTGCCGCCGGCGATCGCGGCCAGGCTGCCGATCCCGACCGCCGGAATACCCAGGGCTAGCGCGTAGCCGCGCGCGGTGGCGAGGCCGATCCGCACCCCGGTGAACGCCCCGGGCCCGGTGGTGACCGCGAGCGCGTCCAGCTCGGCATAGCCGACGCGGGCCGTCCGCAGCACGGAGTCGATCATCGGGACCAGCCGCTCGGCCTGGCCGCGCGCCATCGCCGCCCGGTCGGCGGCCAGCACGCAGCCGTCGCGCCAGACCGCGGCGGAGCAGCCGCGGCCAGCGGCGTCGAAGGCGAGCAGGGTCCGCTGGGCGGTCATAGGCGGGGTCCGGTATCGTGAGTGGCGCGCATGCCGGTCTCCCGCGTGCCGGCTGCGCCCGGGCGCGGGGCATGGTACAAGCGCGGCCACGAGGTGCCAGAGAAGGAGCCGTCATGCCGCTGCAGCGCATCGCGCCGCCCGAGTTCGACGTCGAGATCGACTTGCGCTACGCCACCGCCGACAACGTCACCGGCGCCCCGATCTACGCCAACGCGGTCGCCTACCTGCACCCGATCGCGGCCGAACTGCTGCAGCGGGCGATACAGCTGGCCCGGCCGCTCGGCTACCGGTTCAAGATCTTCGACGCGTTCCGCCCGCCCGAAGCGCAGTGGGCGCTGTGGAACGCCTACCCGTCGGACGAGTTCGTCGCCGATCCGCGCCGCGGCGGCCCGCATTCCAGAGGTGCCGCCGTCGACCTGACGCTGATCGACGCCCACGGGCGCGAACTCGACATGGGCACCGGGTTCGACGCCTTCACCGCTCAGGCCCACCACGCGCGCACCGATATTTCCGTCGAGGCGCAGCGCAACCGCGCGCTCTTGCTCGGAATCATGACGGCGGCCGGCTGGGACTTCTTCAAGAACGAGTGGTGGCATTACCAGCTGTTCAACGCCCGCCAGCGCCTGCCGGTGTTCTCCGACAGCGTGCTGCCGGAAGCCCTGATGGCCAAACCGGACGCGTGAGCGCGGTCGCCGAGCGGCCCGGTTCACTGGATCTCGCAGACCTCCTCGAAGCTGGGCCGCTTGTCGCGCGGCGGCAGCTGGTCCGGGTCGCCGTAGCCGATGTTGCACAGGAAGTTCACCTTCCACTGGCCATCGGGGAAGAAGGCCTGGTTCACCTTGTCCTTATCGAACCCGCTCATCGGGCCGACGTCGAGGCCGAGCGCGCGGGCGGCGAGGATGAAATAGCCGCCCTGCAGCGAGCCGTTGCGGAAGGCGTTTTCCTGGATCGCGTCCGGCTTGCCGGCGAACCAACTGCGCGCGTCCGCCTGGGAGAACAGCTCCGGCAGCTTCTCGTGGAACTCCAGGTCGTAGGCGACGATCGCACAGGCGGGTGCGGCCATCGTCTTGTCGACGTTGCCCGTCATCAGGGCGGGACGCAGCTTCTCCTTGGCGTCCTTGGACTTGGCGAAGACGACGCGCATCGGCTGGCAGTTGGCGCTGGTCGGCGCCCATTTCGCCAGGTCGTAGATCGCCTGCAGCATGACATCGCTGACCTCGCGGTCCTGCCAGCCCTTGTGCGTGCGCGCTTCCCGGAACAACAGGTCCAGGCCGGTATCACTCAGCATCCGCTCGCTCATCGCCGCTCCAGCCTTCGGTTCGGGCGTGTGTGATCTGTCTCGTCGGGGTAGGCTTTCGTCGAGGTCGGCGCTTTTGGGCGCTGCTGGACGCCGCGCGCCGCCCGGTTACGGCCGGGCCGCAATCTGGCCCGCGGTTAACCGGACGGCAAGAGCCCACCTTGTGCACTGCCGAATGCCCCGTCAGAGTCGGTGGCCGGGCCGGTAGCCCGGACCCGTCATGAGCTGGCGCCTCGCCGTGCCGCCGCGACCAACCCGCGTTTCGAACGTCCGCGTTTAAGGAGCTTCCCCGCCTTGGTCCCGCTGACCCGTCTGTTTCGCCCCGCCGCCCCGGCGCTTGCGGCCGTCGTGCTGATGGCGTTGTTCGCTCCACCGCCGGCCGTGGCGCAGACCGGGAACGGCGAGACGCCGGCGGGGCCCGCGGCCGACAACGGCGCGTCGGTGGTGATGTACCACCGCTTCGGCGACGGCCGGTATCCCAGTACCAACATCAAGCTGGACCAGTTCGACCAGCACATCGCCGAGCTCAAGAAGCCGAAATACAACGTTCTGCCGCTGCCCGACATCGTGGCCGCGCTGCGCCAGGAACGCCCGCTGCCGCCCTACACGGTCGCGATCACGATCGACGACGCCTACCGGTCGGTCTGGGCGGAGGCGGTACCGCGCCTGCGCGAGGCGGGCCTGCCGTTCACGCTGTTCGTCGCGACCGAGCCGGTCGGCGGCCGGGAGTACATGACCTGGGACCAGCTGCGCGAGCTGGCGCAGATGGACCTCGCCACGATCGGCAGCCAGACCGCCACCCACCCGCACCTGCCGCTGCTGTCCGAGGACCGGGTGCGCGAAGAGCTGGAAAGCTCGCAGGCGCGCTTCAAGGCGGAGCTGGGGCAGGCGCCGGATCTGATCGCCTACCCTTACGGCGAATATTCGAAGCCGGTGCAGCGGATCGCGCAGGAGGTCGGCTTCGTCGCCGGCTTCGGCCAGCAGTCCGGCGCGATCGCGCGGACGAGCGAGCGTTACGGCCTGCCGCGTTTCGCGCTCAACGAAGCCTACGGCGGCATGGACCGCTTCCGCACGGCCGTGAACGCCCTGCCGCTGCCGGTGCACGATGTCGTGCCCGAGGACAACCTGATCGAGCCGGACGAGAACCCGCCGATGTACGGCTTCACGGTGGACGACAGCGTCGCCTCGATCGCCGGGCTCAGCTGCTACGCCGGCGGCCGCGGCGAGGTTCCGATACAGCGCCTGGGCGGCCAGCGCGTGGAGGTGCGCTTCGACAAGCCGTTCCCGAAGGGGCGCATGCGCATCAACTGCACCCAGATGGGCCCCGACAACCGCTGGCGCTGGTTCGGCAACCAGTTCCTGGTTAAGGGCGCGGAATAGGCGTTACGGACCCGGTGGGGTGGAGTCGCCGCGAAGGCGGCGGCAGATCCCCTCTCCTCCACGTGGGAGGAGAGGGTTAGGGAGAGGAGGTATGCACAGGCGAGGCCGGCGGCACCCTCCTCCCCTAGCCCCTCCTCCCAGTGGAGGAGGGGGATAAGTGGGCGCGGAGGAGGGGAATCACGGGGGGATGCGGCCCTAGCTCTCCACAGCCTTGCCGATCGCGACCGGGATGCCGCGGCGCTGGGCGACGGCGCGGCGGACGGTCTCCCAGTCGAGCTGGGCCGCCCGCTCGCCGAGCGCGTCCTGGACCCGCTGCTCGAGGTCGAGGTCGCCGTCCGGCTCGAAACTGCCGGTCTTCTCCAGCTGACCCGCCTGCTTCGCGGTGGTGTGGGCTTCCATGTAGAAGGTGTCGCCCTCCCAGCCGAACTTCAGCGGCTGTTCGACCACCTGCACCGGCGTGTTCGAGGGCACGGTGTTGTAGAGCGTCTGGATGTCGTTCGGGTACATCCGGATACAGCCCCGGCTGACCCGCCGGCCGATCCCCCAGACGTTGTTCGTGCCGTGGATCAGATAGAGCGGCCAGCCGAGGTCGAGGGCGTAGGCGCCGAGCGGGTTCTCCGGCCCAGCGCGGACCACCGCGGGCAGACTGGGATCGGCCTTGCGCGCTTCCTTGGTCGGCCGCCAGGCCGGGTTCTGGCGCTTGCGGGTGATCCGAGTCTCGCCGGTCGGCGTGTCCAGCCCCTCGCGACCGATGCCGATCGGGAAGGTCTTCACCGTCCCCGGCTTGTCCGCCGGGAAGTAGTACAGCCGCGGCTCCGCCAGGTTGATGACGATGCCCTTCTTGTCGACGTTGGGCAGGACGTGGCGCTTGGGCAGGGTGATGCGCGTGCCCTCGCCCGGCATCCAGGGGTCCAGGTCCTGGTTGGCGGCGACCAGCTCAATGTAGCCGAGGTTGTGCAGGTAGGCGAGATCGGCGAGCGTGGTCTCGTAATGCGCCGTCGTGGTCTGCATCGCGCCGATGATATCCGGGGCTTCCTTGCGCGGCTCCGACGCCGCATCGGCGGCGACAGCCGGCGCGAGCGCCGCGGCCAGCACGAGCAGTGCCGCCGCCAGCGCCGCGCGCAGCGTCCATTGGACGCGCGTCGGTATGAAAGCACTGCGTTGGGAAAGCTCGAAACCGTTCATTTCACGCCGTACCGTGCCTGTTACCCTGGGCATGCTACCCGAATCCGTCGGCTTGTTTACCCGAAATCTAGCTAGGAAGTCTTTAAAAAGAATGTGTTCATTGCGTGTAGGCTTGGCGGTATTCGCGGCCCTGGTTGCCGTTTTCTCGGCCCCGCTGGCCGCTCGGTCGGATGCGCCCGCCCCCGAAACAACCGCCCCCGAAACAACCGCCCCCGAAACGCCCGCCCTTCAGGCGCCGGCGCTGCAAGCCCGGCTCTCGGGCGAGCTCCCCGACCTGCCGCGCGGTGTGGCGCCGGAGACGCTGCGGGCCTTCTACGCCGCGCGCGGCCACGCGCCGCTGTGGCTGAACGCCGGGGTGCCGCGCGCCCAGACGCTGCTCGACCGACTCGAGACGGCCGCGCGGGAGGGGCTGCGTCCGGTCGATTACCGCCCGGCCGCCCTGCGCGCCAACCTTACGGGCCTGTCGGACCCGGCGGCGCGTGCCGGGCTTGAACTGCGGCTGAGCGCCCAGTTCCTGCACTACGCCCGGGATCTGTCACAGGGCCGGGTGCGTCCCGGCGCGGCCGACGGGGACGCCCCCGCGCCGGCCGAGGGGCCGAACGCGGACGGGTTGCTTTCGGCGCTGGCGGCGGCCGGCGATCCGGCGGTGTTCCTGGACCAGCTCGCGCCGGCGAACCCGGTCTACCGGCGGCTGCGCCGGGCGCTCGCCGATTACCGGGCGCTTGCCGAGGCGGGCGGCTGGCCGCAGGTCGAGGCCGGGCGCACCCTGAAGTCGGGCATGACCGGGCCCGACGTCGCGGCCTTGCGTGCCCGCTTGCAGGTGTCCCGCGACCTCACGATCGACAGCGATACGCCCGAGCTGTTCGGCGATCAGCTTGCGCTCGCGGTCCGGCGTTTCCAGGACCGCCACGGGCTGGAGGCGGACGGGATCGTCGGGCCGAAGACCCGCGATGCGCTGACCGTGCCGGTCGACAGCCGGATCGCCCAGATCGAGGTCAACATGGAACGCTGGCGCTGGATGCCGGAAGATCTGGGCCAGCGCTACGTCCTGGTGAATCTGGCGGGGCAGGAGGTCGAGCTGGTCGATTCCGGCAGCGTGCGTTTGTCGATGCGCGCGGTGGTCGGCAAGCCGTTCCGCAAGACCCCGGTGTTCTCGGACGAGATCACCTATCTGGAGTTCAACCCAGACTGGACCCTGCCGCCGACGATCCTGCGCGAGGACGTGCTGCCGGAACTGCGGCGCGATCCGGGCTACTTGGCCGCAAACGACATGACGCTCTACGCCGGCTGGTCGGCGGGCGCGGAACGGCTCGATCCGACCACGATCGACTGGGCGGAGGTGACACCCGAGCGCTTCCCCTACAAGATCGTGCAGAAGCCGGGGCCGAAGAACCCGCTGGGGCGGGTCAAGTTCATGTTCCCCAACGCTCACCACATCTACCTGCACGACAGTCCCGCGAAGAACCTGTTCACCCGCGCCAGCCGCGCCTTCTCGTCCGGCTGCATCCGCGTCGCCAAGCCGTTCGAGCTGGCGGAGGCGCTGCTGGGCGACACACCGGTCGCGGACAAGTTGCGCCAGCCGCTCGGTCTGCCCTCAGCGCCGGCGACGAAGACAGCCGAGGCCGATTCGCCGGTTTGGGACCGGGCGCTGATCAACCGGCTGCTCGACTACGGCAAGACCACGGCCGTGCGCTTGGCCGAGCCGGTGCCGGTGCACCTGACGTACTCCACCGCCTGGATCGGGGAGGGCGGTACGGTGCACTTCCGCCCCGACATCTACGGCCGGGACCGCGCGCTCGGGCAGGCGCTCGCCAGCCGGCCGGTGCCGTAACGGCGACACTCGGGTACGAACGCCAAACCGCTCACGACGCGATTTCACATTAATTTTCTTGCAATCGTTAACCGTTTCGCCACCTTGCTGTGTCACGCTTATGCTTCGCGTTGCACCGCAAGAACGCGGCGCGACCGCTTGGAATCGCTTAGGGGTCGAAGGACAGCGCCAGGTGACCGACGTCATCGAACCGGACCGGCCAATGGATCACGGCGCCGCCGACGCCACGGCCCGCCCGCTGGGCCGGCGCAGCCTGTTGGCGGGCCTGGGCGCGGGGGCCGCGCTCGCGGCGGTCAGCACGCCGGCAGCGGCGTTCATCCGACCCCCACGGGCGGTGCGCGAACTGACCTTCGAGCATCTGCACACCGGCGAGCGGCTGAGCGCGGCCTACATGACCCGCGGCCGGCTCGACGCGCAGGGCCTGCAGCGGCTCGATTACATCCTGCGCGACTGGCGCACCGGCGACGTGGTGCGGATCGACCGGCGGCTTTACGTTCTGCTGGACGAACTGCGCCACCAGCTGCGCACCGACGCGCCGTTGCAGATCATTTCCGGCTACCGCGCGCCCAAGACCAACGCGATGCTGCGCTCCGCCACAGGCGGCGTAGCCAAGCGCAGCTACCACACCCGCGCGATGGCGATCGACATCGTGGTGCCCAACCGCTCGACCGAGCAGGTGCGCGACGTGGCGCTCAATCTGCGCCGCGGTGGCGTGGGCTACTACCCCGCCTCCGGTTTCGTGCACGTCGACGTCGGTCCGGTCCGCCGCTGGTAGCCGCCCCGGATCACCGACCCGCCAGACCGCCGATCGTCGGTGCTCAGGCCCGGTGGGACGCCCGCCCGGCGTTTTTTGCGCGCCTGCCACGCGACCACCGGCCGCAACCGCGCCCCCGAATTGTCCAGGACCGACGTCATCTGGCGGAAACGCGTCGGCGGTCGGTTGACATGCTTGGGGGTTGGTCTACCATTTCCGCTGACAATCGAGTGAAGCCATAGCCCACATTCGCCTTGCGGGAGAGATCGGGTCCATGCGCGGCGGCCGGCACGTTTGCCGGCACCCCCGGCCCGGCGCCGAAGGAGCAACCGCCCCGGAAACTCTCAGGCAAAAGGACCGTAAGGCGACGGGCACTCTGGAGAGCGAGCGCGCGGGTACCTTCCCGCTCTCGCGCACCGCACCGAAGGAGTAAACCGCGGCTCAACCGTCGGCGTCCGCACCTCTGCGGCCCCGACGCGCGGTGAATCTCTCAGGTCAGACGACAGAGGGGGCATGGCGGCGGATCATCCTGGCGGACGGCCTTGCGAGGCGGTTTGTCCGGGAAGATCGGAAGACACGCCGCAGCCGCCGCCTGGAACCGAACCGTCTGAGCCGGGAGAGACGTCATGGCCGACCCTTCGACCGCCGGTGCCGCGCCACCGCCGATCCGCCGCAGCCCTGCGGACGCGGCCGGCAGTCCTGTATCCGACACCGCGCTCAAGACCACGCCGCTGACCCATCTCCACCGCGAGCTGGGCGCTAAGATGGTCGAGTTCGCCGGCTATTCGATGCCGGTGCAATATCCCCAGGGCATCGTCGCCGAGCATCAGCACACCCGCGCCCAAGCGGGTCTGTTCGACATTTCCCACATGGGCCAGGCCTGGCTGATCGACGCCGCCGGCAGCGCGGACGCCGCGCTCGAGCGGCTGGTCCCGGGCGACATCCAGGGCCTGGAGCCGGGCAAGCTGCGCTACACCATGCTGCTCAACGAGAAGGGCGGCATCGTCGACGATTTCATGGCCGCGCGGCCGGCGGAGGACGATCTGCAGGACCGGCTGTTCCTGGTGGTCAACGCCGCGCGCAAGCAGGTCGACTTCGATCTGATCGCCGGCAAGCTGGACGGCGAGGCCAAGCTCGAGCGCTTGGACGAGCGCGCCTTGATCGCCCTTCAGGGCCCCGAAGCCGGCGCGGTGATGGACCGCCTGGGGCCCGCCGCGGCCGAGCTCGCGCCGATGACCATGATGCGGGGCGAGATCGCCGGGATCGAGGTGCTGGTCAGCCGCTCCGGCTACACCGGCGAAGACGGCTTCGAGATCTCGGTCAAGGCAGATCAGGCCGAGACGCTGTTCCGCAACCTGCTCGACCAGCCGGAAGTGCAGCCGGTTGGCCTGGGCGCGCGCGATTCGCTGCGCCTGGAAGCGGGTCTGTGCCTCTACGGCCATGACCTGACCGAGCAGACCACCCCGGTCGCGGCCAGCCTGACCTGGACGATCGCCAAGCGCCGGCGGGACGCCTGCGACTTCCCGGGTGGCGAGACGATCCGCCAGCACCTGGACAACGGCGCGCCGGACAAGCGCGTCGGCCTGCTGCCGGACGGCCGGGCCCCGGTGCGCGAGGGGGCGGAATTGTACGCGCCGGGCGGCGAGTCGCGGATCGGCAAGGTCACCAGCGGCGGCTTCGGCCCCAGCGTCGGCGCGCCGGTCGCGATGGGCTACCTGCAGGCCGACTACGCCAAGCCGGGCACGGAGGTCGACGCGCTGGTGCGCGGCAAGCCGCGGCGCTGCCGGGTGGCGAAGTTTCCGTTCGCCGGACCGAAGGTCCGCGCCGCCCAGGGCTAACGCGCCGCGCGCGGCAACCATCGCCGCTGGCAGAACGTTCACACCCGGGCCCGTTGTAGTTGCGAGGGGGCCCAATAAAGAGACGGGACAGCAGGGAGACTTCGACGATGAGCGAGACGCGCTACACCTCCGATCACGAGTGGATCCGGGTCGAGGACGACGGTACCGCCACGGTGGGGATCACCGGCCACGCCCAGGAACAGCTGGGCGACATCGTGTTCGTCGAGCTGCCGGAAGCGGGCACCGAGGTAAGCCAAGGCGACGAGATCGGCGTCGTCGAGTCGGTGAAGGCGGCGAGCGAGGTCTACGCGCCCGTGGGCGGCGAGATCCTGGAGCCGAACGAGGCGCTGCCGGACGAACCGGCGACCATCAACAGCGACCCGATGGGGGCCGGCTGGTTCTTCAAGATGAAGATCGCCGATCAGAGCCAGGTGCAGGCGCTGATGGACGAGGCGGCCTACAAGGAACACTGCGGCGAAAGCTAAAGCGGCGAAAGCTGAGGCGGCGATCGCCGCGCTGGCGGGTGAGACCGTGGCGTTGCGCGCCCTGATCGGGCGGCGGCCGTCGCGATGTAGCGCGCACAACGCAACGAAGAGACGGGATCGAGCGACGTTCCAGGCGCGGCGTACGCGCGAAAGGGGCGTCGACGGACGGGCCGCGCCGATACAAGGGAGACCCTTATCATGGCGAAACAGCGTCAAAGCGACCGCAAGCCGGCGCTGAGCGAGCTGGCTCAGACCGGCGACTTCATCGGCCGGCACATCGGACCCGATGCGGCCGAGGAAAAAGCCATGCTGAAGGCGCTGGGCGTCGGCTCGCTCACCGAGCTGGTCGACCAGGCCGTGCCGGGGACGATCCGCGAGACCGAGCGGATGCCGCTGGGCGAACCGATGGGCGAGCAGCAGGCGCTGGACGCCCTGCGCGGCCTGGCGGAACAGAACCGCACGGCGAAGTCGCTGATCGGGCTCGGTTTCCACAACACCGTCACCCCGCCGGTGATCCAGCGGAACGTGCTGGAGAACCCGGGCTGGTACACCGCCTACACGCCGTATCAGCCGGAGATCAGCCAGGGTCGGCTGGAAGCGCTGCTGAACTACCAGCAGATGGTGATCGATCTGACCGGCATGGAACTCGCCAACGCCTCGCTGCTCGACGAGTCGACGGCGGCGGCCGAGGCCATGTCGATGATGCAGCGCGTCTCCAAGTCGAAGTCCAAGCGCTTCCTGGTGGACGCTAGCGCCCACCCGCAGACCATCGCGGTGATGCGCACCCGCGCCGAGCCGCTGGGCCTGGAGCTGAAGGTCGACGACCCGGCCAACTTCCCGGGCCAGGACGCCTTCGGCGTGCTGGTGCAGTACCCGGACACGACCGGCGAGGTGCCGGACCACCGCAAGCTGGTGGAAACGCTGCACGGCGAGGGCGCGCTGGTCGCCGTCGCGACCGACCTGCTGGCGCTGTGCCGCCTGCAGGCGCCGGGCAGCTGGGGCGCCGACGTGGTGCTCGGCAACTCCCAGCGCTTCGGCGTGCCGCTCGGCTACGGCGGCCCGCACGCGGCCTTCTTCGCCACCCACGACAAGTACAAGCGCAACGTCCCGGGCCGGATCATCGGCGTCAGCGTCGATACCGACGGCAACCCGGCCCTGCGCATGGCGCTGCAGACGCGCGAGCAGCACATCCGCCGCGACAAGGCGACCTCGAACATCTGCACCGCCCAGGTGCTGCTCGCCAACATGGCCGGGCTGTACGCCTGCTGGCACGGTCCCGACGGGCTGTGGACGATCGCCGAGCGGGTCCACCGCCTGACCGGTATCCTGGCGGCCGGGCTGGACGAACTCGGCTTCAAGCGGGTCAACCGGCAGTTCTTCGACACCCTGACGGTGGACGCCGGCGATGACGCCGAGGCGATCCTGAAGCGCGCGCTGGAGGATCACGAGATCAACCTGCGCGCCATGGACCAGGGTCACATCGGCATCGCGCTCGACGAGACCTGCACGCCGGCCACGGTGGACGCGCTGCTGCAGGCGTTCGCCGGCAAGGCCGAGGTCGGCATGCAGGCCGCCAAGATGGACGGCAAGGCGGTCGACGGCCTGCCCGACGGGCTCAAGCGCGGGGTCGACTACCTCGACCATCCGAACTTCAACTCCGTCCACACCGAGACGGAGATGATGCGCTACCTGCGCCGGCTGCAGTCGAAGGACGTCGCGCTCGACCGCTCGATGATCCCGCTCGGCTCCTGCACCATGAAGCTGAATGCGGCCGCCGAGATGCAGCCGGTGTCCTGGCCGGAATTCGCGCAGATCCACCCCTTCGCGCCCAAGGAGCAGGCGGCCGGCTATCACAAGATGGCCGACGACCTGGCCGACAAGCTGGCCCGGATGACCGGCTTCCACTCGGTCACGCTGCAGCCCAACTCGGGCGCGCAGGGCGAGTACGCCGGCCTGCTCCTGATCCGCGCCTACCATCAGGCGCGGGGCGAAGGGCACCGCTCGGTCGTCCTGATCCCGACCAGCGCGCACGGCACCAACCCCGCCAGCGCCAAGATGGCGGGCTACACGGTGCAGCTGATCGACTGCGACGACCACGGCAACGTCGACGTCGAGGACCTGAAGGCGAAGATCGACAAGCACCGCGACGACCTCGCGGGGCTGATGGTCACCTACCCGTCGACCCACGGCGTGTTCGAATCGGCGATCACGGACATCTGTGCGCAGGTCCACGACGCCGGCGGCCAGGTCTACATGGACGGCGCCAACCTGAACGCGCTGCTGGGCGTGGCGAACCCGGGCCACTTCGGCGCGGACGTCGCGCACATGAACCTGCACAAGACCTTCTGCATCCCGCACGGCGGCGGCGGGCCGGGCGTCGGCCCGGTCGGCGTGGCCGAGCACCTGGCGCCGTACCTGCCGGGGCACCCGCTGGACGCCGAGTGCGGCGGCGAGCAGGCGATCGGGCCGATCTGCGGCACGCCGCTCGGCTCCGCCGGGATTTTGCCGATCTCCTGGATGTACGTCGCCATGATGGGGGCCGAGGGCCTGACCCGGGCGACCGAAATGGCGATCCTGAACGCCAACTACCTGGCGCACCGGCTCAGCGAGGGCTATCCGATCCTCTACCGCGGCGAGAACGGCCGGGTGGCGCACGAATGCATCGTCGACACCCGGGTGCTGCGCGACGAGTGCGGCGTCTCGGTCGACGACGTCGCCAAGCGGCTGATCGACTTCGGCTACCACGCGCCGACCATGTCCTGGCCGGTCGCGGGGGCGCTGATGGTCGAGCCGACCGAGTCGGAGAGCAAGGCGGAGATCGACCGCTTCTGCGAGGCGATGCTGACGATCGCCCGCGAGGCCCGGGAGGTGCAGAAGGGCAGCTGGCCGCAGGACGACAACCCGCTGGTCAACGCCCCGCACACCCTGGCGCAGGTCACCGCCGACAGCTGGTCGCACGCCTACAGCCGCCAGGTCGCCGCCTACCCGGCCGAGCACCTGCTGCACGACAAGTACTGGGCGCCGGTCAACCGCGTCGACAACGCCTACGGCGACCGGCACCTGGTGTGCACCTGCCCGCCGGTCGAAGCCTACCGCGAGGCCGCGGAGTAGCCGCCGGGCCAAATGGCCGGCAACGCGAAAGGGGCTCCCGATTCGGGAGCTCCTTTTTCGTGCGTACGATAGACAATTTCCCCTCTCCTCCAGTGGGAGGAGAGGGCTAGGGTGAGGAGGGACCACGGGTCGATGCCGCGGGCACCCTCCTCACCCCGACCCTCTCCTCCCAGTGGAGGAGAGGGGGTAAAATCGGGAGGAGAGGGCGCTAAGCCGCGCCGAGCCGGCGGGCGGCGCGTTCGCCGCCGACGATCGCAAGCGCGACCAGGGCGCCCACGACGAGCGGCACGATGACCGTCCAGAACGGGGCGCTGGTGCCCGCGACGTAGGCGGCGGCGACCACCGCCAGCACGCCGGTCAGCGCCGGCAGGCCGGCCAGGATCAGGCGCGGCAGGCGGTGCACCAGGTGGCCGTCGGCGTGCTGGCCCGCCATCGAGTTGGCGAAGCTGGCGATGCCGCGAATGTAGAACCAGGCGACCAGCGGTACCGAAGCGATCAGGGCGCTCGTGCCGACCACCTTGTCGAAGCCGTTCCAGGCGCCCGGAAACACGAACAGCGCCAGGCCCAGCCAGAGCACGAACGGCGTCAGCATGAACGCCCCGATCAGCCAGGGGATGACGTGCAGCGGCATGGGAAGCTCCTGTGCGCAAAAACCAGAGTAATGCGCTCAGGTATACCGATTTGCGCACGCGCCGCCAGGGAATCCGCCTGCGACCCCTGGCCGCAGTCAGACATGAGCCGCAAGCCACCGACTGATCCCCTCTCCTCCAGTGGGAGGAGAGGGCTAGAGCTTCATGCTTGAAGGCCGAAACGGCCTTCAAGCTGAATGAAGCTCTAACTTTCTGAAGAAAGGGCAAGATTCAGCTGGAAGGTGATTCCACCTTCCAGCATCTTGCCCTAGGGAGAGGAGGGACCACGGGGGGCCGACGCCGCGCGCAACCTCCTCTCCCCGACCCTCTCCTCCCACGGGAGGAGAGGGGGTAACTTGGAGACGGAGCGCCCCTACCGCGCCAGGCGGTCCAGCCGGTCGGCGCCCAGGTCGATGTCGAAGGCCGCCCAGAGCGGGTGATGGTCGGACAGCTGGTCGCGGCGGAAGTACTGCCGGTAGAAGGTGGCGGCGTCGCGCGGCGCCTGGCCGTCGTCCTTGCGCAGTTCCGGGCGATAGCGGCTGTACTGGTCGTCCCGGAACACCCAGTCGAACAGCGGCAGCACGCCCTGGCCGAGCGGCGCCAGGCGCGGCCGGTCGCCGAAACGGTAGGCGATCTGGTCGTAGAACCGGCCGACTTTGCCCTCGCGCGCCGCCAGGATGGCTTCGCGGCCAACCGGAATGCCGAAGCCGTTGGCCTTGAGCTCACGGGCGATCGCGCTGCCGGCCTCGTGGAAGTCGAAGTCGCCCAGCAGGATCAGGTTGCGGGTGCGCGCGGCCGGATCGACCGTGCGCTCGGCCATGTGCAGCGCCAGCGCCTCCGCCGCCGCCTGGCGCGCCGCCTCCGGGTCCGGCGTGTCGGCCGGCAGGTCGCGCAGCTGCAGCCCGGCGAGCGCGAAGTCGAAGCTGCCGGCGCGGAAGGTCGCCATCAGCGGCGAGCTTGCGAGGGCGCGCACCGGCACGCGCCGGCGCCCGACCACCTCGGTGTCGGGGAGAATGAACTCCCCGCAGATGCCGGTGAACTGGACCGTGCGGGTGTCGTAGACGATGCCGACCCGTTCGTCCGTGCCGCTGCCGCCCAACAGGTCCGAGACCAGATACGCCCAGCTATCGCCCAACAGACCGCGTACCCGTTCCAGCCCGCCCAGGTCGCCCGCCAGCTCGCGCAGGAATACGACGTCGAAGTGCGACAGCACCTCGGCGATGTACCAGGAGCTTTCGGGCAGGCGCGGCCGGCCGCCCAACTGCTTGACGTTCCAGCTCGCGACCCGAAGCGTCCGGTCCAGGTCCCGCGGCGGCAGCACGCCCTCCAGCCCGCTCCGCAGGTCCTGCAGGTTGGCCGCCGTGCGCGCGACCGGCAACGGCGGGTCGGCGGACGGCAGGTCGTAGCTTTCAAGCGGCATCGGG
>CAYRCO010000055.1:0-14250 GCA_964422775.1 uncultured Rhodovibrio sp.
CCGCGTGGCGCTCGCCGGGGTGGGGATTTTGATCGTCCTGGAGGTCGCCTGGGAACTGCTGCGGGCGAAACGCAAGTAGGCAGGCCCGCTCGGCTTTGAAGGAGGCCGCACCCGATGACCATGACCGGACTGGACGTGTTCGACACCACCATCCAGCAAAGCAACCGCTGGCTGAAGGCGATGATGTCGGAGCTGGTGACGGAGGATCGCCACGCCGCCTATGTCGCGCTGAAGGCCACGCTGCAGGCGCTGCGCGACCGCATCGGACCGGAGAACGCCGTGCATTTCGGCGCTCAGCTGCCGCTACTGATGCGTGGCGTGCTGTTTGAGAACTGGCACCTCGCCGGCACGCCGAGCGACGAGCGCACGGCCGAGGCGTGGGTCGCCCGGGTCGACCGCTACCTGCCGCGCACGAGCGGGATCGACCCGCACTACGCCGCCCGCGCCGGCCTCGCCACGATCGCGGACATGGTCGACGAGGGGGAGATGCGCAAGCTGATGCGCATCCTCCCGCACCCGATGGCCGAGCTGTTTCCGGAATACCTGCGCTAAGCCGCCCCCCGCTCAGGGCACGACCAGTACCGGACAGGCGTGAAGGCCCAGTACCTTGTGCGACACGCTGCCGACCAGCAGGCCCCGCAGAGTCCCATGTCCCCGCGTGCCGAGCACCAATAGGTCGTGCCCGCCGTCCTGCAGCGTTTCGGCGATCACCTCGGCCGCGTCGCCGTCGGCGATCCGCACGTCGACCTGGGCGACGCCTTCGCTGAGCGCTTTGTTGCGGGCGTGATTGACCACAGCCTCGGCGACCGCGTGGCGCACGCGGTAGGGAACCTGGCGCTTGCGGTCGGCCGTCACGGTGGCGACCGGGCCGTAGACGTTCGGCACCAGGTCGGTGTCACCTTCCGAGGGCATGAGGTGCTCGACCTCCGCCCAACGCAGTAGGCCCGCCGGTAAGGTGCCCTGGATCACGGCGTGCAGGACCGTCAGCGACGTCCCGCGGCTCTTGGCGAGGTCGATCGCGGCGTCGAGCGCCCGGTCGGCGTTGCCCGAGCCGTCGGTGGCGAGCAGAAGCTTGCTGAAGGCCATGACACCCTCCCCATTATTCCAGCGGGCCAATTCTTCCATCGGCTCCAGCGCGATCATGGCCCGCAGAGACGGCGCTACGGATTGACGCCAGGCAAAACTGCGCGCGTCGCCGCAGTTATCGAACATCAGCGATTGCATGCCGGCACAGTGCGATGGGCGCCGTCGCGCTCAGGCTCCCGTGCGTGTGAAGCGGTTTTTCCACGGGCCAGGCCTGCGTTCCTGCGGGGCTGATCACCCTTCGGAAGGCGCACATCCCCGGCGTATGATCGCGCGTTCGGCCAGGCGGGCAGCGACGCATGCGCACCCGTCGCCGCCGCATTTCATCGAGGACCCGCCGCTGTCATGCCGCCCCTTACGCTCGCCGTTCTGCTGGGCGATCCGCGCCTGCCCTACCCCTACGCCCGCGACGGGAAATTCGGCGCGGAAGAGACCGAAGCGGTCGCCCACCTCAAGGCCGCGCTGGCGCGGATCGAGGGGATCGCGCCGGTCTATTTCGACGAGCACGCGCGTCTGATCGACGACCTGCGCGCCGTGCGCCCCGACCTTTGCCTCAACTTCTGCGACACCGGCTTCAACAACGACTGGAACCTGGAACGCGACATCCCGGCACTCCTGGAGATCCTGGGCCTGCCCTACACCGGCGCCGACCCGATGGCGATCAGCCTGTCGACCGACAAGGCGCTGGTGCGCTTCGCCGCGCAGGCGCTGGGCGTCCCGGTGCCGAACGAGACCTGGGTCGACCTGACGGCCGAGCCGGTGACGCTGCCGCAGGTCTATCCCGCCCTGATCAAACCGAATTCGAGCGGCGGCAGCTTCGGGGTCAGCGAGAACTGCATCGTCCACGACGCCGCGGCGGCCAGCGCCTATCTGGCCGAGCTGCGCGCCACGCTGGAGATCCCGGAGGCGCTGATCCAGGACTTCCTGACCGGCCCGGAATACACCGTCGGCGTGATCGGCAACCGGGAGTCCGGCTTCACCGGGCTGCCGGTGCTGGAGGTCGACTACAGCGCCCTCGATCCGGAGCTGCCAGCGGTGCTGACCTACGCTTCCAAGGCCGACCCGGAGTCGCCCTACTGGAACAAGCTGAGCTTCCGGCGCGCGGAGCTCGACGAGGTGAAGGCTGGCCTGCTGGCCGGGTATGCGGTCAAGCTGTTCACGCGCCTTGGCATCCGCGACTACGCGCGGTTCGACTTCCGCGACGGCGCCGACGGCACGCCGCGGCTGCTGGACGCCAACACCAACCCGACCTGGTACCACGACGGCAAGCTGGCGATGATGGCGAGCTGGGCCGGCCACGACTATGCCGGGATGCTGGCGATGATCCTGCGCGCGGCGGCCGAGCGCAGCGGCCTGTCCCACACGATCGCGCTGCGCGGCTGAACCCATCGCCGCGGCGGCCGGGCATGTGCCGCCCGGCCGCCGCGCGCGATCTGCACCGTCAGACCAGCTCGGCTTCCGGCGTCGCCAACGGGTTCGGACCGAGCAGGTCGATGCCGTAGCGGGCACTGACCTCGGCCAGCATGGCGGTCGGATCGGGCAGGTCGGCGGTCGCGTCGACCAGGGCCTTGAAGTAGCCTTCGAAGCCCCCGGGCACGACGCTCACGATCAGCCTGGCCGGCGTGTCCGACAGGTTGTACCAGGTGTGCGGCACGCCGCGCGGCAGGAACGCCTGCGTGCCCGGCCCGCCGCGCCAGCGCTGTTCGCCGCAGACGAACGCGATATCCCCGCTTTCAATATAGAACAGCTCGTCTTCCCGCGCGTGCAGATGCAGCGGCGGGCCCGAGCGGGGATCGGCGATGATGTGGATCACGCCCACGCGCCCGCCGGTCTGCTCCGCGGACAACAGGGGGCGCAGGCTCGACTGGAAAGCGTCGATCACGGGTGCATCGGTAAACGGGGTCAGGACAGCGGGGCACGACGACATGGGACATGCGCTCCAATCACGGATGACAGGGAGCAATTGCTATATCCCCTGGCCGTGCGATCGGACCCGGCGATTTTCGCGTGACCCGCGCGCGTTTTCGGTATGGCTCCTGATGCCCGCTATCGCAGTTGCCGCGGGATCGCCTCCGACCAGTCGCGCGTCAGGAACTCCGCCCCGCCGTCGAGCGCCCGGACCCGGGCGCTCAGATGGAACGTCTCGCGATCGGCCCTGAGGTCGGTCAGGATCTCCACCCGGATCGACCAGTCGCCGCGGGCGAGTTCGGCCGTCTGCGTGATCCGCGCCACGGCCTGAAGCGGGTCGTACTCGTGGATGGTGAAGCACTTCTCGACGGTGTAGCCGACGGTGAGGTCGATCTCGTCGATCCGCGCCACCGCCGCGCCGCCGAACTCGCCGCCATCCGCGGCGACGCGGTAGGTGGTGACGTCGGTCGTGAGATCGCGCGAGACGCTGCGCGTGAACGGCGCCTGTTCCAGCGCGGTCAGCGCCGGCTTGGCCGCCGCTTCGGGAGCGGGGAACGCCGCGAGGTCCGCATCCGCCGGCCTGGGTGGGCGCACCGGCAGGTCGAGCGTGCTGACCCCGGTAACAAGGGTCAGGCGTACCGGCTCGGGCGCCGGCCACATCACCGGCCAGTAGCAGGTCGAGATCGCCAGGCGGATCGTGTGGCCCGGCTGGAAGGCGTAACCGATAGCGTTGAGCGGGACGCGCACGCGCAACCGTTCGCCCGGGATCACGGGCTTCGGGTCGCTGTGCCCGTCGCGGTGGCAGAGGTTCAGCAGCCCGTAGCTGACCCGGGCCGACGCGCCGTCGGGCGCGACATCGCACAGCCTGAGCGCAAGCATCGCGACCGGCTTGTCGACCGCCAGTTCCAGTTCGGCGACCGGGGTGCCCAGGACCTCCAGCCGCTCGCTTACGGGGTCGCTGTCGAACACCAGCGACTTGCCGTCGTCCGGACGCTGGTCGACCGGCGACTCCCCTTCCCCGCCGAATGCGTACCAGTCCCCGGCGGCGAGCCCGGTGGTCTGCGGCGAGGCGATCCGCAACCGGTCCTCCGCCGCGGGCCGGTCGCCCAGCGACAGCACGTTCAGATGCCAACGCCTGGGCACGATCCGCGGGCTGGGCCAGCTGTCCTCGGCCACCCAGCGGCCCGGGCGCTCGCTATAGACCGGCGCCGGGGCGACGTAGTCCTCCAGCCAGGCCCGGATCATCGGCTCGTCCATGATTCCGGTGTCCCGGCCCTTCAGCCAGTAGTCCCACCAGCGCAGCATTTCCTGGAAGAAGCCGATCGCCGGGCCTGGCGCGCCGACGTGCGGGAAGGCGTGCGCCCAGGGCCCGATCAGCGCCTTCCGGGGACAGCTCAGGTTCTCCATCATCCGGGGGATCGCGTTGACATAGCCGTCCGACCAGCCGCCCACGGCGTAGACCGCGCAGGCGATGTCGGCGTAGTTCTCCGCGATCGAACCCTGGCGCCAGTAGGCGTCGCGGTGGGGATGGCGCATCCAGATCGCGGGATAAAGCGGCAATGCTTCCAGCCGCCGCCGCCAGGTTTCCCGCCAGCCGTCGCCCACGATCCCAGGATCCGGCGGACAGGCGGCGGCGGACAGGAAGGTCGCGCCCCAGTCCAGGTTGTGGTTGAGCAGACAGCCGCCGGCGTAGTGCGCGTCGTCGGCGTAGCGGTCGTCGGTCGAACACAGCGTGACGATCGCCTTCAGGGCGGGCGGGCGCCAGGCGGCGACCTGCAGGGCGTTGAACCCGCCCCAGGAGATGCCGAACATGCCGACGTTGCCGTCGCACCACGGCTGCCGGGCGATCCAGGCGATCGCCTCCAGCGCGTCCAACTGCTCGCGCTCCAGGTACTCGTCCAGCAGCACCCCGTCGCTCTCGCCGCTACCGCGCAGATCGAGCCGGATCGAGGCGTAGCCGTGGCCGGCCATGTAGTGGTGCAGCGGCTCGTCGCGCGGTCGGGTGAAGTCGCGCTTGCGGTAGGGCATGTACTCCAACAACGCGGGCACGGGATCGGCCTCGGCATCGGCGGGCAGCCAGACCCGCGCGGCCAGACGGCAGCCGTCAGCCATCGGAATCCAGAGGTTCTCGATCGTCCGCACGGCGCGCGGGAAGTCATGGACGATGCGCAGAGAGGTCACTCCTAAAACCCGGGGTCACCCGGCCAGCGAGCCGATCAACCGCGCGGCCAGCCGCACATGATAGCACGCGACCGCGCGCCCACTGCGGCCGTCCGCGCACGGCCCCCGGATTACGTCCGCTCTGGCGGATCAACGGCGCGCCGGACCACCGCCGGCCGCGCAACCGCGCCGAAACGGAAACGGCCGCCGACCCCACAAGAGGCCAGGCCGGCGGCCGTTGACGCGGTGTTGGATGATGGGCGGGTAGGTTAGTTGGCGGGCGGGCTCTTCTTGGTCGGCTTGAAGGCCGGAATCTCGACGTTCGCCTCGCCGCCTTCGCGCAGGTAGCGCGGCACCTTCTTGCCGCCTTGTTGCTCGTTCTTGGTCTTGCGGGTCTCGCGCCCGCCCTTGTTCTGCGACTTCGTCATGTCCGCTGCTCCTGAACAGACACCCGCATGATGCGCGGGCACGACCACATCATGGGCACGAAGACGCGGCGGGAGACCTGCGCATTTCGCAGGTCCCGCGCGCGCTCATCAGCGGTGAGGCATACTTGAACCGAGGCTCGGGCGCCTACTCGGCCGCGTGGCGGGTCTCGGGGTGGGTGTCCGCCGTCGCGTCGTCGTGGGGGTCGAACGCCTTCATGCACTCCTCGCTCGTCTTGCTACAGAGCGTATACAGACGCCCGGCTTCGTCGGCGTAAACCCGGATCGCGGTCTCCACGCCCGTCATCTGGGTGCGCAGCGCCTCCCCCGGGTCCTGGCAGCGCGCGGCGCGCTCCAGCGTCTCGAAATTGGCCTGCATGCGCCGGCCGGAGAAGTCCATCAGCTCGGTCATCATCCGCGCCCAGCCGTCCATCCAGCGCCGGGCGAGTTCCGCGTTGCCGGTCATGACCTGGGCCATCTGCGCCTGCATGCTGACAATCGTCTCCTGGAACGGCACCGTCATCGCCGCCGCCGCGTCGCTGGTCTGTTGTTGCTCCGACTTCCGTGTCGCCATATCGCGCTCCCTTCGTTTCTCGCCTCGACCTGCCTGAGGGTGGCGTTGGCGCGGCGGCGCTCCCGCCGCCCCGACGCGCCGCCGGAGGTCCGGCGGCACAACCCGCTTGATCGTGATCCGTTCGGTCTTCGAAGCGCTCTCCGGCGCCTTGGGCACGGCGGTCGTGTGCCCACCGGCCTTGAACCGCGCTTCCGTCATCTCCGGGGCCCGCCATCTGCCGCCGGAACGACCAACGGCGCAATACCTCGCGGCGCCCGCCCGCGCGCCCATCCACCCGGGGGCCACGGCGAACGCGACCGGGCAGGTGCCCCGGTTCACTTGTTGGACCAGTTTGACGGAGCCGACGTACGGCCGGATTGATCCCGAGCAAAAGTCGGTTTCGCGCTTTGGACGTAATCTACGCCCGATCAGAGGCGCCGGCGTCGCAGGCGGCAAGCTGCCGTCAGCCCATCAAGTCGAACTCGCCGAACGTCCAGGCGCCAAACCCGCGGCATCGCCGACGCTCGGCCACCAGAAAGGCGGGCCATCTGCCGCCCGAGCCGGCGCCGGCGAGCTCCGTTTTCGAACGCTGAAGCGTGACCCGCGTCTGGTAAAACGGCCGTGTTCCGGGCCATCCTGGCACAGACACCTAAGTGCCCGTTGCAGGAGACATGCGCGATGACCGGCCCCAGCTATGCCGCCCCGCCGGGCGGCCTGCCCTCGCAGACCGAGCGGCTCGGCGACCGCGCCCTGTTCACCGAGTCGTTCGCCGTGATCCCGCACGGCGTGATGCGCGACATCGTGACCAGCCGCCTGCCGCTGTGGGACGACACCCGCGCCTGGATCCTGGCCCGGCCGATGACCGGCTTCGCCGAAACGTTCGCGCAGTACGCCATGGAGGTTGCCCCGGGCGGCGGCAGCGACCGGCCGGAGCCGGAACCCGGCGCCGAGGCCGCGCTGTTTGTGCTGGACGGGGAACTGACCCTGTCGATCGGCCGGCAGGACCATCGCCTGAGCGTCGGCGGCTTCGCCTACGTTCCGCCGGAGACCGACTGGCGGGTGCGTAACGCGAGCGACCAAGCGGTCCGCTTCATGTGGATCCGCAAGGCCTACGAGCCGGTCTCGGGCCTGCCCTACCCCGATCCGATCGTCACCCACGAGCAGGAGGTCGAGGCGGTCGCGATGCCGGATACCGAGGGGGCCTGGGCGACCACCCGGTTCGTCGATCCCGAAGACCTGCGCCACGACATGCACGTCAACATCGTGACCTTCGCCCCGGGCGGCATGATCCCGTTCATGGAAACCCACGTCATGGAGCACGGCCTGTACGTGCTCGAGGGCAAGGGCGTCTACCGCCTGAACGACCGCTGGGTCGAGGTCGAGGCCGGCGACTTCATGTGGCTGCGCGCCTTCTGCCCGCAGGCCTGCTACGCCGGCGGACCCGGGCGGTTCCGCTACCTCTTGTACAAGGACGTCAACCGCCACCCGCGCCTGCGCCTGTAGGGCAGGCAGCATTCGGCCGGTTTACGGCGATTCCCATCAGTGACGCTTCGAGACGCTTTGCGGTGCAAAGCTCTTCTGCATGAAACTCGATCTGTGATCGAAAACCCAAGGCTTCATTCGAGGGCGGCCCGAAGGGCCGTCTCGAAGGATCGCTGACGGCTAATGCCCAAGGCCGAGGCATCGCCTTCACCGTTAGGGCAAGATGCTGGAAGGTCGAACCGCCTTCCAGCATCTTGCCCTGTCTTCAAGAAGTTAGAGCGACATTCAGCCCGAAGGCCGTCTCGGCCTTCGAGCATGTCGCTCTAATTGTTCTGCAGCATCTGGTCGGCGCGTTTGCGCAGTTCGGCCGTCTGCGGGGTGTCCGGTGGGAGTTGATTGATCGCTTTGTCGAACATCGAGCGCGCCTCGTCCTTGTCGCCCTCGCGCAGCTCGGCCATGGCGCCGAACCAGAGCGCCTCGGGATTGTCTGGTTCCTGATCCAGAGCCCGGCGGGTCAGCTCGACGGTCTTTTCGGTCTGGGTGCCGGCGTCCTGGCGCAGGGCGCGGGCGTAGGCGAGCAGCACGTTCGGGTTGTCCGGCGCCCGCTGCTCGGCGTTGGCGAGCGCGTCCACCGCTTTCCCGGTCTCACCCAGGCGCATGTAGGTCTGGCCCAAGCGCATCCAGCCGGAGACGTCGTCGGGGTTCTGCTCGAGCTGGCTCGCCAGGCCCTGGGCGATCTGCTCCAGCATGCGCTGACGCTGCGCCTCGGTCAGCTGGCCCTGCTGGTCGCCCGACGGCATCCCGGCGCCCCCGCCGCCGGATTGGCCGCCGCCGGATTGGCCGCCGCTTGGCTGGCCCTGACCCGACTGCGCGCCGCCGCCCTGGCTGGCGGTCTGCTGCGGCGGGCTGACGCCGTCCGGCATCGCAACGCCCTGCTGCTGGGCGGCCATCTTGAGTTGCCGACGCACGGCGTCGTCGTCCTCGAACGCTGCCAGACCGTCGGCCAGCGCCTGGGTCGCCTGCTCGCCCTTGCCCAACACGCTGTAAGAACGGATCAGCCGCTGCCAGCCCTGCGCGTCCTGCGGGTTTTCCTCCAAGCGGCTGGCCAGGCGATCCACCATGCCCTGGATCATCTGCTGACGATCTTCCGGGGACATGTTCTCCGCCGCCTCGACCTGGTCCTGACTGGGGTTCGGGGCGCCACCGCCGGACGTGCCGCCGGTTCCGGATTGCGCCGTCTGGCTCTCCTGCTGGTCGGCCGGCGCCTCCGGCTTGACTTGCGCGAAGGTGGTGCCGGGCTCGATGCCGAGCTCGCGCTCGACGCTCGCCATCTGCTGGCCGACCGCTTCCAGGTAGGGCGCGCCCGGATCGGCGTCCGCGACCAGCCGCTTCCAGATGTCCAGCGCCGCCTGCGGGTTGCCGGCTTGCTTTTCCGCGAGCCCAATGTAGAAGCGGCTGCGCGGGTCGTCCGGGACCTGCTGGCGGACCTTCTCGAAGGCCTCCTGCGCCTTCGGCACGACGGTACCCTGGTTCGCCATCACCAGCGCCTCGCCGTAGAAGGCGTTGACCTGCGGGCGGTTGGGCGCGCGCTGGACGGCCTGTTCGAACGCCTCGACAGCCGCCTGATAGCGCTGCATCGCAAGGCGGGTACGGCCTAAGAGAACCCAGTCGTCAACGTTGTCAGGGTTCTCCTCCAGCCGGTCGGACAGGTTGGCCTCCGCCTGGGCCAGCGACTGACCCTGCTGGCCGTCACCGCCGCCGGCGGGTGCGCCGCCCGCTTGGCCGCTGCCCGCCTCCGCCTGCGCCTGTCCGCCGCCGGTGTCGGCGCCGCGCCCGGAGAGCTGCGTGCCGGCGTCCGCGGGCAGGTTGCGGCTGGCGAACGGCTGGCTCTCCAGCCCGGGATTACCCTCGCTCAGGTACACCACGCCGGCGGGCAGCGCGACCGCCACCAGCACGGCCGCCACCTGGACCATGCGGCGGCTGGTGCCAACGCCCTCGCTGGCGGCCTCTTGGCGCCGCTGGTCGGCCTCCAGGATACGCCGGCCGATCTCAGCCTTAGCGGCCTCGGCCTCCTCCTTGCCGATCAGGCCCCGCGTCTTGTTGCGCTCGACCTCCTTCAGCTGGTCGCGATAGACCTCGATGTCGTAGTCCGCAGCGCGGCGGGCCTCGGCGCGCGCGCGCAGGATGGGCAGCACGACGGCCGCCAGCGTGGCCAGCGTCAAAAGACCGGCAGCGATCCAGAACATCATGTCCGGCCGTCACTCTCTATCCAGGATGTCGTTCAGTCGGCGCTCTTCCTCCGCCGACAATTTTTGCGCCGCGGCGGGCCGTTTGTTCCGGCGCCAAAAGAACACGCCCACGCCAAGCGCGCCGATCGCGGTGATCGCCGCCGGGCCGTACCACAACACGTACGTCTCCGGCTTCATCGGCGGGTTCAGCAGCACGTAGTCGCCGTAGCGGGACTGCAGGAAGTCCTTGACCTCCTGGTTCGACTGGCCCTCCTGGATTTTCTCCCGGATCAGCACCCGCAGGTCCTTCGCCAGATCGGCGTTGGAGTTGGCGATCGACTCGCTCTGGCAGACCAGACAGCGGATCTCCTCGCCCAGCTCCTGCGCGCGCTGCTCCTTCTCCGGGTCGTCCAGCTTTTCCGACGGCAGTACGGCTGCGGCCGGTGCGGCGAACGCCGCCGCCAGCGTCAGCACGGCCGCCGCCAGCAGTCGCCGGTCGAACGAAAGCAAAGTCAGTGCCCGTCGGATCATCGCACTAATCCTGTGCCTTGGCCGCGCCCAGGGCCGGCTGCGGTGCCGCGCCGCGGCGATGCGCGCGGGTTGGCGCGCCCACCCGCAGCCGCCGGTCGGTGAGGCTGATCAGGCCGCCCAGGCCCATGAAGCCGCAGCCGAACCAGATCCAGGCGACCAGCGGCCTAAAGTAGAGCCGCACGGTATAGCCCGGCCCGTCTTCCTGCGGGTCGCCGATCACGGCGAACAGATCGCCCAGCGGCCGGGTCCGGATCGCGGCTTCAGTGGTCTCGCGGCCGGAGACGACGTACTGACGTTTCTGCGGCGTCAGCTGGCCGATCGTCTCGCCGTTCGCCTCGACCAGGAAGCGCCCCTCGGTCGCGCGGTAGTTCGAGCCGCTCACGGGTCCGGCACCCTGGAAGGTGAAGTCGTAGCCGGCCACCGTCAGCGTCTCGCCCGGCTGCATGACCGTGATCTCCTCGGTCTCCCACAGGGTGGAGGCGGTCATGCCGGTCATGGCCACGGCCACGCCCAG
Organism: uncultured Rhodovibrio sp.; assembly: GCA_964422775.1. Taxonomy (GTDB): domain Bacteria; phylum Pseudomonadota; class Alphaproteobacteria; order Kiloniellales; family Rhodovibrionaceae; genus Rhodovibrio. The sequence continues at coordinate 10,885 of CAYRCO010000055.1, forward strand.
GTGCGCGACCATCATCCCGAAGGATGCGCGCGGCATCGTCCGCGCGCGCCGCCAGACGCCGTTCCAGCCGATCCCTTTGCCAACCCCGATGCGCTCGGCGAACTCCACCAGCACGGCCGTCGCCAGCCAGGCGGCGAGCGCCAAGCCCAGCATGCCGAACACGCTGCGGCCCCACAGCAGGTAGGCGCAAACGACGAACACCACGCCCGTGATCACGAACGCCACCTTGAGCCGCTGCAAGGCCCCCTTCAGGTCGGCGCGCTTCCAGGCCATCAGCGGCCCGACGCCGAGCGCGGCCACCAGCGGCAGCATCAGCGGGATGAAGGTCGCGTTGAAGTAGGGCGGTCCGACCGACACCTTGCCGCCGCCGAAGGCCTCCAGGAACAGCGGATACAGCGTCCCCAGGAAGACGGTCACGGTCGCCGCGGTCAGCAGCAGGTTGTTGAGGACGAGTGCGCCTTCCCGGCTGATCGGGGCGAACAGGCCGCCGCCCTTCAGCTGCGGCGCGCGGTAGGCGTAGAGCGCCAGCCCGCCGCCGATCGCGATCACCAGGAGCGCCAGGATGAAGACGCCGCGATCCGGGTCGGTCGCGAAGGCGTGCACGCTGGTGAGCACGCCCGAGCGCACCAGGAAGGTGCCGATCAGGCTCAATCCGAAGGTTAGGATCGCCAGCAGGATCGTCCAGGTCTTCAGCGCGTCGCGCTTTTCGACGACGATGGCCGAGTGCAGCAGGGCGGTCCCCAGCAGCCAGGGCATGAAGCTGGCGTTCTCGACCGGGTCCCAATACCACCAGCCGCCCCAGCCGAGCTCGTAGTACGCCCACCAGGAGCCGAGCGCGATGCCGAACGTCAGGAACACCCAGGCGAGTAGCGTCCAGGGCCGGACCCAGCGCGCCCAGGCCGCGTCGACCCGCCCTTCGATCAGGGCGGCGATCGCGAAGGAGAACACGATCGAAAAGCCGACGTAGCCGACGTAGAGCATCGGCGGGTGGAACGCGAGGCCCGGATCCTGCAGCAGCGGGTTCAGATCCTGCCCGTTCACCGGCGCCGGATTGACCCGCGCGAACGGGTTGGAGGTCAGGATCATGAACAGCAGGAAGCCGACCGCCACCATTCCCTGCACGGCGAGCGTCCGGGACTTCAGCCCCGGCGGCAGGTTGCGGCCGAACACGCCCACGATCGCGCCGAACAGGGCGAGGATCAGCACCCAGAGCAGCAGCGAGCCCTCGTGGTTCCCCCACACGCCGGAGATCTTGTAGAGCATCGGCTTCAGGGTGTGGGAGTTCTGCACCACGTTCACCACGGTGAAGTCGCTGACCACGTAGGCGTAGGTCAGAGCGGCGAACGACACCAGGATCAGCCCGAGCTGGACGAGCGCCGCCGGCGTCGCGGTCGCCATGAAGCCGGGGATGTTGCGCTGCGCGCCCCACATCGGCAGCACGGACTGCACGACCGCCGTGCACAGCGCGAGGATCAGAGCGAAATGGCCGAGTTCGACGATCATGTGCGTCTAGCCTGTCCGTTTTTTTGCACCGGTGAACCGCCTTGCGACGGATCGGCGGGCCGGGAGCGCCTTCCACCCGCAACCCCCAAAGGCCGATGGCCAAGGCGCGCTGGGGCTGGTCGCCCGCGTCAATTTAACTAGACAGGTAACCGTCCGCATAGCGTCAAGCAAGCCATCGCGGCGACCTGTCGCCCCTATTTTCGCACCGACCGTGCGATTATTGCGCGCGCGCGCAGCTTGAAAGCCGGGGCAGTCCCGGCTCACCCGGAGGAGATGTAGTCGCGCAACGCCTCGCGCTCGTGCTCCAGTTCGTTGATCCGGGCCTTGACCGCGTCGCCGATCGAGATCAAGCCGACCAGCCGGCCTTGATCCAGCACCGGCACGTGGCGGAAGCGGCCGTCGGTCATCTTGACGGTCACCGCCGTCAAGTCGTCGTCCGGCCGGCAGGTGGTGACGGTGCGCGTCATCAGGTCCTGTACGCGGCTTTGCGTCAGATCCAGGCCGTGCTCCGCCATCTGCGCGACCACGTCGCGTTCGGACAGGATGCCGACCAGTTTGCCGCTGTCGTCGACCACGACGAGCGAGCCGATCCGACGCCGACCCAATTCGCCGATTGCCTCCTCGATGCTGCGGTCCGGACCGATGGTTGCCAGTTCGCCGCCTTTGGACTCCAAAACCTGGCGTACCTTCATAATGCGTCCTCCCTCAGTGACGCCGCCGGCGCCATGGCGCCGGCCTTCGGGCTTGTCGTTGCAAGAGACGGCGCGTCGCCCGCGTCGCCGTGCCCGTCGCGACCCACTCTAACGCTGGAAAGCGGGGTCGGGGCAGGGTCAAAAGTGGCATCCTCGTGATTGCGCGACGCGGGCTGCCGTCGAATACGCGCTGGGCGCGTAAGCGTGTGAGAGATTTCGCGCGCCAAACTAACATAGAGCAACGATTTTACCCGCGTTATGCGACACGATATCAACGTCCCCAGTCCGTTGGCCCAGCCGGCGGACGACATCCCTTCTATGTCCCCGCGGCCCGAGAGGTCCGTGGGGACTTTTTTGGCCGCCTCACACGGATCCGGCCGATATGCGCATGAGACCGGACGCCGCGGGTTCGAAATCGCTTTGCGCGCCGTTCCGGCTTCAGGCACATTGCCGGGCCGGGGTGCGGGTCTGCGAAAAGGACTGGCGTTCGCCGCCGGTCTGTTGCAAAGTCCAGCTGCTGTGCACCTGGATTATTTACGGGTAAGGCCGGCGCCCGAGGCGCCTAAAAACGGTCAACCCGGCAGCGGGTCCGCCCGCTAGAGAGGTGGGAGGCTGAAATGAGTGACGCGGCGCCATCCCCGGAAGGCCGCTCGACGACCCGGCGTTCCGATTATGCTGTCACCGATCGCTTGACCGTCGTGCAGCCCGCCGGCGCGCGCGACACCAGCAGCGGGGCATGGGCCGCCCCTTCGACCAACCCTGTGGATTACAGCGGTCTGACCGGCCCCGCGGCGCCGGACGCCGGCCACACGGGTACCGGCCATACGGGTACGGATGAAGCGGCGACTGGTCTCCAACAGCGCTGGGGCTATGAGCGCGGCGGCTACGGCGGCTCGGCTTCCACCATCGCGGCTGAACGCGACGCGGCCGACCTGACCGATCTCAGCCATTCACTGGGGGATGGCGCGCGCTACGCCGTCGATGTCGGGCACGCCCGCGGCCAAGCCGAGACGCCGGCCACGCGTGCCGCGAAGCTACGGCTGCGCCAAGCGTTGCAGGGCGTGCGCCGGGTGTGCGAGCAGGCCATGCGCCAACGCATGCACACCGAGATGGCCGATCTCGCCTCGCAAATCCGAAAGATGCACGACCGCGATACGCCCTCGCGCTAGGG
>CAYRCO010000056.1:0-3779 GCA_964422775.1 uncultured Rhodovibrio sp.
GTGTCGATCCCGGTGGACGGCACGCACGAGCCGGAGTTCAAGCGCGACCACTCGATCGGCCAGCGCTCTCGCGTGCTGCCCGGCAACAAGGAGTTCCGCGAGGGCGACCGCCTGCCGCGCGACCAGGGCGGAGGCGGCGGCGGCCGCGGCGAGGCCAGCACGGAGGGCGAGGGCGAGGACGAGTTCGTGTTCACGCTCTCGCGCGACGAGTTCCTCGACCTGCTGTTCGAGGACCTGCAGCTGCCCGATCTGGTCAAGCGCGAGCTGAAGTCCGAGGCCAGCCCCAAGCCCAAGCGCGCCGGCTACGCCACCAGCGGTCCGGAGAACCGGCTCAACCTGGTGCGCACGATGCGCCGCTCGCAGGCCCGCCGGGTCGCCCTCGGCCGGCCGCGCCAGGCGGTGCTGGACCAGCTCGAGTACGAGCGCCAGCGCCTGGAGTCCGGCGAGATCCAGCCGGCCGACGGCAAGTCGCCCGAACAGCGGATCCGCGAGATCGAGGAGCAGCTGGCCCGGGCCAAGGAAAAGCGCTCCAAGGTCCCCTACATCGATCCCTTGGACCTTCGCTACAACCGCTACGAACAGGTGCCCCAGCCGATCGCGCAGGCGGTGATGTTCTGCCTGATGGACGTCTCCGCGTCGATGAACCAGGAGATGAAGGAGCTCGCCAAGCGCTTCTTCATGCTGCTGCACCTGTTCCTGCAGCGGCACTACGACAACGTCCACGTGGTGTTCATCCGACACACCAACTTCGCAAGCGAAGTCGACGAGGACACCTTCTTCCACGGCCAGCAGACCGGCGGCACGATCGTCTCCTCGGCGCTCAAGGAGATGCTTCGGGTGGTCGAGGAGCGGTATCCGACATCCTCCTGGAACATCTACGTCGCCCAGGCGTCCGACGGCGACGACGTACCCGGCGACGTGAAGCACTGCGTCGAACTGCTGCGCGAGCAGATCCTGCCGATCACGCAGTACATGGCTTACGTCGAGATCGATCCCGGCCAGCGGCTGCGCACCGGTTTCGTCGACAGCGACGAGAGCGATCTGTGGCGCGGCTACGAGCCGTTGTCGCAGGAGCAGGAGACCTTCACCATGCGCCGGATCGGCGAGCCGGGCGATATCTACCCCGTGTTCCACGACCTGTTCCGGCAGCGGGAGACGACGTCTTGAGCGCGGATAAGCCGACCAGCGGCACCCAGGGTGGTGGCAAGAACAAGAAAGGCGGCCAGGCCAAGGGCCGGACCAAGAACCAGGGCAGGAAGTCCGGTGCGCCGGCGGTCAAATCCGGCCAGTTGCTGTTCGAGGGCGCGGACTGGAACTTCGACACCCTCCAGCGCACCTACGAGGCGATCGAGGAGATCGCGCTCGGCGAACTCGGCCTCGATCTCTACCCCACCCGGCTGGAGGTGATCACCGCCGAGCAGATGCTGGACGCCTACGCCTCGGTGGGCATGCCGGTGATGTATTCCCACTGGTCGTTCGGCAAGCGCTTCGCCCAGCAGGAGACGCTGTACCGCAAGGGCCTGCAGAGCCTGGCGCTGGAGATCGTGATCAACGCCAACCCGTCGCTCTGCTACATCATGGAAGAGAACACCATGGCGACCCAGGCGACGGTGATCGCCCACGCCGCCATGGGGCACAACCACTTCTTCAAGCACAACCAGACGTTCAAGCGCTGGACCGACGCGGACAGCATCCTGGAGGACCTGCGCTACGCCCGCCGGCTGGTGGCGGAATGCGAGGAGTACCACGGCCAGCAGGCCGTCGAGCGCATCCTCGACGCCGCGCACGCGCTGTCGGCCCAGGGCGTCGACCGCGACCGCCGGGGCGACCGCCCGGACCTGGCGGCCGAACGCAGGCGGCGTCAGCAGCAGCGCCACGCCGAGCGGGAGTCGACCGACGACCTGTGGCTGCGCACCGTGCCCAAGCCCGCGGGCGGCCAGGTGCGCGAGCCGGAGGACGAGCAGTTGGAGGCCCAGCGCCGGTCGCTCGGCCTGCCCGAGGAGAACCTGCTGTACTTCCTGGAGGCGCACGCGCCGCTGCTGGAGAACTGGCAGCGCGACCTCTTACAGATGGTGCGCGAGCTGTCGGCCTACTTCGAGCCGCAGCGCCAGACCAAGATGATGAACGAGGGCTGCGCGACCTGGACGCACTACCAGATCATGAACCGGCTGCGCGACAAGGGGCAGATCGACGAAGGGGCGATGCTGGAGTTCCTGCACCTGCACGCCCACGTGATCGCGCAGCCGAGTTTCGACCAGCGCGGCTTCTCGGGCATGAACCCCTACGCGCTCGGCTTCGCGATGATGCAGGACATCGAGCGGATCTGCACCGAGCCCACGGAGGAGGACAGGGCCTGGTTCCCGCAGATCGCCGGCAACGGCAAGCCGCACGAAACGCTGCGCGAGGCCTGGGCGGAGTTCCGTGACGAGAGCTTCATCCTGCAGTACCTCTCCCCGCGCCTGATCCGCGAGCTGCGGCTGTTCAAGCTGCGCGACGACAGCGCGGAGGACAACTACGTGGTCGAGGCGATCCACGACGACGCCGGTTACAAGCGCCTGCGCCGGGCGCTGTCGGAGGCGCACGATCCCGTGGCCGCCCAGCCGCGGATCGAGGTCGTGGAGGCCAACCTGCGCGGCGACCGCAAACTTTACCTGGAGCACCGGGTGCAGGACCGCCGCCAGCTGGACGCGATGGAGACCCGACGCGTGCTGCGCCACATCGCCTTCCTCTGGGGCTACGACGTGCAGCTGACGGAAGTCGACGCGGACACCGGCGAGCGCATCGCGGTCCACAACCCGAAGGACTGAGCGCCAATACGCTTCGCCGCCGGCGCCGAGCGATCAGAAGCGCACGGCGAGCGTGACCGACACGATGTCGACGTCGGTGTCGGTGGTCGCGGTCAGGTCGCCGCGAGCCCCATTGCCGGGGTCGCCGGCGTCGAGGTCGATGGTGCGCGACGGCATGAACAGGTGCGCGTAGCCGAGCTTCAGGCGGAACCAGTTCTCCGGCGTCCAGTCCAGCCCCAGCGACAGCCACGCCCGGTCGGCGTCGGGGATGCGCGGGGTCAGGGTGTCGTCCGGTACCGGCGACCAGTCGTAGGCCGCCCCGGTGGAGATCGTCAGCGTATCGCTCGCCCGGTAGCGCGCGCCCAGCGCCGCGAACCAGCCGTCGTCCCAGTCCTGGCGGGTGATGTCGGAGCTCTGGCCCGGGTTGTCGAATGCGACCTCTAGGGAGTCGAACGTGCTCCAGTCGGTCCACTGCGCCTCGCCCAGCAGGGTCCAGCTCTTCGACACCCGCTGACTGAGCCCCACGGAGACCGAGCGCGGCGTGGTGATATCGGCGTTTGCTCCAGTATCCTGGAAACCGCCAAATGCAGCGCGTACTAACTGCACCCGACCGGCTGGATCATCGGTAAAGTCCGCCGACCCATCCAGCGTGTGCGCGACCTCCGAGCGATAGGCAACGCCTATCTGCGTGCCCGGCGCCGGCCGCCAGAGGGCCCCGAAGTTGAACCCCATCGCCCAGTCGTCAGTATCAATCTCGACGTATCCGTCTGTGAAACCACCGGGCGGAAGGCCCGTCGGCGTGCCGAAGTCCAGTGCGCTCGACAGTACACCCTTGTAATACTGCGCCTGGACGCCGGCCCCCAGGGTCACGGTGTCGCTCGCGCGGAACGCCAGCATCGGGTTCAGGTTGAAGGTCGCCACCTCGGTGCCGACCGCGTGGTACCGGCCTTCCCAGTCGCGCCCGTAATCGGTCTCCAGGCCGAACGGCGCGCT
>CAYRCO010000056.1:3879-14173 GCA_964422775.1 uncultured Rhodovibrio sp.
GTTCTCCAACCCGTGCGCCCCGGCCGTGGCCCCGGCGATCGCGGTCGCCTGCGCGCCCGCGCCGTGCTGGCGCAATTGATAGCCCCCCGCGCCCGCGGGCCCGGTGGAGACGAGCAGGAATATCGCCACGGTCGACAGCCCCGCGACACGGCGGCTGGTCCGGTCGCGTCGCCAGATCAAAAGTTTTGCGTCAAACAACCACTTGTTCCCCCATGGCGATCTTTGGCGCGGACGTAGCTAAACCGATACGGCAATGCTTTAATACCCTCGGATTGAAGCGATGCGCCTGCCCCGTTATGCAGGTTAATGTCTTCTTCACCGTATTAATGAATCGTGAAGGCCATCGCGTTTCCGTCGCCCTTCCAACGCCGCGTCGCCCCGGCAGCCCGAGATGACCCAGACCGACCCCGCCCAGGACCCGCCGGACGCGCGCGCCTCGCCACCACCCGAGGTCCGGCAGTCGCATGACGCGGCGGGGGTCGAGCATGAACTGACACTTCGACCGTTTCCGCCCAGCTTCCAGGACCGCGAAGTGGAGGCGGACTTCAGGCGGGACTTCTTCAATCGCTCGCGCGGCATCCTGCGCGGCGCGTTGTTCCTGGGGGCCGGGATTTACGGGGCGTTCGGGCTCCTGGACCTGCTCGTGGTGGCGCCCGAGCATCTCGCGCCGGTGCTGGCGATTCGCTATCTGGGCGTCTGTCCGATGCTGGTGCTGCTGGCGGTGTCGGTTCACACCGACACCTTCCGCCGGTTCGCCCAGCCGCTTTTGGGCAGCGCGATGGCGGCCGCGGGCTTCGGCATCATCGCCATGACCCTGCTGACGCAGCCGCCGGTGTCGGGCTGGTACTACGCCGGCCTCAGCCTCGTTATCGTCTATTCGACGAGCGCGATCCGGCTGCACTTCGTGGTTGCCGTCACGGTCACGGTGGTGCTGGCGCTTGCCTATATCGCCGCGACTCTGCTGCTGAACGACCTGCCGCCCGAGATGGTGTGGGCCAACACCGCTTTCCTGCTCGCCACCGTCGGCGTCGGCCTGCTGTCGAACTACACGGTCGAGCTGTTCGCCCGGCAGCGCTACGCCCACGAGGACCGACTGCAGATCGCGATGCGGGAGGCCAATTACCAGCGGCGCCAGGCGAACGCCGCCAACCAGGCGAAAAGCCAGTTCCTGGCGACCATGAGCCACGAGCTGCGCACGCCGCTCAACGCGGTGATCGGGTTCGCGGAAGTGATCTCGCTGCAGATGCTGGGGCGGATCGAGAATACGAAATACAGCGACTACGCCAGCCACATCCTGAACAGCGCCCGGCATCTGCTGGGGATCCTCGACGACATCCTGGAACTGGCGAAGGCGGACGCCGGCGCACTCAGGCTGAACGAAGACGTCGTCCCGATGGGCGAAACGGTGGATGAGGTCATGAAGTCGGTCACCCAGCAGGCTGGCGAGCGGGGCGTGCGGCTGCGGACCGATCCGGTCGACCCCGAGGTCGACCTGCGCGCGGATCCCAGGCTGATCCGCCAACTGCTGACCAACCTGCTGACCAATGCCATCAAGTTTTCCAGCGAAGGCGGCCGGGTCCGGCTGACCGCCGGCCGGACCCCGGACGGCGGCTACGAGATCGCCGTGCAGGACAAGGGCATCGGGATCGCGGGCGACGACATGGAGCGGATCTTCGAGCCGTTCACGCAGGTCGAATCCGCGTTCGCCCGGGACCACGGCGGGGCCGGGCTCGGCCTGCCGCTGGTGAAAAAGATCGTCGACCTGCACCAGGGCCGGATCGACCTGGACAGCAAGCTGGGCGCCGGGACGACCGTCCGGGTCCGCTTGCCCAAGTCGCGGGTGCTGAACCGCGGTGCCAACCCCGGCCCGGCGCGTCGGCGCGCCAGCTGAACGCCGGATCGGCGCGCCCGGCCCTGGGACCCTGGACCCTAGAGCGACATGCTCGAAGGCCGAACCGGCCTTCGGGCTGAATGTCGCTCTAACTTCTTGAAGAGAGGGCAAGATTCAGCTGAAACGTGATTCCACGTTTCAGCATCTTGCCCTGACGTGTCATCGAGAAAGACGCCCTGGATCATGAAAAAGGGGGCCGTGGAAGTTTCCACGACCCCCCGGGCGCCCAAGTCGACCGCGCCTGTCGGCGGCGGGGTCGTGCCGCTTACGCGGCCGGCTTGGTCAGGCGCATCACCACCACGCAGTTGGTCTCGTCGGAGAAGACCTCCTGCTTGGCCTCCGGAATGGTCGCGGCGAGGCGCGTCATGTCCTCCTCGCTGCGATAGATCAGGCTCCAGTCGGCGATGAACTCCAGCGGCCACAGACTGGCTTCCGAGCTGCGCTTGACGTTGCCCAGCACCAGCCGGCCGCCGGGGGCCAGGTGCTTGTACAGCCGCTCGATCAGCTGGCCGGTGCGCCGGTCGGTCAGGTAGTCGATCAGGCCGACCGAATAGATCAGGTCCTGGGCCGGCATCTGCTCCAGGAACGCGCCCGGGCGAAGCAACTGCATGAACGAGGTCCAGAGGCAGTCGACCCGGGCCCGGCCGCCGTGCTGCAGGACGCGCCGCCGGCTCTCCGAATGCGCGAGGTCGAGCGCGCGCCGGTCCTGGTCGATCAGCGTGAAGCGGGTCGACCCCGGCAGGCTGAGCGCATCGAGGTACGCCTGCACCTCCTGCGCCGGACCGGAGCCGAGCGAGGTGATGTGCGTGGTGTCCTCGCCGTTCTTGTCGAACACGCGCTCGGCGATCTCGTCCTTCATCATCAGCATGCGGTTGGCGACGAACTCGCCGATGTGCACGCCCAGACGATGACAGATCTTGTTGTAGGCGCCGACGCCTTCCCACTGGTTATCGTAGATCTGCTTCATCAGCAGGAAGTCGCCCGGATAGCCGAACGGCTTGTCGTAGCCGCGATGCCAGATCGGTCCGCCGACCAGCTCGGGGGTCAGGACCTCCTCGGTGAACTTCTTGGTGGCGCGCAGCCGGGCCGGATCGTCCATCACCGGCCAGAGCATGGCGTTGGCTTCCAGCCACAGCTCGCGCCAGCGCGGCACGATCTGCTCTTCGCAGAACGACAGCATCCGGCCGGTGATCTGCTGCTGGCTCGGGCCGTCGGCGCCGATCTTCTCTTCCATGCGGGCCAAAGTCCGGCGGGTGTGGCGCAGCAGCGCCTGCGTGTCCGCGACCAGTCGCCGGTATTCCGGGGCCACCAGATGCAGGTCCGGTGCCGTGTGATACGCCAGCTCGCCGCGCAGCGTGCTCTCCCAGTATTTCTCGATCAGCCCCGCCATATCGAGGTGCCGGTCGACCAGCCGCAGGCCGACCGTCGCCTTTCCGGCACTGACGTTGCAGCGCCGCACTTCCGCCATCGAGGCATGGATGACCTCGCCGCGGACCGACAGCCGCACCGGCAGACGTTCGCCGATCCGTTGCGCCCAGTCCGGACCCGCGTCGGATCGGCAATGGTCCATCACGCCCACGCCGCCGATCGATAGGTCCTGCAGCACCAGCGGATGGCCGCCCACGGAGACGTCCGGAATGCCCTGCTGGAACATGTCCTTCGCCTCGAACCGTTCCGGCCGATAGTGAATCAGATCGCCTTCGCCACCCTTGAGTTGCTCGTACGTCAGCATCGCTTGACCCCTTCATGCGTCGCGATCGCGTCGCGACTTTCGACATGACACAGAAACGTTGCGTCCCGGGCCTGCTTTCCCGCCCCCGGATCGCCGCGCACAAAGAGGAAGCCCCAAACAAATTTCGTTTACAATCTAGTAACCCTATTATTTTTGTGCTTTAATATTCCGTTAAAATTCTAAATATAGTTAATTCTGTGTTAACGTGACACTACAATACTTAGCCTATTCGTTAATTTCAACCTACTTCGGCAATGGGCGTTAAATCGGAGAGATTCATTCAGATAATCGCTCGGCGTGTACCCCGCATCAAATGGTTCGCCATTTCAGCTACTCCAACACGCGCGACGCATCCCATGTTTGCACTACTAATACGCGTGGCCGTGCCCGCCGTACGTCGACTGCGCGCGCCGCACCAGGCTGGCTCTAAATACATGGGTATGCAGGCCTTGTCGCGCGCGCGCCGCGATGGCCCAATCGCCGATTCGAACACCCGTCGCCCGATCGAACGCGACATGCGAGGCCGATCATGCCGCTGGCGATACACCGGAAACCGATTCTGAACCGGGCCCGATGGTGGGTCGTACCGGTCATCCTCGCGGCCTTGCCGGCGTGCGCGTTCGCCCAGACGCCGGGCAGTCCGACCGAGCGCCGGATCGATCCGGCCGCCGCGCCCGTGTCGACGGCCGCGCAGACGGCGATGGTGAAAATCCCGGCCGGGCGCTACCCGATCGGCGATCCCGATGGCCGCAGCAGTGCCCGACCGGCGCATCAGGTCACGCTTTCCGCGTTCGCGATCGACCGGACCGAGGTCACCAACGCGGCCTTCGCGGAATACCTGAACGCCCTTGAACTCGACGTTCGTCGGCCGTTCGCGGCGACCGAAGCCAGCCGAAATGACTTCGGTGAGGACACTTGGCCGAAGCTTTTGGAAGAGGGCCGCGCGGAAGGTCTCTACCCGATCATCGGCCTGGACGACCGTCAGGTCCGGATCGGCTTTCGCAACGGCGCCTTCCGGCCGGCCGACGGCTACGCCGACCATCCGGTGGCCGAGACCACCTGGCGCGGCGCGCGGGACTACTGCCGCTGGCGTGGCGCCCGCTTGCCCACAGAAGCCGAGTGGGAAGCCGCCGCCCGCGGCACCGCGGGGCGCACCTACCCCTGGGGCGAGGCGCCGCCCAGCGACGCCCGCGTCTACGCCGGGCATCCCTCCGGCAAGACTGCGCCGGTCGGCTCCAAGCCGGCGGGGGCCACGCCGACCGGGCTACAGGACATGGCCGGAAGCCTGGCGGAATGGACGGCCAGTCTGGTGCGCCCCTACCCGTACGGTCCCGCGGACGGACGTAACGACATCACCGCAGCGGGCGAGCGGATCACCCGCGGCGGGGATTACGTATTCGACACGGGCCCCGACCAACTAACCACCTATTTCCGCGACGGCTTCTCCCGGGCCCCGCAGGACGGCCACCGGCACATCGGCTTTCGCTGCGCGCGCGACGCCGGCTGACCGGCGCCGTAGCCCACTTGGCGCGGCAGACGCACAGCCGGAACCGCATGGCGCGTGCCCGTCCGAGCCCCGATCGCTTCTGGCGCGTAGATCGAGCGCGTTGTTCCGATTCGTGCTAATAATTTTCCCCGTAAAGCGGCGTTCGCCGTCAAATACCCATTGAAATAAGCGCCGAATGCGATACGTAGGGAGAGAGGTTGGCCGGTTCCAAAGGCTCTTCGTCCCACCTCGCGGTTTTTTTGGAAGGTTCCGCACACGAAGCGGGTGATGTGCTCAATGTCGAATAATGGTCTGTCGTCCAACGCGCAGCCAGCGAATGGCGAAGCTGCGACTGGACCCCGTAAACGCAAAATCGATCGTAGCGAATGGCCTACGCTATTGGCCCGCCGGCAAGCCGGTGCCACGCAGGCGCAGATCGCGCAGGATTATGGTGTAAGCCAGGGCACCGTCAGCCAGATCCTCAAGCGCGCCAAGGCGGAGGCCGAAGGTCAGCCGGTGGCGGATCTGGAGGCCGAGACCGTCTCCGAAGCGGAGGACGCGGGCGGAACCGCCAAATCCGTAGGCGCTCCCGTGTCGTCGACCCCATCCGAGCAGCCTGCGCGCGAAGACGGCTCGGCGAGCCGCGCCTCCGTTAGCGCTCCGGCAAATGACGCGGTCACACCGCGCCGGACGTTGACCACCCGTTCGCGCAGCGGCGCCGAGAGCACCCCCAGTGCCGCGGCGGCAAGCCCGGCAGCCGCCCGCCAAGAGACCGACGACAGCAACGGCCGCGACAACGCCGGCGAAGACGGTACGCAAAACGCTGGAAGCGACTCGACGGCCGGCCGCGAGAGCGGCGACGCCGGATATCGCAGCGGCAACCCGCTCGCCGATCGGCTGCGCGAGGCGACCGATCGGTGCGCCGAACTGGTCGATCAGAAAGCGACGTCTGACACGCTGTCCTCCGCCGTGCACGAGGTGCGTCGGGCGCTGGCGGCGATCGAGATCGACGCGGCCAAGCAGAACTCCCCTGCCGCCCAGCGGCCGCGCCAAGCGCCGCCGAGCCGTCCCAGCCAATCCGCAAACGCCACAGTGCAGCAGCCGCCCCGGGCACCGGCGCCTGAGCCGTTCGAGCCGCCGCGCCGCGAACCGGGTATCGAGTCCGGCAAGGCTGCGGGCCGGGTCAAGTTCTTCAAACCGGAGAAGGGCTTCGGTTTCATCATCCCGGACGATGGCGGCGACGACATCTTCGTGGGCAAGGACACGGTCCAGGCAGCCGGGATCGACCGGCTGAGTGAAGGCGACCGCGTCCGCTACACGCCCGGTCCGGGTGCCAAGGGCCTGGAAGCCAAGACGATTGAGCGGATCGGTTAGAACGGCCTGTCGAAAGACCGCGCCCGCCCCTCAAAGAGCGGGCAGGATCAAGCTGAGACGCGGTGCAGCGTTTCAGCTACTTATACGACATCAACGGCACAAATAGCCCCGGCGTCGGGCCGACGCCGGGGCTTTTTGTCTGCGGCCCGAAGCAACGCTCAGCTGCGCTTCTTCGCTTCGGCGATCCAGCTGCGCACCCGTTCCGGCGTGATCGTGCGCTGATTCAGGCTCTTGGACAGCTGGCCAGCGTCGGCGCCCGCCAGATCCGCGAAGGTCTTGACCCCGAGCTGGGCGAGCTTGGTCTTGATCGCCGGCCCGATCCCCTTGATCTCGGACAGATCGCCGGGCTTCGCCGGATCCGCCTCGGCGGCGCCCGGACCGGTGCTCTTGGGCCCCGCACTCTTCGATCCAGAGCTCTTGGGCGCAGTGCTCTTGGGCGCAGTGCTCTTTGGCGCCGCCCTCTTGGACGGCGTGCTTTTTGGCTTGGCCGTCTTGGCCGCGGCCCCGCCGCTTTGCGACGTCGTGGGTTTCGCGGCTCCGGTTCCGCGCTTATTCGTCGAGGTCTTGGCGGCCGCCGACCGGCGTTGGGCGGTCGATGTCGACCCGGACGCGGAATGGCCGGCGCGTGGCGCTTTGGTCTCACCGGCCGCTGCTTTGGATGACCCCTGTTGCTTGGCGGTCCGGGCGCGATCCGTGCCGGACTCGGCGACCCAGAAGAAGTCCCGCGCCCAGGCAAAGCCCTTGCGCAATAAATCGGCGATCATGGCACGCCCCCTGTTGCGGTTGGGCCCGCGTTCATCGCGAGACGGTACACCCAATGCCAGTGTCGCGCGATCCGGGCCGACGATAAAGTACAGCTACCGATATTTAACAATTTTCAACCGGTATCGCAGCGATGCCACCGGCTTACAGCGGGCGCGTATGGCCGTCGGACGCGCCGCTGTCGTTCGGCGGCGTGCCATCGGTCGGTCGGCCGGCGTCGCTCGCCAACCGGCGCGCGGTCTCCACAAGCTGCCGGAAATTGGCCGACCGGCTGATATCGATGCCGGCGTTGGCCCCCAACTTCACCGCGTAGTGCGTGTAGTCGCTCAGGCCGTGGGAGTAGACGATCAGCCGCTGCTCCGGCCACATCCGGCGGATGTCGCGCAGATACTCGAATCCGTCCTTTTCCGGCATCATGAGGTCCAGCAGGATCACCGCATAACCGGGCTGAAGGGTCTCGGCCGTCGGCCGGCCGCTGGGGTCCTGTTCAACCACCTGCAGCCCTTCCAGTTCCAGCGCGGTCCGCACAAGTTGGCGCGTGCCGGAGTCGTCGTCGATGATCAGGATCGTTCCGGACATCCGGTTTACCTATTCCCTCGCGTGTCGCTTTCACGTGCCGCCAATCTGATCACCACGTCTCAAGTTAGCCGTCCAAAAACAACAGCTGACACACCGAGGTCACATAAACTTCAGAGTTTATTCTCCAAGTAATATGATTTTATATTTACGCAGAATCGCCGCTTTGTTCCCCAAGCGCGACTTGCTACCAGCTTTCGATCAAGCGCCGGTGGGACAAACCGGGACGCGCTTGCACGACGTGCACAGCGCCGCCGGCCACACACAATTTCCGACTGCGAAATATGTGCCCAACCGTCACACCGGCGGCTTTGCAAGGTTGTTACCGACCGCAGCCTTGGCTAGCCTTGCGCCGTCGACGGTTCCCGCCAGCGGATCCGAGGGAAGCCGGTGCGAGTCCGGCGCTGCCCCCGCAACTGTGATCGGCGAGCCGCCCCTCACCGACGCCACTGAGGATCGGCCGTCCGTGCCCGACGGACACCGCAGCCTTGGGAAGGCCGAGGGGTGGCCTTGACCCGTGAGCCAGGAGACCTGCCGGTCGACGTGGGAGAGCTGAACACGCACGAGGCGGAGGGCCTCGGAAAGGAAGAGACATGCTGAAGAAGTTCGTGATCGCTGCCGCCCTGACGCTCGCCGCCCTAGCGCCGGCGACCGCGCACCATCCGGGCGAGACGGCGTCGAAGGGCGACATCCAGGTCAGTCACGGCTGGACCGTCGCGACCTCGTCGATGGCCCACGCCGTCGAGGTCTACGTGACCATGTGGAACGAGGGTGAGACCGCCGACAAGCTGGTCGGCGCGGAAGTGCCGTTCGCCGACGATGCGGTGATCCAGGCTCAGTCGCTCGGCGCGGACGGCGCGCTGGAGATGCGCGACCTCACGTCCGTCAGCCTCAAGCCGGGACAGGCGGTGACGATGCATCCCCAGGGCATCCGGCTGGTGTTCAACGACGTCCAGCGTGTGCTGCGCGCGGGGGACAGCTTCGAGGCGCATCTCGAGTTCGCAGACGCCGGCGAGATCGAGGTGGAGATCAGCGTGATGGCCCCCGATGAGGCCGACGAGATGATGTAGCGCGCGCCCAACGGGCAGCCTGACGACGGGGCGGCACCGACGGGGGCGGTGCCGCCCCTTTTGCGTTTGCGCCGTCATGGGTGCGAGACGGTGCGGAGAGCGCCGAGCGTGCGTTACCGATCGACGTCCCGCTCAAGGAACGCGCGGATCTCGTCGCCCCGGCTCTGGATGTTGAGCACGCCGTTCAGGTGGCCGCGGTCGCCGGGGATGGAGGCGCGCTCCACGGTGGTGCCGTCGCTCTCGATCATCCGCTGCGTCTGATCGGCCAGCCCTGGGAAGAACACCAGATCGCCTTGCGCCTGCAGCATCAGCGTGGGCGCGTCGATCGCCTTCAGGCCGGCCTCCGGCGTGTCCTTGTCGCCGGCAACGAACAGCTGGTTCGCCTTGACGAGATAGAGGAAGTGGTTGGCGTCGGACGTCGCCGCCCGATCTTGGGCCACCTTGTGCAGCGTCGCCTCCACCGCGTACTTGTTGTCGAACGACTTGGCGGGATCGGCGTCCTCGCTTGCCCACTTGCGGCCGAACGCCTTCTGCGCCCACGGCCAGTTCTGGGCATGCAGGGTGACCGTCTTGAGCGCGGCCGCCAGGCCCGCCTTCGGACGCTCGCCGCCGTAGTAGTCGCCGCCGTTCCAGTTGGGATCCAGCCGGATCGGCTGCGCCCAAATGTCCAGCCAGCCGATCAGGAAGGGATCGGCGAAGCCGCTGCCAATCACCGGGATCACCCGCTCGACCGCGTCAGGATAGCGGCTGGCCCAGTCGTAGGCCTGAAGCGCCCCCATCGACGCGCCCATCACCGCGTGCAACTTCTCGATACCAAGGTTCTCCAACAGCCGTTTCTGCACGCGCACGAAGTCGCCGATCTCGACGATCGGGAAGTCCATGCCATAGGGCTCGCCCGTCTGCGGGTTGGTGCTGGCCGGACCGGTGGTGACCACGTTCGGATTGCCGGTGTTCAGGTTCACCAGCGAGTCGACCGAGATCACGTAGTACTTGTCGGTGTCGATCGGCTTGCCGCTGCCGATGATGCTGTCCCAGTAGCCGCGCGCCCCGTCTTCGCTGTAGCGCCCGGCGGCGTGACTGCTGCCGGAGAAGAAGTGCGGGATCAGGATCACGTTGTCCCGCGCCTGGTTGAGGCTGCCGTACGCCTCCCAGCCGACGCGGACGTCCTCAATGGTCTCCCCGTTGACGGTGGTGTAGCTCTGCATCGTGAAGGTCTTCTTCTCCACGATCGGCTCGTATGCGGCCGCCGGACCGGCGACGGACACGGCGGCGGCCAGCGCGGTCGCGACCGCGCAGGCGCGCGCAGCGCGGGCGAAACGGATCATCGCGTAAACTCCCTGACAAACGGTTTTTTGGCGCGCCGGGCTTTCTGGCACGCGCTCAAGACGATGGCGGGCCGCCGT
>CAYRCO010000057.1:0-5219 GCA_964422775.1 uncultured Rhodovibrio sp.
GCCTCAGTCGCCCTGCGCCACGTCCTGGAGGGTTTCCAGGTCCAGAATCTCGACCTTGCCGCCGTTGCGTAGCGCGATCGTGCTGCTGGTGCGCAGGTTGGTGAAGGTGCGGCTCACCGTTTCGGTGGTCAGGCCCAGGTAGTCCCCGATATCGGTGCGGCTCATCGGGACCGACACCGGATTGCCCGGCTGACCGCGGGACTCCGCCCGCTCGGACAGGGTCAGCAGGAAGGAGGCGATCTTCTCCTTCGCGGTCTTGCGGCCGAGCAGCAGCATCTGTTCCTGCGCCACAGCCAGTTCGTGGCTGGCGATCGACAGCAGGCGCTTTTCCATCTTGGGGTAGCGTTCCAGCAGCTTGTCCAGCTTGGCCCGGGGAAAGCGGCACAGCGTGGCATGGGTCACCGCCTCGGCGGAATAGGCGTAGGTCTCGTTGTTCGCCAGGCCCAGGAAGTCGCCCGGGAACAGGAAACCCGTGACCTGCCGCCGGCCGTCGGACAGCAGCTTGTAGACCTTCATCGTGCCGGCGGTGACGTTGAACACCTGACTGGCGCGCTCCCCTTCGTCGAACAGCGGGTCGCCGGGCGACATCTCCACGTTCTGCGAGATCGCGGCGACTTCCTGCACCTCCTGCTCGTCGAGCGGCGCGCAGACGGTCAGGTGGCGCACCGTGCACGCCTGGCACGGCGACTGCGCACGTGCGGGCCGCTGCGCGGCCTCGCTCAGCGGCGTCATCTTGTTCACATCGAACGCGGACACGGGCGTTGACCCCAGATTGTTGCGCACGAACCGGCGCTTCTCGGCCGGCCCGTAACCGAGCGCGGCGCTCAAGTATCGTTATCTGCGTAAGTTTGGCGCCAAAGCGAACGCGGTTCAACAGGGAGTGTCCAGTTGGCTTGACGTACATCAAGGCAGCTATGCGCTCACCTACGGCATCGTGTCGGGGCTCGATCAGCGCACACGACCTCGATCGCGCAAACCGCTCAAGCAGCAGCACACTGGCATCAGAACATGGGCCCGGCATGCGTAGTTTGACGATCGAACCCCTGACCCCCGAGCGGATCGATCAGGCGTACCCCCTGATCCAGATGGTGCGACCGCGACTGAGTGTCGCGGCCTGGCAGGCGCGTGCCCACGACCTGCTCGCCCGGCCGCTCGCGGGTGTGACCCTGCTGGTCGATGACGGCGGGCTGATTCTGGGCCTGTTCTCTTGGGCGGTGGAGTCGCATCCCGACCACGGCGCCACGCTGGACGCCGAGGATTTCGTCGCGCTGGACATCGTGGGCTCCAGCCGGATCGCCGACGCGCTGGCCGACGCGCTGGAGGACACCGCCCGCCGGCACGGCTGCCGGGCGGTGCACACCAACGTCAACTGTTCCGGCGGCGGCGCGCAGGGGCTGGTCGACCGCCTGTCCGGCCTCGGCCACCGGATGGAGAGCTTCCGCCTGTGTAAGCAGCTCTCGCAGGTCTGAGCCGCGCAACCGGCGGCCTGCGGTTTCCTACCCGCCGCTGGTCCGGCTAGGCTGGCTCGTCCGTCCTCCCGTGCCACGGACGAGAGCCGGCCCCGCCATGCGCGCGCTCCTGACCGCCGCCTGCCTTCTCCTTACACTCGCCGGCTGTACCCAGCCTGGCTCCCGCGCCGAACCGGAAGCGGCGAGCGGCCGCGCCGACGCCCGCCCGCCCGCGACCGCCGAGCGGCAGATGGTCGCCGCCGCGCATCCGCTGGCCGCCCGGGCCGGGCGGGAAATCCTGCGCGCCGGCGGCAGCGCGATCGACGCGGCGGTGGCGACCCAACTGGTCCTCGGACTGGTCGAGCCGCAGTCGAGCGGGATCGGCGGCGGGGCGTTCCTGCTGCGCTACGACGGCGACAGCGGCGAGGTCGCCGCGTTCGACGGGCGCGAGACCGCGCCGATGGCGGCCACCGAAGCGCTGTTCCTTGAGGACGACGGCACCCCGATGGGCTTCTGGGACGCCGTCGTGGGCGGCCGGTCGGTCGGCGTGCCGGGCACGCTTGCGATGCTGGAAAAGGCGCACGCCCGGCACGGCGAGCTGCCCTGGGCGCGGCTGTTCGAGCCCGCGATCGAGCTGGCACGCGAGGGCTTCCGGGTCACGCCGCGTCTGCACGACTTGATCGCGCGCGACCGCTTCCTGAAGACCTACGCCCCCGCGCGCGACTACTTCTACACCGAGGCGGGGGACCCCTTGCCGGTCGGCCATCTGCTGACGAACCCGGCCTACGCCCGCACGCTGGAGACCGTCGCCCAAGAGGGGGCACGGGCGTTCTACGAAGGCGCGATCGCGCGCGACATCGTGCGCACCGTCCGCCAGGCCGAGGGCAACCCGGGCAAGCTCAGCCGACGCGACATGGCTCAGTACGCTGCCAAGATCCGGCCCGCGCTGTGCCGGCCGTACCGGGCGCATACCGTCTGCGGCCATCCTCCGCCCACCAGCGGCGGCGCGACCGTGCTGCAGATCCTGGGCATCCTGGAAAACTTCGACCTGTCCGCGACCCGACCGATGGGGGTCGAGGCGGTCCATCTCTTGGCCGAGGCGAGCCGGCTGGCGTTCGCCGACCGCAACCGCTTCCTGGCCGACAGCGACTTCGTCGACGTGCCGCTGGACCGGCTGCTGTCGGACGATTACCTGGCGCGCCGCGCCCGCCTGATCGACCGCGAACAAAGCCTGGGCACCGCCGAGCCCGGCTTCGCCCGCGATCGAGCCGCCATGCCCGACCAGCCGGGCGGCCGGTCGACCAGCCACTATTCGATCGTCGACGCCGACGGCAACGCGGTCTCCGCGACTGCCTCGGTCGAGCAGGCGTTCGGCTCCCGGCTGATGGTGCGCGGCTTCGTCCTCAACAACCAATTGACCGACTTCTCTTTTCAGCCCGAGCGTGACGGCCGGCCGGTCGCCAACCGGGTGGCGCCCGGGAAGCGGCCGCGCAGTTCGATGGCGCCCACGATCGTCAAGGACGAAGGCGGCGGTTTCCGGCTGGCCGTGGGCTCGCCCGGCGGCAGCCGGATCATCGGCTACACCGCGCTCAGGGTGCTCGCGGTGCTGGACTGGGGCCAGGACGTGCAGACGGCCGTCGATCTGCCCAACGTGGTCAACCGCAACGGCCCGACGACGCTGGAACAGGGCACTTCCGCCGAAGCCTTGGCGGAACCGCTGCGGGCGCGCGGGCACGCGGTCGAGGCCGAGGCGATGACGAGCGGCCTACACGCGATTCACAGGCGCGACGGCCGGCTCACCGGCGGCGCGGATCCCAGGCGCGAGGGCGTGGCGCTGGGCGACTGATCGGCCCCCGGGCCTGTCGACGCTGTTCGCAGGCTTGGACAGCCCCGGGGCGGATCGGCAATAAGGGACGCGGCGCCCCGCGTCCCCTATGGACGCCGACCCGAACATCGCAGGAGGGCTTAAAAGGTGACCACCGCCGCTTCCGCCAAGCGCACCGCCGCGGCGCTGCTGACGATCGCCGTTCTGGCCGGGTGCAGCAGCGACGACGGGCCGACCGTTGAGGAGAAGCTGGCCGCCAATGCGCGCGCCTCGGAAGCGGGCGAAACCAACTACGTCCAACCGCCGCTCTCCCGCCCGCCGGAGTTCGGGGCGCGGCCTGACGTGGATACCGAGGGCACGCTGAACGACGACGAACCGACGGTGTTCCGCCGGCCCGAAGGCCAGGGGCAGGAGATCCCGCCGCGGATCGCAAGGATTCCCGGCCTGTCGGACGGCAGCCGCGCGTTCCTCGCCAAGGCGGTGCCGGCGGAGGAAAGCTCGTCCGACCGCGACCGGGGCCGGGGCCCCGCGCCGGAGCTGATCGAGCGGCTGGCGACCGGCGGCGACGTCACCGACGGCGGGTCGGCGACAGGCGGCCGCCAGGTAAGGATCGAACGCAAGACCGGCTGGTTCGACTGACACACGCTCACGCCGCGGCCGATGCGCCCGGCGCGCACAAGCGCGACCCGCGTCCGTCCACGCGCCAAGTAGGTCCAGGAGGTTTCATGCGGCCGGGATTGCGTATCTTTCTAGCCCTCGCCGCCGCGGTCGCGGTCGCCGTCTATCTGTACTTCGTCGCCCTTGCCCAGGCCGGAACCGCGCCCGGGCTTTGAGCGCGACCTTGCACCGGAAAGGAGAGGCCATGGCGCGCGCGTCTGTCACCCGTCGTACCGTGCTCTCGCTTGCCGCGGGCGGCGCACTTTTGTCCGCCGGTCCTGGCCGGGCGGACTGGTTCGAACGCGGCACCGAGGCGTTGAAGGATCTGACCGGTGACGGCGGGTCCGGCGGGCTGAGCGAAGCGCGGATCGTCGACGGCCTGAAGCAGGCCCTGGAGGTCGCCAGCCGGGAGGTGGTCGACCGGGTCGGCCAGCCGGGCGGCTATCTTCAGGACCCGCAGATCCACATTCCGCTGCCGGACTACCTGCAGAAGGTCCGGCCGAGCCTGTCGATGCTCGGCATGGGCAACCTCCTGGACGAGGTGGAGACCCGGCTGAACCGCGGCGCCGAGCAGGCCGCGCCGGAGGCCCAGCGGCTGTTCGTGGACTCGATCAAGGCGATGACCATCGAGGACGCGCGCGGCATCCTCGACGGACCGGAGGACGCGGCGACCCAGTACTTCCGGCGCACCATGGGCCCCGACCTGCGCCAGACGTTCCGCCCGATCGTGGAGAGCGAACTGGAGCGCGCCGGCGCGATTCAGGCGGTGCAGCAGATCGCGGGCAGCCTGGAAAGCGTGCCGTTCGCCGAAAGCCTGGGCGCGCAGGCGACCGACCGGCTGGTTGGCCATGGCCTGGACGGCGCGCTCGACGGGCTGTTTCACTATCTCGCCCGGCAGGAGGCCGCGATCCGCACCGACCCGGCCGCGCGCACGACCGAAGTGCTGAAAGAGGTGTTCGGATGAGCCGCCCCGGCAAGCAGCGCCTGCGCGTGCATAAGGCGGAGTGGAACGAGCCGTTGGCCTTCGCGCAGGCGACCCGGGTCGGCGACCAGCTGTGGATCGCGGGGCAGGTGGCGGTCGACGGCGACGGCGCGTCGGTCGGGATCGGTGATCCGGACCAGCAGGCCGAGCAGGTCTGGGCCAACCTCGCCCACGTCCTAAAGGCGGCCGGCGGCGGCTTGGGCGATCTGGTATCGACCACCACCTACATCGTCGACCGGGCCTACCGCGACGCGGCGACGGAGGCCCGCCGGCGCTGGCTGCAGGGCACGACCTATCCGACCAACAC
>CAYRCO010000057.1:5319-9731 GCA_964422775.1 uncultured Rhodovibrio sp.
CCGACCGTCCGCCTGAAACCCACGGGCAGGAAGAAGCGCCCGCACTTCGGCTCGCCCTGGATCTACGCCAACGAGGTCCAGATGGACGCGGCCGCCAAGGCGCTCGCGCCGGGCACGCCGGTGCGCATGGAGACGGCGGAGGGCGCCCCGCTCGGCTGCTTCCTGTTCAACCGGCATCCGCTGATCTGCGCCCGCCTGATCGACCGCGATCCAGCCGCCGTGCTGGACCTCGACTTTTTCGAGCGGCGGATCCGCGCGGCGGTCGACCTGCGCGACCGGCTGATCGGTACGCCGCATTACCGCCTGGCGCACGCCGAAGGCGACGGCCTGCCCGGGACCGTGATCGACCGTTACGGCGACACCCTGGTGCTGCAGATCAACACCGCCGGGCTGGACCGGCTGCGCGCACCGCTGCTGGAGGCGCTGGACCGGGTGGTGGCGCCGGCCACGGTGGTGCTGCGCAACGACAATCCGGCGCGCGAGCTGGAGGGCTTGCCGACGGACGTCGAGGTGGTGCGGGGCCAGCTGGACGGGCCGGTCGAGCTGGTCGAGAACGGCGCGCGCTTCCAGGCCGATCCCAGCACCGGGCAGAAGACCGGCTGGTTCTACGACCAGCGCGCCAACCGCGCGTTCGTCGCCGGACTGTCCCGGGGCGCAAGGGTGCTGGACTGCTACGCGTTTTCCGGCGGCTTCACGGTGCAGGCGGCGCTGGCCGGGGCGCAGGCGGTGACGGCGGTCGACCGGTCGAGGGATGCGCTCGATCTGGCCCGGCAGTCGGCCGAACTCAACGGCGTTGCCGACGTTTGCCGGTTCGAGAAGCGGGAGGTGTTCCAGGACCTGCAGGCCCGCCAGCAGGCGGGCGAGCGCTACGACGTCGTCGTCGTCGACCCGGACGCGTTCGTGAAGTCGAAGAAGGACTACTGGCAGGGCATCAAGGGCTACCGCAAGATGACCCGCTTGGCCGCCCCGCTGGTCGCGCCCGGCGGCATCCTGGCGGTCTGCTCCTGCTCCCACCACGTCGAGCCCGAGACCTTTGCCGACCAGGTCCGCCGCGGCCTGGGCCAGGCCGGGCGCGACGGCCGCATCCTGCGCTTCGCCGGCGCCGACGTGGACCACCCGGTGCACCCCTGGCTGCCGGAGACCAGCTACCTCAAGTGCCAGGTGCTGGCGCTGGATTGAGCGCCGGGTCCGGGCGCTACGGCGAGGTCGGCGACGTTCGAAGGAGGCATGCATGTCCGCGCACGACTTCACCTTTCCGGCGCTGGAAGGCGGCGACATCAACCTGGCGATCTTCGCCAACCGGGCGCTACTGCTGGTCACGACCGCGAGCGAATGCGGCTACGCCGGGCAGTTCGCCGAGCTGCAGCAGCTCTACGACGAGCTGGGCGAGCGCGGCTTGATGGTGGTCGCCGTGCCGTCGAACGACTTCGGCGAGCAGGAGCCGCGGGCAGAAGGCGAGATCGCCCGCCACTACCGCGAGGATCTGGGCCTGAACTTTCCGGTCACCGGCAAGCAGCAGGTGATCGGCGCGGGGGCGCACCGCTTCTTCCACTGGGTGCGCGAGGAGGCCGGCGAGGTCGCGGAGCCGCGCTGGAATTTCCACAAGATCCTGCTGGACACGGACGGCGAACTGGCCGGCGTGTGGCCCAGTTCGGTCAGTCCGCGCGACCCGGAAGTGCTGGCGGCGATCGAAGCCGTGCTGCCGGGCTGATCGCAGCCGACTTGGGCGCGACCTGCGCCACCGGCGCGCTGGCGGAAACGCGATTTGGCAATTTCCTGTCGCGCACGGCCGTAGCCGCGTCATCTTTGAAAAAAGCCCTGAACTGAATGGCTTAACCCGGGGCCTTCATCGCCCGATTACTTGTTCGGCCTTGACTTCTCATCGCCGATCTCGCATATCAGAGGGACGACGCTGGGTCGCGAGATCCATCGGCGCGACACGCATTCCAGCCTGTCTTGCGCGAGCGCGAAGCCGGGCTGCTAGGGCGGACCCGGGCAAAGCCCCCTTCATCCGTTGGGGGTAACCCAGGGCGCGGTCGATCACGCGTCGCACACCCGAACGGACGGACGGTGCCGGGGCTTAAACGCCGCCCACCCCGTCCGTTGTTCTTTTTCCGGGCCTGGCGCCGCAAAAGCGGGGCCTGCGCGCGGACGCGATGGAGTGCCGGGCGCCCGGAGGATATGGCCCGGCCTTCTGGTTCATCTGCTGGTTTAGGGGGTCCTAACGAATGCCGGCCACCACTACCCTCAAATTGGGGATGAACTCGGAAGAGGTTCCGAGCGACGCCCAGGCTGAGATCTACCGCTTCCCGCACGAGGGCGAGGCTGCCGTGGAGCAGACCGCCCAGCGACAGGCCGCGGCCCATCCCGCGCCCGTTCACGGCGCGGATACCGCGTCGGACGAGAACGCGGATCACTTCATCACGCGCGACGGCAAGACCTATGCCGGCACGCACCTGATCATCGACGTCTACGGCGGCAGCCGCCTGGACGACATCGAGCACATCCGCCAGATGATGCACGATGCCGTCACGGCGGCCGGCGCGACGCTGCTGCACACCCACCTGCACCACTTCACGCCCAACGGCGGGGTGTCCGGGGTGGCCGTGCTCGCGGAATCGCACATCTCGATCCACACTTGGCCGGAGCGCGACTACGGCGCGCTCGACGTGTTCATGTGCGGCGACAGCGCGCCCGAAAAGGCGGTCGAGGTAATCCGCGCGGCGTTCCAGCCGAGCTACCTCGACGTCGACACCCACCTGCGCGGCGAGGAGGTCGACGAGGCCCCGGCGCGCAGCACCGGGTAAGCCAGCGGCCGAGTCGGCTCCACAGACGTAAAAAGCCGCCGGGGCTGGCGCCTCGGCGGCTTTTTCGTGTGCGGTACCAATGCCTTTGTGCCGGATCCGTACAGCGACCCTCTCCCATCAAGGGCGAGGGGACCCGCTGCGGCGTTCATCGTCCGTGCGAAAAAAACCAGTCTGTCGGCAGCGCTACTCCGTCTTGCGCGCCTCGATGTTGGCGAGGACCGTTCGCTTTTCCTCGGCCGTCATGATCGGCCAGTCGCGGATCTCGTCCATCGATCGCAGGCAGCCGACGCACAGATCGTCGGGCCCGAGCTGGCAGATCGCGATGCAGGGCGAGGCGACCGTGGTGTCGAAGGTTTGCTCGCGCACGCGCCGGCGGCGCTCCGCCCGGCGCTGGGCGCGCGCATCGTCGGCGGCCGGCGCCGTGTCGTCCGGCCCGAGCTCGGGATTCTGGCGCGCGTCGCGGTCGTCGCGGAAATCGTCGGTCACGTGGAATCGCCCGTCGTCCGGTGTGCAGCATCGCGCGGCCGCGTTGTTTCGCGCCGCACCGATATCGGTACCCTACACAGGAGACGTGTATGGTCAAACGGCTGCGGGCGACCGTGACTGACGCGGATGCGACGTACGCGGCTGTTGCGAAACCGCGCCTGACGGCCCGTCCGCGATCCGGGGAACGCGCTGGCGGCCCCGTTGGCCGATCCAGCTAGCCCGTCGGCAGCAGGCGTTCGATCCGGCGCACGATCGCCGCGTCCGTGGGGCGCGTGCCGGAACGCCAGCCGGCGACCGGCTGGCCCTCGGGGTCGATCAAGACCTTATGGAAGTTCCAGCGCGGCCGGCCCTCGGTGCCGAGCTTGCTGCCCAGCCACTGGTAGAGCGGGTGGGCGTTCTGGCCGCCGACGTGGCTGATCTCGGTCATCGGGAAGGAGACGTCGAAGGTGGTCTCGCAGAACTGCTTGACCGCTTCGTCGCTGGCGAGTTCCTGCCGGAAGTCGTTCGACGGCACGGCGAGCACGACCAGCCCCTCGTCCTTGTAGCGGTCCCAGAGCGTCTCGAGGTCCGCGTACTGGTCGGTATAGCCGCAGCGCGAGGCGGTGTTGACCAGCAGGATCGGCTGCCCGGCAAATCGTGACAGGTCAAGCCGCTCCCCTTCGATCGAGGTGAAGGTGAAGGCGTGCGCGCTCTCGGCCGGGCCATCGGCCGCCGCGGTTTGGCGGTCGGGCAGCACCGCCAGCATCAGGGCCGCACACAGAACGGTGGTCAGTCGCATCGCAGGCATCGCCGGAATCTCCCTGGTAGGTGCCGGCCTGTCGACGGCTCCGGCGCCGATTCATCCTCGCTGGAAATGGCGGCGGGACCGTGTAAGTCAATCGCCCGGCGGGCGGTCCCCGAGCCCGCTCGATGTCCTTTTGATTGCTTGCACGCGTGTCCGCCCCTCGCTATCCCCGGCGCGGACTTGAAGTTGAAATGCTCCGGAGCCCTTTCACGATGCCTCTCCAGTTCGCCGGCCGCGTCCGCTTGCCGATTGCCGTCCTGGTCGGTCTTCTGCTGCTTGCGGTGGCCGCTCTCCCGGCGGCGGCTCAGGGCACCGGCGGGGCCAGCGCAGCGAGC
>CAYRCO010000057.1:9831-14008 GCA_964422775.1 uncultured Rhodovibrio sp.
GGTGGCCGCTCTCCCGGCGGCGGCTCAGGGCACCGGCGGGGCCAGCGCAGCGAGCAGCGCGGGCGATGGCGCGGCGGCGGAGAGCCTGCCGCCCGGTGCGGTCTCCGCGAGCCCGGAGGAACTGCAGAACCTGGTCGACACGCTGCAGGACGACCAGCAACGTCAGGATTTCGTGCGCAAGCTGGAAACGTTGATCCAGGCCAAGCAGGCCGGCAGCGGCGGCGCCGGCGCCGGCGCACCGGAGACGGTGGCGGCACCCGAGCCGGCCGGCCTGGGCGGTCAGCTTTTGCAGGCGATCACCGACCGGCTGGACCAGGCCGGTGATGCGCTCGCGGAAATGGTCGAGACCGTCGAACGCGTGCCGGCGATCGCGGTCGAGCTATGGAACGCCGCGCAGTACGCCGAGCTCCGCGAGACCTCGACGACCACCGCGATCAACCTGTTGTTGATCATCGGCGCCGCGTTCGTGCTGGAGCGCCTGGCGCACTTCGTGCTGCGCGTCCCGCGCCGGCGGATCGAGGGGCGGGCCAACGACAACGTGCTGGTCCAGGTGCTTTTCCTGATCGCGCGCACGCTCCTGGACGCCGTGCCGGTGGCGCTGTTCGCGGCGGCCGCCTTCGGCACCATGACGGTGGTGCAGCCGCGCGAGGTCACGCAGGTGATCGCGGTCGCCCTGATCAACGCCAGCGTGCTGTCGCGGGTCGTCGCGCTGCTGGGCCGCGCGGTGCTGGCCCCGGACGCGAGCGGCCTGCGCCTTCCCCGCCTGACCAACGAGACGGCGAACTACCTGTTCATCTGGCTGCGCCGGGTCGCGCGCACGGTGATCTACGGCTACGTCGCGACCGAGGCTTTTGGGCTGCTGGGCCTGAGCGCCACGGCCGTGGTCACGGTGCAGAAGCTGATCGGCTTCGCGGTCGCGCTGATGGTGATCCTGTTCGTCCTGCAGAACCGCCAGTCGGTGGCGCGCTGGCTGCGCGGTCCGGCGGACGAGTACGCCAGCATCCGCGGCCTGCGGGCGCGGCTCGCGGAGCTGTGGCACGTCCTGGGCGTGCTCTACGTGCTGATCGTCTATGGCGTCTGGGCACTGGGCGTGCCGGGCGGGTTCCTGTTCCTCGCCCGCGCCACGCTGGTGACGATCGCGGTGCTGATCGCCGCGCGGGTCATCAATCTGGGTCTGGACAAGCTGATCAACCGCGGCTTCCACCTGAGCGACGACGTGCGCCAACGCTATCCGGGGCTGGAGGCGCGCGCGAACCGTTACCTGCCGACGCTCAAGCAGATCCTGCGCACGGCGGTGACCGCGATCGCCGCGCTGATGATCCTGCAAGTCTGGGGTGCGGGTGCGCTCGACTGGCTGAGTTCCTCGGTCGGTCAGGACCTGCTGGCCACCGGCGCCACGATCGCGGTGATCCTGGGCCTGACGTTCGCCTTCTGGGAGATCTTCAGTGCGACCATCGAACGTGTGCTGACCCGCTCCAGCCAGCGCGATACCGCCAAGCGCAGCCAGCGCCTGGCGACCCTGCTGCCGCTGTTGCGCAACGCGCTTCGGATCCTGCTGATCGTGGTGGTCACGCTGATCGTGCTCTCCGAGATCGGCGTCGACATCGGCCCGCTCCTGGCCGGTGCCGGCGTGATCGGTCTGGCGATCGGTTTCGGCGCGCAGACGCTGGTCAAGGACGTGATCACCGGCGTGTTCATCCTCTTGGAGGACAGCCTGGCGATCGGCGACTGGGTCGACCTCGGCGGCCACGGCGGCGAGGTCGAGAGCATGACCATCCGCACGATCACGCTGCGCGACCTGCACGGCCACATCCACGTGGTGCCCTTCTCCGACGTCACGTCGATCCTGAACATGGCGCGCGACTACGGCTACGCGGTGATCGACATCGAGGTCGCCTTCCGGGAGGATACCGACGCGGTGATCGCGCTGCTCCAGGAGGTCGCCGAGGAGTTGAAGAACGACCCCGAGTGGGGCCCCAAGATCATCGGCGCCTTCGAGGTGTTCGGCGTCAACAATCTGGGCGAGTCCAGCGTGCAGATCCGCGTGCGGCTGAAGACCAAGACGCTCGCCCACTGGGGCATGCGCCGGGAGTTCCTGCGCCGGGCGAAGCAGAAGTTCGACCAGAACGGCGTGGAGATCCCCTACCCCCATCGCACCCTCTACTTCGGCCAGGACCGCGACGGCCTGGCGCCGCCGGCGCGCGTCGCCCTGCAGCGGCCGCCGCAAGGGGGCGAAGGCCAGCTCGACGCCGGTACGCCGAGCCAGACCAGTTCGACCACGCCCAGCGACGATCCGGACGCGGGCTAGCGGACCGGACAGGCCGGCGCGGCCGGGGGCCAATAGCGGGCCGGGTCGCCATGGCAGTGAGCCCGCGGAGACCGCTGCCCGTCGAGGCGAGACGGCGGTCGGAACAGGTCGCGGCGCGCACCCGCCCGACGCGGTGGCGGACCCGGGCCGGTCTGAACCGGCGCAGTCGCCGGTAAACTTTGACAAAACTAGAAGTCCCGTTATATTGCCCCCATGACATCGGAACGGGACATGGCCCGCACGCTCGCGGCGCTGGGGCACGAAAAGCGTCTGGCGATCTATCGGTTGCTGGTCCGGGCCGGGGAGGACGGCCTCAACGTGGGCGAGATCGGCCAGCACCTCGGCGCGCCGCCGTCGACGCTGGCGCATCATCTAACCGCCCTGGTCGACGCCGGCCTGGTGATCCAGGAACGCCGCGGCCGGGAGGTGGTCAGTCGCGCCGACTACGCCGTGATGCGGCGGACGGTTGGGTTCCTGACGGCGGAGTGCTGCAGCGGCGTCGCGCTGACGGACAGCGACGCGGCCTGATCTTTTTTCGATCGACATCACGACAGTTCTAGGTCAATCGACATGACAGACACCCCGCTCCCGGCCCCGTCGCGCGTGGGCAGCTTGGCGAGATGGGCGCGCGGCGACGGGCGCGTCTGGCTGGCCGCCGCGGCGATCCTGACCGTGCTGGCCGTGGCCGATGGCGCCCAGGCGCGCGCGAGCGCGGCGTTCACGCTCGGCAACCTGGCCGAGACCGCGCCCTATCTCCTGCTGTCGATCGGGCTTGCCGCCTACGCCGGCGCGACCGGGGCGGACGGGCTGATCGCCCGGGCCTTCACTGGCTCGCCCGGGGTGATGATCCTGCTCGCGGCGCTGGCGGGCGGTCTGTCGCCGTTCTGTTCGTGCGGCGTGATCCCGCTGATCGCAGCCCTGCTCGCCATGGGCGTGCCGTTGTCGGCGGTGATGGCGTTCTGGCTCGCCTCGCCGGTGATGGACCCGTCGATGTTCGTGCTGACCGTGGGTGTGCTGGGCGTCGAGTTCGCGGTCGCCAAAACGCTGGCTGCGGTCGCGCTCGGCCTTGCCGGCGGCTGGGTGGTCCACGCCTTGGGCCGTCGCGGCGCGCTCGCCGACCCGTTGCGCCCGGGCGTGGGCAATGGCGGTTGCGGCGGCGCCAAGGTGCGCACGCGCAAGGACGTGGCGTGGGCGTTCTGGACCGAGCCCGCGCGCGTCGACAGGTTCCGGCGCGATGGGATCAAGACCGCGCTGTTCCTGGCGAAGTGGCTGTTCCTGGCGTTCCTGCTGGAAAGCCTGATGCTGGCCTGGATCCCGGCGGAGACGGTGACCGGGCTGCTGGGCGGCACCGGCCTGCAGCCGATCGCCACCGCGACGCTGGTCGGCGTGCCCGCCTACCTGAACGGCTACGCCGCCCTGCCGCTGGTCGGCGGGCTGGTCGAGCAGGGCATGGCCGCGGGCGCGGGTCTCGCCTTCCTGGTGGCCGGCGGGGTCACATCGATCCCGGCGGCCGTGGCGGTCTGGGCGCTGGTCAAGAAGCCGGTCTTCCTGCTCTACATCGCCCTGTCGCTCTCCGGTGCGTTCACCGCGGGTGTGGCGTATCAACTCTGGGGGACGCTGTAGGCGGGGATCGGCCCGGCGTTCGGCGGCGGGTCGGCGTGACCCCGACCGAGCGACCGTGGGACCCGGCCTACCCCAGCGGCCCTGGCTGCGCGCCGGCCTCTTCTTCCAGGGTCTCCAGGTCGTCGGTCAACACGATCCGACGGGCAAGGTCGAGGGAGAAGCCCTTGCGCGCCAGCGCCGCCATGTCGCGCTCGGCGTTGGCCGCGCGCGTCGCTTGCGTGCGGTAGGGGCCGAGCCGGCGCTTGC
>CAYRCO010000058.1:0-13820 GCA_964422775.1 uncultured Rhodovibrio sp.
ACCGGCGGCGAGCGCCGCCTCCGCGGCCGTATCGGGCGCCGGCGCGCCCGAGGCCGTATCGTCGAACGGGTCGGCCAGGAACGGCGTGTCGTCGGCGTCCGCCTCGGCGCCGTCCGGCTCCCCGGTTTCAGCGCTGTCGCCGCCGCTTGGCCAGTCGTCGTAGGCGCCGATGTCATCGCCGGCGGATGCGTCGCCGGCCGATGCGTCAGCGGCGCTGTCGGCCGGAGCTTCTGCCTGCGCGGTCGTCTGGGCATCGGCCT
The DNA here is from genome assembly GCA_964422775.1 of uncultured Rhodovibrio sp. Classification (GTDB taxonomy): domain Bacteria; phylum Pseudomonadota; class Alphaproteobacteria; order Kiloniellales; family Rhodovibrionaceae; genus Rhodovibrio. The sequence continues at coordinate 261 of CAYRCO010000058.1, forward strand.
CGACCGGCTCGTCCAGTTCCAGCGGCGTGTCCTCTGCTTCGCCAGTGTCTGCGGCGGGCGTCTCGACCTCCTCGGTCAGGTCGAGCGGCGCATCGTCGGCGGCGTCGCCGTCGCTCAACTCCAACACGTCCTCGCCGACGCTCGCCGTGCCGCCAGAAGAGGCGCCGCTTCCAGACTCATCGACGCCAGCGGCGGTGTCGTCAGAAGCGCCGGTTTCAGCCTTCTTCGGCCCGTCTTCGGCGGTGTCTTCGGAGATGATCTTGCGGATGGAGGCGAGGATTTCCTCCATCGACGGCTCGCCGCCGCCTTGCTTGCTGTCGCTCATCAAGCCGTCCTTCGCCGCGTGCGCTTTGCCGATCCGGCAGAATCTAGCATGTCGGTAAAGAAAACCCGAACGCAAGCCGCGCCCGGCGGCGGGATGCGGGCCGGCGGACGCGCTACCGGCTGCCGCCGCCGTTCGAGCCCCCGTTCGACCCGGCGTCGAGCTCGGTCGGGCCGTTCCGCTGCGCGGCCTGCTCTTCCGGCAGCCCCCAGCCGAACCACTTGCCGGAGACCGCCTCGTAGTTGCGTTCTGGGTCGAACACCTGGACGTCCAGGCCGATCGCCCGGGCGTTGAGCTTGCCCACGGCCTGCAGCACGCTGTAGGCGGCCACGATCTCGTTGCGCTGAGCGCGGACCAGGCTGACCTGGGCGTTCAGCAGCTCCTGCTCGGCGTCGAGCACGTCCAGCACGGTCCGCGCGCCGACCTGGTTCTCCTGGCGCACGCCTTCCAGCGCGATCTCCGCCGCGCGCACCTGCTCTTCCAGCGATACGATCTGGGCGCGGGCCGCCTGCAGGTTTTCCCAGGAACTGACCGCGTTCTCTTCGGCGGTGTTGCGGGCACCGCGCAGGTTCAGGCGCGCCTCGTTGGCGCGCTGTTTGACCTCGCGCACCTGCGAGTAGACCTGCCCCTGCTGGTACAGCGGGATCGTGAGTTCGGCGCGGATTTCGGCGGACTCGGTCGACGTATCGTCACTCTGCTGCTCTTCGGTGTAGGCGAGCTCGCCCACCAGATCCGCGCGTGGCAGCAGCTGGCCCGCGACCTCGCGCGTCTGCTCCCGCCGGGCGCGGTAGGTGAACTCCGCCGCGCGCACCTGCGGATTGGCCTCGCGCGCTTGCGAGACGGCGGACTGCAGGTTCGCCGGCAGACCGTCCGGAACCGGGGGCTGCTCGACGTTCTCGGGCATCCGGCCGATCACTTCCTTGTAGGTGGCCCGGCTCGCGTTCAGCTGCCCCTGGGCGTCGGTGCGGTCGGCGATCGCGCGGGCCAGACGCGATTCGGCCTGCGCCACGTCGGTCCGCGTCACCTCCCCGACCTCGAAACGGTCCTCGGTCGCCTGCAACTGCCGGCGCAGGACTTCCACGTTGTTTTCGTTCAACCGCAGCACCGCTTGGTCGCGCCAGACGTCCATGTAGGCCTGCGCGGCGCGGAACAGGATGTCCTGCTCGGTGGACGTCAGGCGCGCGCGCTCGGCCTTGACCTCGAACTCGGCCCGGTCGATGCCGGCGACCGTGCTGCCGCCGCGGTAGAGCGGCTGGCGCACCTCGAGCGACGTGCTCAGCGGCGTGGTGTAGTCGACGCCGCCCTGTTGAATGGGACCAGGGTTGTCGATCTCCGTATCCGTGCGCTGGCGCCCGGCCTGGCCGCGTACCGTGACGCTCGGCCGCCAGCCGGACTGGGCTTGCGGCACCGCCTCGTTGATGGCGCCGAGGCCGCGGCGCGCGGCTTCCAGGTTCGGGTTGCTGCGGTAGGCGTTGGCGAGCGCTTCCTGCAGGCTTTCGGCCGCGGCAGGCGCGGGCTGCAGCGCCGCGCCGGCGAGCACGGCGGCCGCCGCCGTGCCGCTCAGCGCCAGTCGGCGTAACGCGCTCGCTCGGCGGGATCGGCTGGAAACGGTCATGAGATCGCGCGTGTCCTTATACAGCCTTTGTATCGGGAGCGGCCCGGTTGCGGGCGAGCGGCCCCGGGCCGTCAACGGGGCGCGCTTACGGCGCGGCGGCATTGCTAGAACACGAACCCGGGCTGCTTGCGGAAGCCAGGCAGTACGGGTGTGTTGGCGTCGAACAGGGTGCGCCGGCCGACCGCCTTGTCCCAGCGCTCGAACACCGTGCCCTTGCCGGGCCCGTTGCCGGCGCGCACGACCGTGACCAGCCGCCCGCCCTGCGGGCTCAGCTGATCGGTCAGCGCCTTGGGAACCTCGGCGACCGCGCCGTTGACCAGGATCACGTCGTAGGGGCCCTGCTTGGCATAGCCCTTTTCCAGCTCGCCCTGGATCACCACCGCGTTGTCGACGCCCTGCTCCTGCAAGGCGCTCTCGGCAAGCTTGGCGAGTTCCGGGTCGCTTTCCAGCCCCACCACCGTGGCGGCGATCGTCGACAGGATCGCGCAGGCGTACCCGGTGCCGGCCCCCACGACGAGCACCACGTCCTCCGGCTGGATGTCGGCGACGTTCATCAGCCGGGCCTGCACCATCGGCTCGACAAGGTAGCGCTCGCCCTTGAGCCGCAGGTCCTCGTCGACGTAAGCCAGACTGCGCAGATGGTCCGGTACGAACCGCTCGCGCGGGACCGTCTCGAACGCCTCCAGCACGCGCTGATCGGTAACCTTGTTGGTGCGCAGCTGGCTTTCCACCATATTCATCCGGGCGGTGGCGTAATCGACCATAGGTCCTCTCATTCGCGCGGTGGGGGCCGAACCGGGCGCGGCTATCAAGCCCGGTACGCGGGTGTAACGTGGTGTGCCGGCCGCGCGCGGCAAACGCCTGCACGCGCGCTGTTATAGGCGCGAACGCCGCGGTGAAGCAACGCCGGAGCCGCCACCGGCCGGGGCGGCACCGCGGCCCGCGACGCGCTTGACCGTGCCGGGCCCCCTGTTTATACGTGCGCACCGCAATCGCCAGGGTGGCCGAGGCTCGCCATCGCCCCTGGCATGCGACTTTCTGGCCCGGTGGCAGAGTGGTGATGCAGGGGACTGCAAATCCCCGCACGTCGGTTCGATTCCGGCCCGGGCCTCCACCCCCGCCGCGGATGCGGCAATTTCACGCGTAAACCATGCTTCTCGATCGGTTCGCAGCACAGGTGCGGGTTGCGCTCGCCGCGCGCCCGGTCCGACGGACCGTGCGCGTCTTGTGGGTGGTGTCGATCGGCCTCGTCGTCGTGCTCTCCCTCATCCCCGACGCAGCGCCCGGCGGACCACCTGGGATCGACAAGCTTTGGCACTCCCTGGCCTACCTGGCACTCGGTTTCGGCAGCGCGTTTGGCCGCACGGGGCCCAGCCGGTACAGGCCGGTCTGGGCGATGATCGCGCTCGGCTGGGCGATCGAGGGGGTGCAGGCGTTGCTGACCTGGCGCAGCGCCGAATGGGGCGATGGACTGGTCAACACCCTGGCGGCGTTGGCCGGCGGCGCGCTCGCGCTTACGCTCAGTCGCCGGGCGGTCGTGTCGTCGCCGCACAGCGCGGCGTCACGCCAGATGCGCCAATAATTTCCTAGTTCAAATAACTGGAACGCTGGAACGCGAATATGTATATTATCGTTAAAGAAAAAGAAGTTCGCGTTTCGACAGCGATAAGGAGGTTGCCATGGCACAGGAGTACGTTGCCGGCGCTCTGATCGTCGGGATCGCCGTGCTGTTCATCATTGCGGTGGCCAGCGTTTAGGCCGACCGGCTGACGGGTGGGATCGCCTTTCAGCTGAGTCCGGCCCTCTATTCAAGACGTTGGCGCGGCATTCAAGCCGAAGGACGATTCCGGCTTGGCGATGTCGCGCGACACCGTTCGACGCGTCCAATCGGACGGGTCAGCGCCGGCCGTCCCGTGGCGGGGCGTGCCGGCGCTTAAAGCCGGAACGGTGTCGAACGCCGGGATCGCGCGGCGCGAACAAAACGCAAGCCGCAGCGTTCCCTAGAGCGAGATGCTGAGACGTGGAATCACGTTCCAGCTGAACCTTGCCCGCTCTTTGAGAAGTTCGAGCAAGTAGCTGGAACTTGGTTGCAAGGTTCAGTGCCCTGCCCCGACCAAGCGCGGTACCTGCGTAACGCCGCGCACCTGAAAAGCCGGCCGCGCCTCGGTATCCGCGACCGAAGCAGCCCGGCGGAGGTTCCATGACCCAAAGGATGCCGAATTGGCCCTTCAGCTCCAGCTTCGACCGGCAGGTCGCGGAGTTGCGCCGGGTGGCGTCCGAAATCCGGGCGAACGATCCCGAAGGCGCCGCAGCGTGCCTGTTCGCCGCCAGCGTGCTGACGTCGATGCCGGGCGACCAGGGCGTCGGCTGGCCGAATGACGGCACCGGTTGGAACGGCGGCGGCAACGGGCACTGATACGCCGTGAGACGCCCTCGCCGCGTTGCGGCCACGGTGAACGCCTCAAGGGCGCGGGCCGCGCTCCAGCGTCCAGCCCAGGAACTCGTATCCGACCACCGCCAACGCTACCGCCGCGACCGCGACGCCGATACCCACAGCCTGCCAGCGCCGGCTACGCTTGGCCTCGGCGTAGCGGCGTTCGAGTTCTTCGTCGGCGATTTCAGGGTTTTGGCGGAAAGCTTCCACCGCCGCCGCGCGATTGGCGTTGCGCACCACCCAGGGCAGGCTGTCGTAGGTCTGCGGATAGGTGCGCTGCAGCCAGAACGCCAGATCGCGAATCCGGCGGTCTTCGTAGAACTTTAGCGTCGTTACCGCCGCGGCGGCGACCACCGCGATCAGCACCAGGATCTGTAGCTGCCAGCTCGCGTCCACCGTCCAGCGTCCCTTGCCGTCATACGAAGTCGCGGAAAGCCGAAGCGGCTTTCGGAGATGTCGCTCTAACTTTTTGAAGATAGAGCAAGATTCAGCTGAAAGGTGGTTCCACCTTTCAGCATGTTGCTCTAGCCGATCCAAGCCGGCAAGGAAACCGCAGACGTCGCTACAGGTCCGCCAGCCAGATGTCCTGGAACTGGTGGTATTGCGTGGGATGGGTCTGATAGCCGCGCACCCGGGCCCGTGTCGCGACGTACTGGTTGCGCCAGAACGGCTGCACCATGACCGCATCGCGCTGCAGGATGCGCTGGACCTGCTCCATCACTTCGCGCCGGGCGTTGGGGTCGAGCAGGCCGTTCGCGGTGGCGAGCTTGGCGTCGAACTCCGGGTTGGCGTAGCGGGTCTCGTTCCACGCCTGACCGGAGCGGTAGCCGAGGTTGAGCGCCATCACGCCGAGCGGCCGATGGGTCCAGGAGGTCATGCCGAACGGAACCTCGGTCCACCGGCGGGCGTAGGCCGACGGCGCGACGATATCCAGCTTGAGGTCGATGCCGGCCTGGCGCAGCTGCTGCTGCAGCACCTGCGCCACCCGTTGTTCCCAGGGACCCTGGACGTTGCCCACCGTCAGGGTCAGCTGCAGCCCGTCCGGATAGCCGGCGTCCGCGAGCAACTGGCGCGCCTGACCCGGATCGCGCGGCACCGCTGGCAGCGTCGCGTACTCCGGATGCATCGGACCGACGTGATGGTTCTCCGCCACCATGCCGCGGCGGTTGTAACCGTTGATCAGCAGGTCGCGGTTATCCGCGGCCAGCTGAACCGCCCGGCGCACCCGGATGTCGTCGAACGGCGGGGTGTCGACGCGCATCCGGCACACGCCGGTGCGCGCGGTCGACACGGAATGCAGATCGATCCCCGCGACCCCTTCCAACGCCGAGAGATCGCCGACGTCGACCTCGTAGACCCCGTCGACCTCGTCCGCCAGGAGCGCGCCCAACATTTCCCGGCGGTCGCGGCCCTGATCGATGTAGCGGATTGCATCGAGGTGCGGCTGCGCGCCCCAGTAGTCATCGGGCCGGCGGACCAAGCGCGCCTCCTCGCCGAGCGCGAAGGCGGCCAGCGTATAGGGGCCGGTGCCGATCGGATTGGCCTGGAAATCACCGCCCATCGCGTCGAAGTCGCGATGCAGGATCGCGGCCGGATAGTTGTAGAGGCTCTCTGGCACGGACAGGTCGGCACGCAAGAGATGCAGACGGAAGCTGTGCTCGCCCAGTTTCTCCACCGCACCGTCGCGCAGCCCCACGCGCGTCTGCGGCCCCGCGCCCGGAGCGGCCACGTCGACCGGTTTGCCCAACCCGTCAAACAGCGACCGGTTGGCCGAGACCTGGTTCGGATCGAACCAGCGCCGGAAGTTCGCGACCACGTCGTCGGCGGTAAAGCGGTCGCCGTTCGACCAGCGCACCCCTTGGCGCAGCGTGAAGGTCCAGGTCTTGAGGTCGTCGGAGGCTTCCCAGCCTTCGGCCAGATAGGGCAGCGTTACGTTGTCCGGGCCGGTGCGGGTCAGGTACTCGACCATCCAACGGGTGATGTTCGCCTGCTGCGACCAGGCGAACGCCGCCGGATCGGTGATCTCCATCACCTCCATCGCGAACCGCAGTTCGCCGCCGCGGCGCGGGAAATCCTGCGCGGCGGCGGGCGGCGCCATCGGCCCGCCGTCGACCCGCCCGGCGAAGGCGTAGGCCGCGCCCGCGGACACGCCCAGCAAGCAGGCGGTGCGCAGGAAGCCGCGCCGGTCGATCCGGCCGGCTGCGAACCCGTGGGCCAGTTCGGGCACGTAGGCATGAGGGTAACGGCCGTCCGCGCGGGTCAGCAGCGCGGCATCCCGCTTGCGCAGGCCGGGGAGAAATCGCCGGGTCGCTCTGGGCGGCATCGCCTTCGCTCTCGCTCGCTTGTGCGTCCAGCCGCCCCACGCGGACCGGACGCCGGTTCGCCCCCAATCGTATTTAGATGAATTATTACATGTTTCGTTGATAGGGCGTTAGCGAATCCAAGCGTCTAGCCATGATTTACGCGAGTTCCGAGCGCACCCGGATGTCGCCTTCCAGGGTGCGGTGAACCGGGCACTTGTTGGCGATTTCCAGCAGGCGCTGACGCTGGGCGGCACTGAGGTCGCCTTCGACGCGGATGTATCGGGTCAGCACGTCGGCCTTGCCCGTCGCGGACGTGCTGTCATCGGCGTGCACCTTCTCGTGGGTGAGGCGGACGCTGACCCGGTCCAGTGGCAGTTGCTTAAGGTCGGCGTACATCCGCAGCGTCATCGAGGTGCAGGCGCCAAGGGCCGTCAGCAGGAAATCGTAGGGCGACGGGCCGGTATCCAGGCCGCCCACCGACCGCGGCTCATCCGCCAGCAGGCGATGGCGGCCGGCGCGCACGGCGTTCTGGTAGTTGCCGGCACCGGTCTCCTGAACGATCACTTCGCCTTCGGCCGGCGCCGGCGGGTCCGCGCGCGGCGCGTCCTCGGACGTCTCGTCGAGATAGCGCTCCGCCCAGGCGGCCAGGGTGCGCGCGACATAGACCGCGTCCGCCTTGCGGCTGAGCAGATGGTCGGCGTCGTCCAGCGAGACGAAGCTCTTGGGATGCTTTGCCGCCAGGAAAATCGACGAGGCGTTGTCGATCCCGACAACTTCGTCGCGCGGGGCGTGGAAGACCATCAGCGCCTTCTTCAGATGCGCCAAGTCGTCGTGCAGCGTCTGGCCGGCGATGTCGTCCAGGAACTGGCGGGAGATGGTGAAGCGTCGGCCGGCGAGCTCGACCTCGGCTGCGCCCTCGGTGGCGATCTCGTCGGTCTTGTGGGCGAACAGGTGGCGCACGTGTTCCGGATCGGCCGGCGCGCCGATCGTCGCCACTGCGTGGGCCGACGGGATTTCGCGCGCGGCTGCGATCACTGCGGCCCCGCCCAGCGAGTGCCCGATCAGCAGCTGCGGGGCTGCATGCGTTCGCCCCAGGTACTCGGCCGCGGCGACCAGATCGCCGACGTTGGACGTGAAGTCGGTGTTGGCGAACTCGCCCTCCGAGTGGCCCAGGCCGGTAAAGTCGAAGCGCAGCACCGCCACGCCCTGCTCGGCGAGCGCCGCGGCGATCCGCTGGGCGGCGAAGATGTCCTTGGTGCAGGTGAAGCAGTGGGCGAACAACGCGTAGGCCCGCGGACGCCTGTCCGGCCGGTCGAGCCGTGCCGCCAGCGTATGCCCGCCCGCCCCCGGAAAATTGACTTTCTCGCTCAGCACCGTCATCCGCGCCTGCCTTTCCGGTTGTCTTCTTACAGAGAGCCGGCAGCGCTCGCGCCACGCGACCGTTCGGGGTATCCTAGAAGCATCGGGGAGGCCGACGCACCACCGCCCATGTTCACAGGGTCGGGAGCCATCCCCTGCCATGCCCGTTGATCGCCGACCGGCCGACGACACGAGACCGGCGAACGTCCAGATCGCCGACAGCCACATCGCCTTCCTGGACCACTTCCGCATCCACCGCTAGCTGCTGCGCCACCGCCGACACGCGGGCGGCTGGATCGGCTGGATGACACGCGAGGTGTTCGAACGCCGGCCGACCGTCACCGTGCTGTTGTACGGCGCGCGCGCGGATCTACTGCGGTCTGGTAGACTCCCGCGCGCTCGGCGGCCTGCATGGCCTCGCGGCGGAGCAGGAGGACATCCGGGCCGAAGTGGTGCCGTTCAGCCGGGCGTGGTCGATGCTGGCAGCGGGCGCGATCGACAACGCGCCCGGGATCATCGCCCTGCAGCGGCTGGCGTTACGCCGCGCGGACGTGCGGGCGGACGCCGGACGGTGACGGTTCGCACCATCGCCGCCCGGTCACATGGCGGCGCTTTCGCTTGAGCCGGCCCCTGCCCTAGGCTCACGCCCAGAGTTCCGCCGCTCCAGCCAGAGGATTCGTCCATGACCGCCGACCAGCCGCGCGCCGCGCGCCAAGCCACCGCGGGCCCGCTCGGCAACGCCGATGTGCCCGACAGCGTGGAGATCCTGGAGACGGCTACGCCGTACAAGGGCTTCTTTCGGATCGACCGCTACACCCTCCGTCACCGCACGCATGCCGGCGGCTGGTCGGAGACGATGACGCGGGAGGTGTTCGAACGCGGCCACGCGGTCGCGGTCCTGCCCTACGACCCGATCCGCGACGAAGTTGTGCTGATCGAGCAGTTCCGCCCGGGCGCGCTCGCCGCCGGCATGGCGCCCTGGCAGATCGAGGTCGTCGCCGGGATCATCGAGCCCGACGAGGCCCCGGAGACGGTCGCGCGGCGGGAATCCGAGGAGGAGGCCGGCCTGCACATCCAAGAGCTGATCCCGATCTCCCACTACCTCGCCACCCCCGGCGGCAGCAGCGAGACGATCCGGCTTTACTGCGGCCTGATCGACGCCGCGGACGCCGGCGGGCTGCACGGCCTGGACCAGGAGAACGAGGACATCCACGCCCGCGCGATGCCGTTCGACGAGGCGTTCGCCCTGCTCGGCCAGGGGCCGGCGGACAACGCGCCGACGCTGATCGGCCTGTATTGGCTGGCCCTCCACCGGCAGCGCTTGCGCGAGCGCGCCGCGGGGCCAGCTTAAGGCGCGCGGGGCAGGCCATTGCGGCTCTTGCTTGGGTTCATGGGCCGCCCTAGTCTCGCCACCCGCCTTCCGCCAAACGGTTAAACGGATCGACCTGATGGACGTTCGAGACGGCTTCGTGGGCACCATCGGCAACACGCCCTTGGTGCGCCTGCGCCAGGCTTCCGAGGAGACCGGCTGCGAGATCCTCGCCAAGGCCGAGTTCCTGAACCCCGGCGGCTCGGTCAAGGACCGGGCGGCGCTCGCGATCATCCAGGACGCCGAGGCGCGCGGCGCCCTCAAGCCGGGCGGCGTGATCGTCGAGGGGACGGCCGGCAACACCGGCATCGGCCTCGCCCTGGTGGGCAACGCGCGCGGCTACCGCACGGTGATCGTGATCCCGGAAACGCAGAGCCAGGAGAAGAAGGACATGCTCCGGCTCTGCGGCGCGGAGCTGAAGGAGGTCCCGGCGGTCCCCTACAAGGACCCGAACAACTACGTGCACGTCTCCGGCCGGCTGGCGGAGGAGTTGAACCAGAGCGAGCCCAACGGCGCGATCTGGGCCCGGCAGTTCGACAACCAGGCGAACCGGCGCGGCCACTACGAGACCACCGGCCCGGAGATCTGGCAGCAGACCGACGGCAAGGTCGACGGCTTCATCTGCGCGGTCGGTACCGGCGGCACGCTGGCGGGCGTCGCGATGGCGCTTAAGGAACGCAACCCGGAGGTCAAGATCGGCCTTGCCGATCCGCCGGGTGCGGCGCTCTATAACTACTACGCCAACGGTGAGCTGAAGGCGGAGGGCTCGTCGATTTCCGAGGGCATCGGCCAGGGCCGGATCACCGGCAACCTGGAGGAGCTGACGGTCGACTTCCCCTTTCAGATCCCGGACGAGGAGAGCGTGCCGGTCACCTTCGACCTGTTGAAGCACGAAGGCTTCGTCATGGGGGCCTCCAGCGGCGTCAACGTCGCCGGCGCCAAGCGCCTGGCGCGCGAACTCGGACCGGGGCACACCGTCGTTACCATCCTGTGCGACTGGGGCACGCGCTACGTCTCCAAGCTCTGGAACCCGGCGTTCCTGCGCGAAAAGGGCCTGCCGGTCCCGGATTGGCTGCAGCAGTAGGGAGACCGTGATGGAGTTCGTGTTCCGCGAAGACGCCTACGCCAGCCACTGCGAGGCCGAGGTCGTCTCGGCCGACCCGGAGGCGGGCATCCGCTTGAGCCGGAGCGTCTTCTATCCGATGGGCGGCGGGCAGCCGGGCGACACCGGCCGGCTGGTCTGGTCCGGCGGCGAGACGCCGGTCGCCGACACGCGCAAAAGCGACGACGGCCAGGGCTGCCTGCTGATCCCGGCCGACGGCGCCGAGCTGCCCCGGCCGGGCGACACGGTGACGGCGGAGCTGGACTGGGACCGGCGGTATCGGCTGATGCGCATGCACACCGCGCTGCACCTGCTGTGCAGCCTGGTCGACGGGCCGGTCACCGGCGGGCAGATTGGCGCGGAGAAGAGCCGCCTCGACTTCGCGCTGGAAGGCGAGAGCGTCGACAAGGAGGCCCTGGAGCGCGACCTGAACGCGCTGATCCAAGGCGAACACGACGTCGTCGCCGACTGGATCGCCAGCCAGGACCTGGAAGCCAACCCGCAGCTGGTGCGCACCATGTCGGTCAAGCCGCCGATGGATGGCGGCTGGGTGCGCACGGTGCGGATCGGCGAAGATGTGGACTACCAGCCCTGCGGCGGCACCCACGTCGCCAACACCCGGGAGATCGGCGGCGTGCGCGTCGGCAAGGTCGAGAGCAAGGGCAAGCAGAACCGCCGGATTAACGTCCATCTGGCCGATTGACCACACGCGCAGCAAACCTACGACGGCCTTGAACGCGGCCGAAGGCGAGCACCCGAGACGAAGGACCCGCGAGCGATGACGCGCACCAACCCTGACGCCCTGGCCAGCACCGACTGGCTGCATGAGCACCTGCGCGCCCCCGACGTGCGGATCGTGGACGCGAGCTGTTACCTGCCGCACGAGGGGGTCAACGCGCGCGCCGAGTTCGAGAAGCAGCACATCCCGGGCGCGGTCTTCTTCGACATCGACGAGATCGCCGATACCGCGAGCGACCTGCCGCACATGATGCCCGCGCCGGAGAAGTTCTCCGCCAAGGTGCGCAAGCTGGGCCTGGGCGACGGCAGCCGGATCGTGGTCTACGACCAGCGCGGCATCTTCTCCGCGCCCAGGGTCTGGTGGATGTTCCGCGCGATGGGTCATACCGACGTCGCCGTGCTCGACGGCGGCCTGCCCAAATGGCTGGACGAGCAAAAGCCGGTCGAGGACGGCAAGGGCCGCGGCGGCGAGGAGCGCCACTTCACCGCGCGCTTCGACAACACCCTGCTGCGCGACCGCGACCAGGTCAGCCGCGAGGTCACGCGGCAGAAGGAGCAGATCTTCGACGTCCGTGCGCCCGAGCGCTTCGCCGGCGAGGTCGAGGAACCGCGGGAGGGCCTGCGCGCCGGCCACATTCCGGGCGCGCGCAACCTGCCCTTCTCCGACCTGCTGAATGCCGACGGCCGGACGATGAAGAGCCCGGAGGAACTGCAGCGCCTGCTCGCCGACGCCGGGATCGACCCGAAGCGGCCGGTGGTGACATCCTGCGGCTCCGGCGTGACGGCGGCGGTGCTCAACCTCGCGCTGCACCTGGCCGGCTACCGCGATACCGCGCTCTACGACGGCTCCTGGGCCGATTGGGGGCGCGAGGCGCTCAACATGCCGGTCGAGACCGGCCGCGGCTGAGGCCGGTCGCGGGTGCGGTACGCCGCGGGTCCACGCGCCACAGGTCCGCGCCGGATGCGACTTGACCACCTACGAGGACACCAAACGACTTGACCGACGGTGACGACGCCTTCCGCATCCAGGCGGCCGAGCCGGCCGACCGCGACGCGGTGATCGCGCTTTGGGAGAGCTGCGAGCTCACCCGCTGGTACAACGATCCCGCGACCGACGTCTCGCGCTTCCTGGAGGCCGACAACGCCCACCTGCTGGTCGGGCGCGTGGACGGGCGGATCGTCGCCTCGGTCGGACTGGGCCACGACGGCCGGCGCGGCTGGATGTACTACCTGAGCGTCCACCCCAACCACCGCGGCCAGGGCTTTGCCCGCCAGCTGGTCCGGGCGGCCGAGATCTGGCTCGCCGACAAGCAGATCCCCAAGGCCCAGCTGATGCTGCGCGGCAGCAACCAGGCCGCCCAGGGGTTCTACCAGGCGCTCGGCTACGAGGTGCAGGACGTCGGCGTCTGGGGCCGCTGGCTGGTCGGTCCTGGCACCCCGCCGGAGGATTACGTTCAGCCCGACGCCGAGGGGAAGCTCGACGTCACCGTCACCTATCTGGAGATGACCCAGCCGCCGGCGGAAAGCGCGCCCGGGGCGCCCGCCGGGAAGCGCGTGGCGCTGATGCGCGCCGAGCCGCCGACGGTTCCCTTCTACCGCTTCCTCTACAACGAGATCGGCCGCGACTGGCTGTGGTGGGAACGCCGCGCGCTCGACGACGCGGCGCTGGCGCGGGTGATCACCAACCCCGACGTCGAGGTCTACGTGCTCTACTGCCACGGCACGCCCGCCGGCATGGCGGAGATCGACCGGCGCCACGAGCGGGCGATCGACCTCGCCTACCTCGGCGTGATGCCGGACTACCTGGGCCAGGGCCTGGGCCGCTACCTCCTGGGCGCGGCGCTCGACATCGCCTGGTCGCACGCCCCGGAAAAGGTGACGGTCAACACCTGCAACCTGGACCACCCGAAGGCGCTGACGATGTACCAGCGCTTCGGCTTCACGCCGGTCGAACGGGTGCAGAAGCGCATCGACGACCCCCGGATGACCGGGCTGATCCCGCCGGTTTAGGGCCCTCCCGGCGGTCGGCGGACCGGGTCCTTCGAAGCTTCGGCCGGCCGTGGACACGCTTCCCTGCGCAAAACGCCATCAGCGTTCGCGCGTTATCCGGCTGTCAGCGACTCGTCCCCTCTCCTCCAATGGGAGGAGAGGGACAGGGAGAGGAGGTAGCCCCCGCTGCCGAAAGACCTCGGCCACCTCCTCCCCTAACCCCTCCTCCCAGTGGAGGAGGGGAATCAGTCGGCGGGCGCCGAAGCCCCCGACCCACCCCTCAGTGCTTCAGGATCTGGCTGAGGAACGCCTTGGTACGTTCCGACTGC
>CAYRCO010000059.1:0-13773 GCA_964422775.1 uncultured Rhodovibrio sp.
CGCGATCCAGCACGCGGAGGCGAGCCCGGGAACCGAAGGCATCGCCGGGGTACGGCAACGCTTCGACCTGTTCTACAGCCGGGTCCAGACCATCCGGCGCGGACAGGTTTTCGCCGACCTGCGCGAGATCGCGCCTGTCGCGGGGCAAGTGCGGCAGTTGCAGAGCTTCCTGGAGACCACCGCGCCGCTCGTGGACGCCGGTCCGGAAGCGCTGGCCGGTGACCTGGGGACCGTGCACCAGCGGGTCGACGAACTGCTGCCGGTGGTGCGCGACATATCGCTCGCCGGGGTCCGCCTGTTCGCGGCCAAGGCGGATACGCGCCGGCAGAATTTCGTCGATGCCCTGCTGACCGCGACGGCCGTGGCGTTCGGCCTGATCCTGCTGCTCGCGATCTCGCTTGCCGTGCTGGACCGCCAGCACCGCGTGTCGCTGCGCCGGGCGGCGGAGATCGGCCACAGCCGCGACCGGCTGTCGGCTACCATCGGCGCGTCGCTGGACGCCGTCGTGGTCGCCGAAGCGGCCGGACGGATCGTCGACTGGAACGGCGCGGCCGAGCGGATCTTCGGCTACAGCCGGGATCAGGCGATCGGCCGCGACATGGCCTACCTGATCGTCCCCGAGGACGCGCGCGAGCAGCACCGCCAAACCCGGCGGCGCTACCTTGAAGACCCCCGTGCAAAACCGGACACCGACCGGTTCGAGACGCACGGCCTGAACGCCGACGGCCGCCAGTTCCCGATCGAGCTCGCGATGGGGGTCAGCCGGGGTCCGGACGGCCCGATCTTCATCTATTACCTGCGCGACATCTCGACCCGGATCGCCCAGCAGGAGGCGCTGGTCGCCGCCCGCGACGAGGCGCTGGCGGCGGAACGGGCCAAGACCGATTTCCTGGCGGTCATGAGCCATGAGATGCGCACGCCGCTGAACGGGGTGCTGGGCGTGCTCGATCTTCTGGAGCGCACCGACCTCGACGCTCAGCAGCGCCGCTACGTCTCGACCGCCGCCGGGTCCGGCGAAATCCTGCTGAAGCACATCAACGACGTGCTCGACGTCACCCGGGTCGAAGCCGGCAAGATGGCGTTCGAGACGGAGCCGATCGACCTGCACGCGATGTTGGACGAGACACTGCTGATCGGCGCGCCGCTCTCCGAGCAGAACGGCAACGTGGCCGGGGTCACCGGCGACCGGCCCGAGCGGCGGGTGCTGGGCGACCCGCACCGGCTTCGCCAGGTGCTGCTCAACCTGTTTTCCAACGCCGCCAAGTTCACGCGCGACGGCCGGATCACGCTCGACCTGTCGCTCGACGAGACGGATGCGCAGACCGCGGCGATCGAGATCGCGGTGATCGACAGCGGCCCCGGGATTTCCCGCGCGGACCGCGAGCGCATATTCGACGACTTCGTCACGCTGAACAGCAGCTACGACCGGAACGCCGGCGGCTCCGGGCTGGGGCTGGCGATCAGCCGCCGGATCATCCGGGCGATGGGCGGGGAAATCGGGGTCGAGCCCGGCAGCCAGGGCCGCGGCAGCCGCTTCTGGATCCGCTTGCGCCTGCCGTGGGCGACGGCATCCGCTGAGACCGCGCGTGTCAGCCGGGGCGGGCGGACACCCGCCGCGATCGCCGGCTGCCGGGTGCTGCTGGTGGAAGACAACGAGGTCAACCGCATGGTCGCCCAGGAGATGCTGAGCCAGGCCGGGCACGAGGTGAGCGAAGCCCGCGACGGCATGGCTGGCATCACGGCCGCCGCGCGGCAGCGCTACGACCTGATCCTAATGGACGTCTCGATGCCCGGCCTGGACGGGGTCGAGGCGACCGAAGCGATCCGCGCCGGCAACGGCGCGTCGAAGAACAGCCCGATCGTCGCCTTGACAGCGCACGCCCTGCCGGAGGACCGGCGCCGGTTCGCCGTTGCCGGCATGCAGGACGTGATCGTCAAGCCGTTGCGCCGCCCCGAACTCCTGTCAACCGTCGTCCGCTACGCGGCCCCGATGGCGGACGCGGCGCCCTCATCCCGCCCGTCGACGCACGGCGCCGGCTTTGACGGGGACGAAGAGACCGATGGCCTGGACGACATCTTCGATCCCAACGTCTTGAGCGACCTCGCCGTCACCCTGACGCCGGAAGCCCTGAACCGTACGATCGCGCTGGTGCGGCAGGAAATCGACGCCGGCCTGCAGGCGGTGAACGCCGCCGCCGAGCGCAACGACGACCGGGACCTGGCGCACCAGGTCCACCGCATGGCCGGCTGCGCGGCCATGGTTGGGGCAAGTGCCCTGCACGCCGCCTGCGGGGAGGTGGAACGCGCCTGCAAGGCCGGCCTCGGTGACACCGCCCGGGAGCGCGCCGCAGAACTGCCCGATCTGGTCGCGACAAGCCAGTCGATCCTGGCGGAGTTCGTCGGCGAGTCCGCGGCTTAAGCCGCCGGCTGTCAACTTGTCTTAAACCGAAACCGTGGCACTCGAACGTTTGGACGGAAAAACGCCCATTTTTGGCGACACACTGCCCGCTGGACGCTAGTTTTATCCAGCGTATACGCCCGCTGTGCATCGGTTTGGAGGCGACATGCGGATCCTAATCGCGGACGATCACGAGTTGGTCCGGGATACCATATCCGCCTACCTGGAAAAGGACGGGGAGGTCGAGATGGTCGCTGTCGGAACGTTCGACGAAGCGCGTCGGATGATGATCGAGGCGGGCCCGTTCGATGTCGTCCTGCTGGACTATACCATGCCCGGCATGCACGAGCTCGACGGCCTCGTGGAAGCGATGGGCCTGAACGACGGCAAGCCGGTCGGACTGATCTCCGGGACGGCCACGCCGCAGATCGCCGAGCGGGCGCTCGCGGCCGGGGCGGCCGGTTTCCTGCCCAAGTCGATGGCGGCGAAGTCGCTGATCCACGCGGTCAACCTGATGGCGGCGGGCGAGCGCTACGCGCCGTTCAGCTTCCTGAACCAGCCAACGCCGGAGCCGTCGCCGCTTGCCGCCCAGCTGTCAAAGCGCGAGCTCGATGTCCTCGGCGGGCTGACCAAGGGGTTTTCGAATAAGGAAATCGCGCTTCAGCTCAAGCTTCAGGAGGTTACGGTGAAGCTGCACGTCAAAACGCTGTGCCGGAAGCTGGACGCCCGCAACCGCACGCATGCGGCGATGATCGCCAAGGAAGCTGGCCTCGCCTGAACCGGTCGCCCGAACGTCGGCCAGCGCCGGTTCAACCTGTCGATCGCGGCACGAAACGTCTGAAAACGCAAGAAACCTCCGGGGTTGATCGACCACCCTGCGCACTGGCCCCCTTCGAGCGATAAGGGGCAATGAAGCGCGTGGGGAGGTGCCCGATGTCACGGGCCTGGCTCGTCTGGTTCTGGATCATCCTCGTTACCGTGCTGGCGATTGCCGCCCTCACCAGCCCGCCACTCGAGCGGGTGTTCACCTGAGTCGGCGTCCGCTCGCACCTGCACCGCTATCAGCAGATCAGTCGAACCGCTTCGCCATCGCAGGCAGCGGGAAATAGGCGGCGGCCTCCGGGTGGGTGTGCCACGCCTTCTCTTCGCGGTCGCCGTCCAGAAATTTCACACAGACCGCCTGGCAGCCATGCCGCTCGGCCAGTTGATCTGCCGTGTCGAACAGCGCCTTCACGGGGGCCGGTTCCCCGGCCAGCCCGACAGCGCAGAAGTCGTCGACCATCAGCGTTCGGCCGAGCGCGAGCGTGGTCCAGGGGCTATACGTGAACGTCCCGTAGACGTAGGCATCTCCGGCGGTCAGCACGATCGCGCCGGTTTCCCCGCCGCCGCCCCGTACGCCCGCGCGCACGCCGTCGATGTGCGCAAGCCAGGCGTCCAGGGAAATGTCTGGGCGAACGGCTTCCACCAATGCGAAGGTGCGGCGGGCGTCGTGCCGTGTCATTTCTCTGGCGACGAAAGGAGCGCTCATGCACAGCCATCCTGAAGTCGTCATACTCTGAACCGGTTCGACAACGCCGACGCGGGACACGGGATGCCATCATGACCGGAACAAGGTCGCGTTGCCGGCCAGAAGCCAGTGCCCGCACCGATATTCGGCGCCCGGAACAGCTGGCCGCCCTGCCCCTCATTACGGCGCTTGAAGGTACGACACGCGCCGCCGTCGTCAAGTCACTGTCGATCACTACGGTGCAGAAACACGAGCAGATCATTTCGGAAAGCGCGGAAGCGCGGGCGCTGTTCGTCGTCCTGGATGGCGCGGTCATGGTCTGGAAGCGTCGAGGCCCGGCCGACACCCAGGTGACCGGCTTCCTGTTCCCGGGCGACCTGCTCGGCACGCTGATCGGCGAACGCTATCTCTATAGCGCACGTGCCGTGATCGACGGCAAGCTGGCCACAATCGGCAGCGCTGAGCTCGCCGCGTTGGCCGAACGCTACCCTGACCTTAGGCACGCCCTCTACCGCCATGTCACAAATGACTTCGCCCTGGCGCAGGATCAGCTGCTCGTCCTGGGCGCGATGAGCGCCGTCGAGCGGGTAGCGACCGCGCTGCTGCAGTTCGAACGGCGGCAACAGGCGCGCGGGGTGTCGCACGGCGTCCCGGTCTGGCTACCCATGCGGCGCACCGATCTCGCCTCCTACCTGGGGCTCGAACTGCCGACGCTGAGCCGGGCGTTCAGCCGCTTGCGCCAGGACGGCGTGATCACCAACCCGTCCACGACCGGTGTGGCGATCCGCGACCGCGACGCGCTGGTCCGGCTTAGCTGCGACGCCTACCCCTGAGCGCGCGCGCAGAGCGCACGGCAGTCCGCCAGCGTAAACGCGGGCTTGGGCGGGTCGCCCAGGTCCGGCACCACCAGATCGGCCTCCGGAAACGTCTCCCGCGCGGTGTAGTGAGACGGCGTGACGATGCAATGCAGCCCCGCGCCCTTGGCCGCCAGCAGCCCGTTACGACTGTCCTCGACCGCGACCGTACGATCTGCGCTGACGTCCAGCTCCGACACGGCAAGCCGGTAGACCGCCGGATCCGGTTTCTTGGCCGTGACCACATCGCCCGCGAACACGGCGATCCGCCTTGCTCGGCCGGTGCCCAGGCCCGTCTCCAGGATCGCGCGTACGCCAGCGGCGTTCGCCGTGGAACACACCGCGACGGGGATTCCAGCGTCGATCGCGGCGTCGGTCAGGCGCGCAACGCCGGCGCGCAGCGGCATCTCGCCCCGGCGGACCATGTCCTGGAAAATCTCGGTCTTGCGCCGGTGCAGATCGGCGACGAGCCGATCCGTGTCGGACCAGCCATCGGGCCAGCCGACCTCGGTGAAATACCGGCGCAGCCGTTGCTTGCCACCGGCCACGGCGAGCAGCTCGCCGTAGCGCGCCACCGACCAGTGCGTGTCAATCCCAAGGTCGGCAAATGCCCGGTTGAACGCGACGCGATGCCCGTCGCGTTCGGTCTCCGCAAGCACGCCGTCGCAGTCGAACAGCAGCGCGTCCATCGTCTTTGCAGCCACAATCCTACAACCCGCCGACATCCGCTGCGGACCCTCCGGCCGCTCCCCGCCCGGATCCTTTCCGGGCGCCCGCCGAAAGGTTAGCGGAAATGCTCCGGGCGCAAGTCGCCAGCTTCGTCCACGTCCGACAAGGGGGCGAGTAGCCGCCAGGACGCGCGGTCGCGCGCCAGGTTGGCCAACGTGTCGGCGCGCGCGTGCGGGCCGCTCCAACGCACACCGTCGAACGGCGGCCGCTTGCGGGCGCGCGCGGCCAGTCCGACCAGCCAGTAGCCGCCGTCGGCCGCTGGGCCCAGCACCGCGTCGCTCGACCCCAGGGCGTCGAAGGCGGCTGCGACCTGCGCCGCGCCAAGCCCGGGAATGTCGCTGCCGACGACGACCACCGGGCCGGGCGGCAGGACCACCATCGGACGGGCCATCCGCTGACCGAGGTCGCCCGGCCCCTGCGGCATCGTCCGCACCGACGCCGACCCCAGAACGGGCAGCCAGCGGAGATCGCGCGCCGCCGTGTCCGGCGTCACCGCCAGCCAAGTGGTCCAGCGCGGATCCGGCCCCAGCCGGCGCAGCAGCCGGGCCAGCATCAGACGCTGGAAGCGCCAGGCGGCGAGGTCGCCCGCCCCGCGCGCCAGGCGGCGCTTGCCCGTGCCAAGCTGCGGCCTGCGCGCGAAGATCACCAGATGCCGTCTGGAGCACGTGCCCGTCATGTCTGCCTCAGCCGTACAGGCGACGGACGGCGCGCAGCGGGACACCAAGCAGGTAGAGCGCGAGCACGCCCAGATTGCGGGCGGGCCGCGCCCACCAACCGTCCCGGCGGTAGCGCGCCGCGCTGGTCACTGCGACGGCGTTCAAGAGCCGGATGCGCCGCCGGCCCAGCCGGCGGACCAGATCGACGTCTTCCATCAATGCCAGCGCCCGATAGCCGCCGATCTGATCGTACAGGCCCCGGCCGATCACCAGGCCCTGGTCGCCGTACGGCAGGCCCAGTCGGCGTGCCCGCCAGTTGGCCAGCCGCGCGACCCGGTCCGCGCCGTCGGACACCTCGTCGAACGCCAAGCGAAAGGCGGCCGCCGTGTGTCGGGCTGCGCCGTCGGCCAAGTGCGCGCCGAGCGCCCGCTCCCAGCCGGGCGCGAGCCGCGTGTCCGCGTGCAGGAACAGAAGCCAGCCCCCGCTCGCCGCCGCCGCGCCGGCCGACAGCTGGCTACCCCGGCCCGGCGCCGCATCGATCACGATCGCGCCGAACTCCCGGGCGATGTCGCGGGTGGCGTCGGTGGAGCCGCCATCGGCGACGATCACCTGGTCGACGACCCCGGCGGCCCGTGCTCCACGCAGCGCGCCCAGGCAGCCTGGCAGGCGCGCTTGGGCATTCAGGGTCGGGATCACCACCGACAGCGTCTCGGCCGGATCGGTTGGCCGGGCCTGCGGTAGCCCGCGCGCGGCGCCGGCCCCGGTCTGGGGCGCGCGTTCGGGCTCGTGCCCGGCGGTCGCGGTGTCGGAGGCGGCCATCACAGCCACGCTGATAGCACGATCGTGACCGCACGTCTGCCATCAGCGGGCTCCTCGCGCCACGCCAGACATGCTATGCGCTCGGCCTATGCCGGCGGTTCCCGACCTCGAAACCCTGACCGACGCTGTGCGCGTGGACCCGCGCTTCGCCGACCTTCGCGACGGCGAACTGCAGCCGATGGCCGTGAAGGGGCTGGCGCACGAGCATTTCCGCTTGGGCGATCGCGGCTGGGTTCTGCGGGTGCCCAAGCAGAGCCAGTTCGCACTGTCCGCGCAGGACAACCTGGCCTACCAGGCCGCCTGCTTCGCGCGGGTGAGCGCCAGCGGGCACGCGCCCGCGCTGGCGGCCGTGCTGCCGCCGGATGCCGCACTGCCGATGGGCGCGCTGGTGGTGCAGGAGATCGTCGGCAGGCCGCCGCGGCTGCCGGACGATCTGCCCGCGCTCGCAAGCGCGATGGCGCGGGTCCACGGCCTGCCGGTTCCCGAGCCAGCCGACCGGCCGCCCCTGTCCGTCCACAGCGACGCGGTCGCGGGGGCGCTCGCGGAGATCGAGGCGCAGGCCGCCTACCTCGAGGTCGCCGAACTCGACCCCGCCGCCAAAGCGGAGATCGAGGCCGAACTCGCCTGGGCGCGCGACTTCGCCGCGTGCGCCGCCGGGGCCGACCAGCCGGTCCGGCTGGTTCTGACCGACACCCATCCGGGGAATTTCCTGATCGATCGGCACGGACGGGCGGTGATCGTCGACCTGGAAAAGGCGCTCTACGGCTCGCCCGGCACCGATCTCGCCCACGCGACGCTGTACAGTTCCACGACCTGGGACCCGGACACCCACGCGGACCTGAGCGTCGAGCAACTGGCGGCGTATTACCGGCAGTACCTGGAGATCGTCGGGCCCGAGCTTGCCGCGCGCATGCGGCCCTGGCTAACGGCGATGCGCCGGATCACCTTTCTGCGCGCCATCACCTGGTGCGCGATGTGGTCGGTCGAACACCGCCGTGCCGCCCGCGCGGCGGCTGGCGAGAGCGCGCGCGACTGGTCGGCGGAGAACACCGACCCGGCGGTGATCGCGCATGTCGCCGACCGCGTGGCGCTCTACCTGCGCCCCCGAACCCTGCGGCGGATGCGCGCCGAATGGCTGGGCGAACCCGGGTTGGACGCGTACCTGAGCGGCTGAGCGCACCGTCTATCAATCCCCCGTGAGCGGCGCTGACAGGGGCGAAGCGGCGAATTAGCCTCAGCGGCCAACACTTGGGGGATCAATCAATCGAAGGGGAGCGCAGATGACACTTTCACGTGCGCATGCCGCCGCGGCGGCCCGCAGGCGCTGGCAGGGAATTGCCCTTACGCTCGGCCTCGCGATCGCCGCACCCGCGGTATCGGCCGCGGACGGCGTAATGAGCTACGATACCGCGCTCAGCCGGGCCGAAGGGCAGACGGTCTATTTCAACGCCTGGGGCGGCGATCCGCAGGTCAATCAGTACATCGACTGGGTCGCGAACGAGGTCGACGCGCGCTTCGGGATCGAACTGCGCCACGTCAAGCTGTCCGATACGGCGAACGCGGTCACCCGGGTGCTGTCGGAAAAGACCGCCGGGCGCGACACCGGCGGGTCGATCGACCTGATTTGGATCAACGGCGAGAACTTCGCCAAGATGAAGGAGAACGACCTGCTGTTCGGGCCGTTCGCCGACAAGCTGCCCAACTGGGACTTGGTGGACTTCGACGAGAAGCCGACCACCAAGATCGACTTTACCATCCCGACGCAGGCCTACGAGGCCCCCTGGGGCATGGCCAAGTTCAACTTCATTTACGATAGCGCCCGGATCGATCCGGGCGAGACGCCCCAGAGCATGCGCGCGCTCGCCAGCTGGGCTAAGGCGCATCCCCGGCGGCTGAGCTACCCGGCCCCGCCGGACTTCCTGGGCACCACCTTCCTGAAGCAGGCGCTGATCGAACTGTCGCGCGATCCGGACGTGCTGCAGGAAGCCGTGCAGTCGGACACTCAGTTCAGGCGCGTAACCGAACCGCTGTGGGCCTACCTCGACGACCTGCACCCGCATCTCTGGCGCAACGGGCGCGACTTTCCCAAGAGCGGGCCGGCGCAGGTCCAGATGCTGAACGACGGGGTGCTCGACATCGCGCTGTCGTTCTACCCGTCGCAGGCCTCGGGCCTGATCGAGGACGGACGGTTGCCGGAGAGCGCGCGCACCTTCGTCTTCGACAGCGGCATGATCGGCAACACCCACTTCGTCGCGATCCCCTACAACGCCGCCCACAAGGCAGGCGCGATGGTGGTCGCGAACTTCCTGATGAGCCCGGAAGCCCAGGCGCACAAGGCGAAGCCCGACGTCTGGGGCGATCAGACGGTGCTCGACGTGGACGAGCTTCCATCTGACAAGCGCCAACTGTTCGCCGACATCGACCGCGGCACGGCCACGCTCAGCCCGAGCGAGCTCGGCCCTACTTTGCTCGAACCCCATCCCACCTGGATGACCCGGATCGAGCAGGCGTGGCAGAAGCGCTACGGCGGCTGAAGCCGGGGGTTCGTGCGCCGCAGCCCGCTGCCGGCGGGCGCACGGTGCCCTCGAACAGCGCGGGCAAGCGGGTGCGGCAAGCTTGTCGTTTCCGATCTGCGACATGATACAAGTGTAATATTTCTAGAATAAATCTCGATCTGGAAAGAGCGAAAGAGGGGAAGATGACACAGCTACATACCGGAAAAACCTGACGCTTATTCAATAGTTCTGATAGACTGGGCGTTTGATCACCTCGAATAGGAAGTCGTATGACCTCCAGTGACCGCAACGCGCAAGCGCTTAACGCCGCCATCCCCGGCGGGGTCGCGCTCGGCGGCCTGACCGGCCTGATCATCGCCGATCAGCTCTGGACGACCCCGCAGGCGTTCCGCGACCACGGCTGGCAACCCGGCCTGATCATCATCGTCTGCATCGCCGCCGTCGGCGCGGCGATCTATACCGCGGGCCGGTACGTCCGCCAGGGCTAGCGCTCAATCGATCCCGCCCGGGCCGTCCCGGTGGGCTTCCCGGAGCAAGGCCCGCAGCTTCCTCGCATCCTTCTCGCGCAGTTGGCTCAAGCCGACCTGCCCGTCGATCGCGAAGCGGGCCGCGTCCACGTCTGCCTGGCGCAAGTGATCGCGCAGCCGGCCCAGCAGCGTTCGCGGATCGTAAAGCCGCGCCAGGACGGTCAGGCTAGAGCAATATGCTGAAAGGTGCGAACACCTTTCAGCTGAACTTTGCTCTATACTCAAAGGCTTAGAGCGAAATTCAGCTGGAAGGCCGATTCGGCCTTCCAGCATTTCGCTCTAGTGGACATTCCTTGCTTCCGGTTGCCTGCGGGGTGCCGCGTCGGCGTCACGGCACAGACGCACGATTGCGGATGGACGGTCCGATCACCCACGGCGCCAGACCCCGTTAGTCCCGATGCACCCGGCTTGCCGGAAGCTTCAGGGCAGCGACGGTGCCGCCCGTGCCCGGACTTGTGATCTCCAGCCCGCCGCCATGCAATTCCATAAACGACTTCGCCAGGTAGAGACCAAGACCGGAACCTTCGTGCGTGCGGCTCAAGCTATCGTCGGCTTGAAAGAATGGCAGAGTCACACGCTCGATCGCCTCTGCCGGAATACCGGGTCCTTTGTCGCTGACCGCGATCTCGAACGCGCCGGCCGATGAAACCTTGCCGGACACGCGCACGGTCGCCCCGGGCGGCGAAAACTTAACGGCGTTGGCGACCAGATTCAGTAAGGCCTGCCGGAGCAAGCGGCGGTCGGCGAGCACCTCGGTTTGGGCCGTCTTCTCCAGCCGGATCTCGACCTCCGGTCGGCCGCTTTCTGCGCGCGCGAGATCGAGCGTGTGCTGCAGAAATGCCTGGGTGGAGAACCAGTCGGCGGCGAGTTCCATCCGACCGCTTTCGATCCGGGTCGCGTCCAGGATGGTATTGATCACGTCGAGCAGATGACGGCCGCTTTGATGGATCAGGTGCGCGTACTCGGCGTACTGCTGTGAGCCCACCGGGCCGAACGTTTCCTCGGCGATCAGCTGCGAGAACCCGTTGATCGCGTTCAACGGGGTGCGCAGTTCATGCCCCATCGTCGACAGGAAACGCGACTTCGCCTCGTTCGCGGTCTCCGCGTCGCGTTTGGCGTTGAGAAGCGCCTGCTCCATGCGTTTGCGCTCGGTCACGTCCTGGACGATCCCGACCATTTCGACCGGTCGCCCGTCCGCGCCGTAGCGGACTTCCGCCTGCTCGTGCACGATCCGCTCGCGCCCGTCCGGCAGCACGATCCGGTGATCCAGGGCGTAAGGCTCGCGCCCGGCAAGGGCGTCGCGAACCCGGGATTCGATCTCCACCCGGTCTTCCGGATGCACCGCGGCGAGGAATTCCGTGTAGGTTGGCTCCCTGCCGGAATCCATGCCGAAGATCTGAAAGATTTCCTCGGACCAAGCCAGCCGACCGGTCCCGATGTCCCAGCGCCAGTCGCCGACGCGGGCGATCCGCTGCGCCTCGTTGAGCTGGCGCTTACGCGTCTTCAGGTCCTCGGTCGAGCGGACCAACTCGGTGATGTCGCGGCCTTCGGGGATCAGGTATTCGACCGCCCCCGCGGCATCGAACACCGGCCGGATGGAATAGTCGAACGTGCGCTGACTGCCGTCCGGCGCCTTGAGCGTGATCTGTCCGCGCACGAACTCGCCGGCTGCGGCGGTCTCCAGGGCCGAGCCGACGCTCTCACGCGTATCCGGGCTGCCGTCAAACCAGGGCGTGTCGACAAAGTGGCGTCCGCGCACCGCGTCGATCGTGCCGTCGAAGAACGCCAGAGCCGTGTGGTTGGCCTCCAGCACCCGGCCGTCCGCCGTCAACAGGCCGACGAACTGGTAGGTCAAATCGAACACCGCGCGGTAACGGCGTTCGCTCTCCGCCAGCTTGCGGGCCTGCGCCTTGCGGATGGACAGGTCGCGCACGACCGCGATGAAGCCGTCGCCGCCCGGGCCCCCGAGACCGGCGACCGTGACCATAGCTGGAAACCCCCGCCCATCGCGATGCAGGCCGGTGACCTCGCCGCGCTCAGCCATGTGGTGCACGCCGACGCCCTCGGTCGCGAAGCTCTGCACGTGCTGAGCGTGCGCGGTTCGATAACGATCGGGAATCAGCACGGACAGCGGCTGGCCGAGGATCTCCTGCTCGCGCCACCCGAAGATCCGCTCCGCGCCGGCGCCAAACGAGGTGATCCGCTGCGCGGCATCTGTGACCACGATGCCCTCGGAGGCAGCCGCCATCAGTTGCTGGGTCATCGCTTGCAGATGCGCCTCGCGGCGCTCACGCGCCCTAAGCTCGGTGACGTCCTCCTGAATCGCGATATAGCGACGTACCTGACCGTCGGCGTCGCACACCGGCGAAACCGACCATTTCATGATGAACGGTGTGCCGTCGCGCCGGTAGTTGGTGGTCTCGCCGCTCCAGGACTCCCCGCGCCGCAGCGCCGCCTTCAGATCGCGCATCAGCGCGCGGCCTGTTTGCGGCCCCTGAAGTACGCGGGGCGTACAGCCGACGATGTCCTCACGCGACCAGCCGGTCATCCGCTCGAACGCGGGATTGACATACAGGATCCGCGGCCCTGGGGCCGACAGGATCGCCTCTGTGACCAGCACGGATTGCGTCAGCTGCTCGAAATGAGCGAACGCGTCGATGGTGACGGATCGATTGGACTTCAGATGGCTCATCGTCTCCCCCACCATCGACGCGATCGCTTTAAGCCGCCCTGACTTCGCTTAGGAACGACTGTACCGCCGACTTCAGCCCCTCGGCCTGCCGGGCCAGGTCGTTCGCCGCCTCGCTCACGCTGCCCGAGGCCTGGGCCGTGTGCCCGGCGGCCTCCTTGACGCTGCCGAGGTTGCCGGACACCGCATCCGTGCCCTTGGCGGCTTCGGTCGCGCTGCGGCTGATTTCGGAGGTGGTCGCGGTCTGCTGCTCGACCGACGCCGCGATCGCCCCCGTGGTCTCGTTGATCGTCTCGACCTCGCCCACAATCGTACGGGTGCCGTCGACAGCCGACTTGGAGGCCTGCTTCACCGCGGCCAGTTGGCTAGCGATGTTGTCGGTCATCTTGCGCGTCTGATTGGCGAGCGACTTGACCTCCTGGGCGACCACAGCGAAGCCCTTCCCGGCCTCCCCCGCCCGGGCCGCTTCGATCGTCGCGTTGAGCGCGAGCAGGTTGGTCTGCTCGGCGACGTCGGAGATCTGCTCGACCACCTCGTCGATCTGCCCGACCGACTTCAACAACGCGTCCATCTGGGTTTCGGCGTCGCGGGCGCCCTGGGCGGTCGACTGCAGCTTGTTCGCCGCATTCGACACCTGACCGTTGACCTCCTGGATCGCGGCGGAGAGCTCCTCCGCGGCGGAGGCGACCGTCTGCACGCTGCCCGAGGCCTGGTCGGCGCCGCTTGCCGCGGCGCTGGTCTGGGCCTCGGTCTCCTCCACCGCCGCGGAGAGCTGCTGCGAGGTCGCCTGCAGCTCAGTGGCCGCGGAGCTCACCATCTCGACGATGCCGCCGACCTCGTTTTCGAACCGGTCGGCCAGCTCCTGCATCGCCCGGCGCTTCTCTTCCTCGGCCCGCTTCTCGGCCTCTTTCTGCTCGGCCTCCAGGCGCGCCTTCTCCAGGGCGTTGTCCTTGAACACCTGCACCGCGCCCGCCATCTCACCGATCTCGTCACTCCGGCCGGCGCCGGGAATGGCGACGCTGGTGTCGCCGTCGGCCAGCTTGCGCATCGTCCCGGTGATCGCCTTGATCGGGTTGGT
>CAYRCO010000060.1:0-13759 GCA_964422775.1 uncultured Rhodovibrio sp.
GTTTTCAGGGGATGTGAAGGGGTTGTCCATGGCGACGTGGTTGAGCGGGTTTGCGGGCCGGCGGATAGCTGGCGCCTTCGCCGTCATGCTGCTGCTCGCGGGCTGTGCGGCGAACGGCGAGAACGCGCCCGATCAAGGCGGCAACGACCTGCTCGGCTACGAAGAGCCGAACGATCCCCTGGAGGTGCCGAACCGGTTCGTGTTCGCCTTCAACGACGCGCTGGATACCTTCATCCTGAAGCCGGTCGCGGTGACCTACGACTTCTGGCTGCCAGAAGGCGTCAAGAATTCGGTGCGCAATTTCGTGCGTAACGTCTCGAGCCCCGTGATCCTGGCCAACGACGTCTTCCAGGGCGAGTGGGACCGGGCCAACGACACCGCGGCGCGCTTCTTCGTCAACACGATCACCTCGCTTGGTTTCTTCGACATCGTCGACGAGCGTCACCCCTATCACGACGAAGACTTCGGCCAGACGCTGGCGGTCTACGGCGCCGACGACGGCTTGTACCTGGTGCTGCCGGTGTTCGGCCCATCGAGCGCGCGTGACGCCGCGGGACGCGGCGTGGACTGGCTGCTCGACCCCCTTAACTACATTGAGGGCGGCCAGACGCTCTCGATCGCGACCGGCGTCGCCGGGGCTGTCGACAGTCGCGCCCGCAATCTGGAGCTGTTCCGGGAGATCAAGTCGGATTCGGTCGACTTCTACGCCCGTGCCCGCAGCCTGTACTATCAGCGCCGCGAGGCGGCGATTCAGAACACCGACGGGCCGCGGCAGGAATAGTCGGGTCAGCTCGGGCCAACCATTTCCGGCCCTATGTAAGTCGACACGAAGACGGATATCAGCGCGATGAGGCTGGACATCACCGCTTTCACCCGGCGTATGGCGGCTGTCGCGCTGTCGTTCGTGTTTGCCGCGGCCCTGGTCGCGTCGGCACCCACCCCGGCCGCCGCCGAGGGAAGCCCAGCCGGCGCCGCCCAGTTCATCGAACAACTCGGCCAGGAAGCGGTCGACGAGTTGAGCCGCGGCGACGTCCCAGAGGCGCAGCGCCGCGCGCAATTCCTGGACCTGCTGGAACGCGGGTTCGCCGTGGAGGCGATCAGCCGGTTCGTACTCGGCCGCTACTGGCGTGTGGCGAGCAGCGCGCAGCAGGAGAAATTCCAGGAGGTCTTCAAGCGGATCGTGGCCCAGCGCTTCCTGCCGCTGTTCAAGGACTACGGGCGCGAGGATTTCGTCGTTGAGGGCGCCCGTCCGGACCCGGCGCAGCCCAGCCTGTACGCCGTGCGCACCCTGATCGCGCGGCCCGGCGAGACCGCGAACGACGCGCCCAAGGTCCAGGTCGTCTGGCGCGTCCGGCCGGCCGACGACGGCTACGAGATCGTGGACATCAAGGCCGAAGGCGTATCGATGGCGATCACGCTGCGCAGCGAATACAACTCCGCGATCCAGCGCGCCGGCGGCAACGTCGGCAACTTGATCGCCATGCTCGAAGACAACCTCGCCGAGGGCGCCTACGCGCCCGAGCGCGACGGCGACCTGTCGCCGTAGCGCCGGCGCGATCGGGCCGACCGCCAACGCGCATCCTTCAAGACAGCCGGCGTCGCCGGCTTCCTCATGATGAAGCTGCGACTATTCCCGCAAATTTCGCCGTCTTCATCCTGCTCTCTCTTCAAGAAGTTAGAGCGACATTCGGCCCGAAGGCCGGTTCGGCCTTCGGGCATGTCGCTCCAGCCAGGCCGCGAAATCCCGCCCGCGGTCGAAGTTGCGGGCGTCGCCCACCGCCGCGACCACGGAGATGGCGGTGACCAGCCCGATCCCATCATGGGACGGTGGGACGGGGACGGGCCATCCCATAAGGATCATGGGCGGCTGCCCCAGCGCCCGGGCGCCCCCCGGCCGCCCGGGTACGCTACCTCACCACGAACACCGAGCACGTCGCGTGGTGGACCACCTGGGAGGCGTTCGAGCCCAGCACGTAGTCCTTCAGTTCCGGGTGGTGGGAGTTCATCACGATCAGGTCGCAGCCGAGCTGCTCGGCCTTCCGCCGGATCGTCTTGTGCACGCTGTCGCCGCGCTCGATCAGCGTCTCGATCTGCATGTCGCTCGGCCCGTGCTCTCGGACGATCGCGTCCAGGCGCTTCTGCTCGTCCTCCGGCTCGACGCGCTCGGCGTTGACCGGCTCCACGTCCGGGATGACGGTCATCACGGTCAGGCTGGCGCCGTGATGTCGGGCCTCCTCGGCGGCCAGCGGCAGCGCCTTGGTGTAGGAGGACTCGTGCGCCGTATCGATCGGCACCAGGATCTTGTCGAACATGTCGCCTCCATCTCAGTTAATAGCACCGCCCACGGCGCATTCCACCACGTTTAAGCCCGGACGTAAAAAGACCGCCCGCGCGCGACAGCGCGGGCGGTCCGTTCGTTCCCGTTGGCCGCGGCTGACCGGCCGCTCAGCGCTCCAGGCGCTTGTACTTGATGCGGTGGGGCTGCACCGCTTCCTCGCCGAAGCGCTTGATCCGGTCTTCCTCGTACTGCTGGAAGTTGCCCTCGAACCACTCGACGTGGCTGTCGCCCTCGAACGCCAGGATGTGGGTGGAGATCTTGTCCAGGAACCAGCGGTCGTGGCTGATCACCATGGCGCAGCCCGGGAACTCCAGCAGCGCCTCTTCCAGCGAGCGCAGGGTTTCGATGTCCAGGTCGTTGGTCGGCTCGTCGAGCAGCAGCAGGTTGCCGCCGTTCTTAACCATCTTGGCGAGGTGGACGCGGTTGCGCTCGCCGCCGGAGAGCGTGCCGACCTCCTTCTGCTGGTCGCGGCCCTTGAAGTTGAACGCACCGACCCAGGCGCGCGAGTTCACCTGCTTCTTGCCGAGGTCGATGATCTCGTTGCCGTCGGAGATCTCCTCCCAGACGGTGCGCTTGGGGTTCAGGCTGTCGCGCGACTGGTCGACGTAGCCGAGCTGCACCGTCTCGCCCAGGCGGATCGTGCCCTGGTCGGGCTCCTCCCGGCCGGTGATCATCCGGAACAGCGTGGTCTTACCGGCGCCGTTCGGGCCGATGATGCCGACGATCGCGCCGGGCGGCATCTTGAACGACAGCTCGTCGATCAGGACGGTGTTGCCGTAGCCCTTGCGCACCTGATCGGCCTCGACCACGAGGTCGCCCAGGCGCGGCGGGGTCGGGAACACGATCCGGCCGGACTCGGCGGCCTGCTTGGGCTGGTTCTGCTCCTGCAGCAGCTGCTCGTACTGCTGCACGCGCGCCTTGGCCTTGGACTGCCGGCCCTTGGGCGACGATTTGGCCCACTCCAGCTCCTGCTTGAGGGCGCGCTGGCGGGCGCTCTCCTCCTTCTCCTCCTGCTGCAGGCGCTTTTGCTTCTGCTCCAGCCAGTGGGAGTAGTTGCCCTTGTGCGGGATCGCGTAGCCGCGGTCGAGCTCCAGGATCCAGCCGGCGACGTTGTCCAGGAAGTAGCGGTCGTGGGTGACGCAGACGACCGTGCCCGGGTACTCCTCCAGGTGGCGCTCCAGCCAGGCCACGCTCTCCGCGTCCAGGTGGTTGGTCGGCTCGTCCAGCAACAGCAGGTCCGGCTTCTGCAACAGCAGCCGGCAGAGCGCCACGCGCCGGCGCTCGCCGCCCGACAGGCGGCTGACGTCGGCGTCGCCCGGCGGGCAGCGTAGGGCATCCATGGCGATCTCGATCGTCCGGTCGAGGTCCCAGGCGTCCGCCGCGTCGATCTTTTCCTGCAGCTCGGCCTGCTCCTCGATCAGCTTGTTCATCTCGTCGGGATCGAGGTCCTCGGCGAAGCGCGCGGAGATCTGTTCGAACCTGTCGACCAGATCCTTGATCTCGCCCAGGCCCTGCATGACGTTGCCGGCAACGTCCAGGTTCGCATCCAGCTGCGGCTCCTGCGGCAGATAGCCGACCTTGGCGCCGTTGGCGGCCCAGGCCTCGCCGTTGTACTCGGTGTCCAGGCCGGCCATGATCTTGAGCAGGGTCGACTTGCCCGCGCCGTTCAGACCGAGCACGCCGATCTTGGCCCCGGGCAGGAACGACAGCCAGACGTCCTTCAGGACCTCCCGGCCGCCCGGCCAGGTCTTGGTCAGGCCCTTCATCACGTAGGTATACTGGTAGGCCATCGCTGCCGGTCCTTCCTCTCGATCCGAGACTGCGAAAAGTGCGCGGCTTGATAGCAAGCCGTGGACGTGAACGCAAAGCCGGCGGCAGCGCCCGGCGGCGGTTTGGCGGTTTTTCGGCCCAAGCTGTCCGGCGCCGTTGACGGGGCCGTGCCGCTGCTAAGCACGAACATGGACCCGGTGCGCGGGCTGCGGTTATCGTACGCGCGCATGGCCGCGGCTCGCGCCACCACGCCCCGGCGTCTCCGGGGTTGCGCGCGACCCGCGGCGTCTCACGCCCCATCGGCCGTTGCCGCCCCGCGCATCCGCGCCGCTTTCCGGCGCCTGCGCCAGCGCGGCGCAACGGCCCCGTACGACGGAGGATTAGATGTCCAGCCCATCCGACCTGCCGGCGGGCTCGCCGCTGGCCAACATCGGCGACCCGAAGCTGGTGCGCGACCAGTCCTACATCGCCGGCCAGTGGCAAGGCGGCGCCGACGGTCAGCGGATCGACGTCACCAACCCCGCAGACGGTCAGGTGATCGGCCGCGTCGCCGCATTGTCGGCGGCGGAGAGCCGCAAGGCAGTCGACGCCGCCGAGGCCGCGTTCACCGACTGGTCGGACCTGCTGCCGCAAGAGCGCTCGCGGCTGATGCGCCGCTGGTTCGACCTGATGATGGCGAACAAGGAAGACCTGGCGCAGCTGATGATGCTGGAGCAGGGCAAGCCGATCTCCGAAGCGCGCGGGGAGATCGACTACGCCGCCTCCTTCATCGAGTACTACGCCGAGGAGGCGAAGCGGCCGAACAGCGAGAACGTCACCTCCCATCTACCCGACGCGGAGATGGAGGTCTGGCGCGAGCCGATCGGCATCTGCGCCCTGATCACGCCGTGGAACTTCCCCTCGGCGATGCTGACCCGCAAGGCCGCCGCAGCGATGGCGGCCGGCTGCCCGGTGGTGGCGCACCCGTCGAAGGAGACGCCATTCTCCGCGACCGCGCTCGCGGAGCTTGCGGAGCGCGCCGGCATCCCGGCCGGCATCTTCAACGTCGTCACCGGCGAGGCGCGCACCGTCTGCCCGCCCTGGACCGAGGACAGCCGGGTGCGCGCGCTCTCCTTCACCGGCTCGACCGAGGTCGGCAGGCTGCTCTACGGCCAGTGCGCGCCCACGGTGAAGAAGCTGGTGATGGAACTGGGCGGCCACGCGCCGGTCGTGGTGTTCGCCGACGCCGAGTTAGACGAGGCGGTCGACGAATCGCTCAAGGCGAAGTTCGCCACATCCGGCCAGGACTGCCTGGGCGCCAACCGCATCCTGGTGGAGCGGTCGATCTACGACGACTTTTGCCAACGCTTCGCGGAGAAGACGGCCGCGCTCACCGTCGGGCCGGGTCCGGAGGACTGCGACATCGGTCCGCTGATGAACCGAGGCGCGTTCGACAAGCAGGTCGAGCACGTCGAGGATGCCAAGGCGCGCGGCGCGCGCGTGCTGTGCGGCGGCGGCCGGCACCCCGCCGGCGAGCTGTTCTTCCAGCCGACCGTGCTCGCCGACGTGCCGCCCGACGCCAAGATCTTCCAGGAGGAGACCTTCGGGCCGGTTGCCGCGATCGCCCCGTTCGACGACGAGCAAGAGGCGATCCAGCGCGCCAACGCGACCGAGTACGGCCTGGTCGCCTACCTGCACACCATGAACCCGCGGCGGATCTACCGGGTCAGTCGGGCCCTCCAGTTCGGCATGGTGGCAGTGAACCGCACCAAGGTGACCGGCGCCCCGATCCCGTTCGGCGGCGTCAAGCAGTCCGGCCTGGGCCGCGAGGGCGGCCGGCTCGGCATGGAGGAGTTCACGGAAGTGAAGTACGTCTGCCGCGACTGGATCTAGGGCGGCGCCGTGCGGCGGCATCGCCATCTTGTCCCCTCTCCTCCACTGGGAGGAGAGGGATAGGGAGAGGAGGTGCGCAGGGCCTACGCCGGCGGCACCCTCCTCCCCTAACCCCTCCTCCCAGTGGAGGAGGGGAACAATTTAAGCCCGCACCCGCCCCACGACGCCGCCGGTCATCGCCGGCAGCTGCTGGGGATCGAGCGGGAAGACAACGTCGGGCGCGCCGCCGGCCGCCCAGATTTCGTCGAACTGCAGCAGTTCCTCATCGATCGCGGCGACGATCGCCGCGGTGTGGCCGAGCGGGGCGACCCCGCCGATGGCGAAGCCCGTGGCCTGGCGGACGAAGGCCGCGTCCGCACGCTCGGTCGCCTCGCCGATCAGAGCTTCGACCCGGGCCGGGTCGACGGTGTTGGCGCCGCTCGCCACCACCAGCACGGCCTTGCCGCTGCTGGCCCCCTTGAACACCAGCGACTTGGCGATCTGGGCCACCGTGCAGCCGACCTCCGCCGCCGCCCCCTCGCTGGTCTTGGCGCTGGGATCGACCCGGCGCAGGTCGGCGCGCCAGCCGCCGGCGACCAGTGCGTCGTGGACGCGCTTGACGCTGCCCTTCAGCTTCGGCGCTTCCATCGCGGGCGCGCCGCCTAGCCGGCGAGTTCGCGGCTGCGCCGGGCCGCCGCCTCGACCGTGCGGCCGATCAGCGGGCGCAGCCCGTCGGCGGCCATCAGCACGTTGAGCGCGGCCTCGGTCGTGCCCTTGGGCGAGGTGACGTTCTGGCGCAACTGCTCCGCCGTCTCGCCGGACTGGCGGTAGAGTTCGCCGGCCCCCGCCACCATCTGCCCGGCGCACTTGCGCGCGAGGTCTTCCGGCAGGCCGTTCTCCATGCCGGCCTGGGCGAGGCATTCGATCAGGTAGAAGACGTAGGCCGGTCCGCTGCCGGCCACGGCCGTGACCACGTCGATCAGGGATTCGTCCGCGACCCAGCCGGTCTCGCCGATCCCGCGGAGCAGCGCGTCGCAGCGGTCCTGCTGTGCGGCGGTCACGTTGGCGTTGGGGCAGGCGACCGTCATCCCCCGTCCGACCGCCGAGGGGGTGTTCGGGATCGAGCGCACCACCGCCGCTTCGGCACCCAGCGTCTGCTCGAAAAAGCCGATCGTCTTGCCGGCCGCGATCGACAGGAACACCGTTTCGGGCGCGACGAAGCGGGTGTAAGCCGGCGCCACCTCGCCCATCACCTGCGGCTTGACCGCGAGGATCACCACTTCGGGGTTCAGATCGCCCGGCAGGTCGTCGATGCCGGCAACCGCGTTCACCCCGCGGTCGGCGAGCGGCCGGCGGTTGTCGGCGCTGGGATCGACGACGTGGATGCGCGCGGCCGGGGTGCCGCGCGCCAGCCAGCCCTGCACCATCGCCCCGCCCATCTTGCCGCCGCCGACCAACAGCAGCGGCCGGTCGCTGGTCATGTTTCGGTGCCTCGCCTGCTCGTGTGGAGTCAGAGAATGCGGCACGGCGCGATCCCCTCTTCCTTGAGGGGAGAGGGAGGGGCCCGCGCTCGATGGAGCGTGGGAGGGTGAGGGTGGGACTCCTCGGATATAGCCGAGGAGTCCCACCCTCACCTGTCCTCTCCCCTCGAGGGAGAGGAACCCGCCGGGCCGCTGTGCAACCTTAGCAAGCCTTGCCCATCTGAACAGCCCGCCTCACGCCTCGCCGACGGTTTCCATCAGCGCGGCGGCGAGCGCGTCGGCGGTGGCCTGGCCGCCCCAGACGACGAGCTGCAGGGCCGGGTAGAAACGCTCGCACTCGCCGACGGCCGTGTCCACCAGGTCTTCCAGCTGCTCGACGCTGGCGCCCGCGGTGCCGCGCAACGGGATGGTGTGTCGGAACAAGACCGACCCGTCGTCGCTAACGAAGTCGAAGTGGCCGAGCCAGAGCGTCTCGTTGAACCGGGCGATCAGCTCGCGGGCTTCCCGCCGCTTGGCCTCCGGCACCCGGAAGTCGAAGTGGCAGGCGAACGACATCGCCCGCATATCGGCGTGCCAGACGGTCCAGAGGTGATAGTCGACCCACTTGCCCTGGACCTGGATGGCCAGTTCTTCGTCGCTCGGGCGGTCGAACGCCCAGTCGTTGGCGGAGACCAGCTCCTCCAACAGATCGATCGGGTTGCCGGGATCGGACTCGCTCAGCCGGTCGAGAGAGATCATGGCGTGGCGCGTGCTCCCACCGTTGCAGCCGCCAAAGGATGGCCGGCGCGGCGAGTGCCAGATGTCGAGATCGCGACCTCGCCCGCCACCATATTTTGAGAGTGCCAGGATCGATTCACCCGCGCAACAATCGTGTGCGCTTGATCCTGTGGATAACGGGGGTGCGCGCGCTAGATGTTGCGGTTCGATGGCGGCGGCCGTGTCCGCCGGGCATGCCGCTCATTCCCCTCCTCCACTGGGAGGAGGGGCTAGGGGAGGAGGTGGCTGCGGTATCGACGACAGAGGCTACCTCCTCTGCCTAACCTCTCCTCCCAGTGGAGGAGAGGGGACGCCGCTGTTGGCGCCCGCTCCACCCGCGGACCGTCAAGTCTCGGATTCGGATAACACCGAACAAGAAAAGGGCCGCGGGGGGATGTCCCCCGCGGCCCCGGCTCTCGCGAGCGCGCGGAAGCTGGACTTAGAAGTCCATGCCCGCGGCGGCGTCGTAGTCCATGCCGCCGCCCTTGGACTGCTTCTCCGGCTTCTCGGCGATCATCGCCTCGGTGGTGATCAGCAGGCCGGCGACCGAGGCCGCGTCCTGGATCGCGCAGCGGGCGACCTTGGTCGGGTCGATGATGCCGGCCTTCACCAGGTTGGTGTACTCGCCCTTGTAGGCGTCGTAGCCCCAGTGCGGGTCGGTGCTCTCCATCAGCTTGCCCGCGACCACGGCGCCGTCGACGCCGGCGTTCGTGGCGATCTGGCGCAGCGGCGCCTGCAGGGCGCGGCGGACCAGGTCGATGCCGGTCTGCTGGTCGGTGTTGTTGCCCTTCAGCTTGTCCAGCCCCTTGGAGGCCTGCAGCAGGGCGACACCGCCGCCCGGGACGACGCCCTCCTCGACGGCCGCGCGGGTGGCGTGCATCGCGTCGTCGACGCGGTCCTTGCGCTCCTTGACCTCGATCTCGGTGGCGCCGCCGACCTTGATCACCGCGACACCGCCGGCGAGCTTGGCCAGCCGCTCCTGCAGCTTCTCGCGGTCGTAGTCGCTCGTGGTGTCCTCGATCTGCTGCTTGATCTGGGCGACCCGGGCCTCGATGTCCTTGGCCTTGCCGTTGCCGTCGACGATCGTGGTCTCGTCCTTGGTGATGGTCATGCGCTTGGCCTGACCCAGCATGTCGAGGGTGACGTTCTCCAGCTTGATGCCCAGGTCCTCGGAGATCACCTGGCCGCCGGTCAGGACCGCCATGTCCTCCAGCATCGCCTTGCGGCGGTCGCCGAAGCCGGGCGCCTTGACGGCCGCGACCTTGAGGCCGCCGCGCAGCTTGTTGACCACCAGGGTGGCCAGCGCCTCGCCCTCGACGTCCTCGGCGACGATCGCCAGCGGCTTGTTCGACTGGACCACGCTCTCCAGCACCGGCAGCAGCGGCTGCAGGCTGTTCAGCTTCTTCTCGAACAGCAGGATGTACGGGCTGTCGAGCTCGCAGACCATCTTCTCGCTGTTGGTGACGAAGTAGGGCGAGAGGTAGCCGCGGTCGAACTGCATGCCCTCGACCACCTCGAGCTCGGTCTCGAGGCTCTTGGCCTCCTCGACCGTGATCACGCCCTCGTTGCCGACCTTGCTCATCGCGTCGGACAGCATCTTGCCGATCTCCAGGTCGCCGTTCGCGGAGATCGTGCCGATCTGGGTGATCTCCTCGGAGCCGGACACCACCTTGGACTGGCTGGCGAGGTTCTTGACCACCTGCTCGACCGCCTGGTCGATGCCGCGCTTCAGGTCCATCGGGTTCATCCCGGCGGCCACGGCCTTGGCGCCCTCGCGCACCAGCGCCTGGGCCAGCACGGTCGCGGTGGTGGTGCCGTCACCGGCCAGGTCGTTGGTCTTGGAGGCGACCTCGCGGACCATCTGCGCGCCCATGTTCTCGAACTTGTCCTTGAGCTCGATCTCCTTGGCGACGGTGACGCCGTCCTTGGTGGTGCGCGGGGAGCCGAACGACTTGTCGATCACGACGTTGCGGCCCTTGGGACCGAGCGTGACCTTGACCGCGTTGGCGAGAATGTCGACGCCGCGCAGCATGCGGTCGCGCGCGTCGGTACCGAATTTGACGTCTTTGGCAGCCATCGTCTGGGTTTCCTACTTCTCGGAAAAAATATTGACGGTTTGTTCTCGGACTTGGGTCGGCAAGCGGCGCGTTACGCGGCCTTCTTGCCCTCCGCCTGACCCTCGAGGACGCCCATGATGTCGGACTCCTTCATGATCAGGACGTCCTGACCGTCGACCGTCACCTCGGTGCCGGACCACTTGCCGAACAGCACGGTGTCGCCGACCTGTACGTCGAGCGGCTGCACGGTGCCCTGCTCGTCCTTCGCGCCGGGACCGACGGCGAGCACCTCGCCCTGCATCGGCTTTTCCTTCGCGGTATCCGGAATGATGATCCCGCCGGTGGTCTTCTCATCCTGCTCGAGACGCTTGACCACAACGCGGTCGTGCAGTGGACGGAACTTCATCTTCTGGTCTCTCCCTACCAGTTGGTGCGCCCCTTCCCGGACCCCGCGGCGGATCGCCGATGCGGGCCGGTTGGACGAAGCGGGCGCGGTTGCTTGGCGCCATCCCCTCGGTGTCGGGCGAGCCTGCCGGCGGCCAGCGCCCCCTGCCCGCCGGGTGTTAGCACTCTCCCCCGAGGAGTGCTAGTTAGTTAAGAATGCCCGGGTTGCAAGTCAAGTCGCGTGTGCGTGAAAAAAACGCCGTTGCACTTGGGGCACCCAAGTCGCACCGCCCCGGCGACTGGCAGCACTCCGGGGCGGCGGCTGCCAAGCGCTTGGCGCGTTTCACTTTTTTCTTGCCAGCCGGGCTGACTGCGGCATCCTTAAGGGATGCGGTCCCACGCGCCCATGGCCGGCAGCGTCGCTACCGATCCCCGTGCCGACCTTGTCGAGCCTTGCGTGCGACCGCCCCACGGTCTTGGAGGTCCACGATGGAACATCGAGCGGGTCAGCAGCTCAGCGGCTATCGCCTGACGGTCGCGGAGATCTTCTACCACCTGCCGGACCACCCCAGCCTGCTGCAGACCTTCGTCTGGCAGGACTACGACCTGGTGCCGAAGTACCCGGTCCTGCACGGCTTCCTCACCTTCTGGCGCGAAAACCTGGACGGCGAGCTGCACAGCGTGCGCGTCGCCAGCCGCGACCTGATCACCCCGGACGACATCCGCGTCGTGGACGCGCAGTATTCGCTGCAGTAGCGCGGCTTGTCCCAGCCACCCCGCGCCCAACCGCCGCGCTTGGCGGGGCGGGGCGGCTGGCTTATATCGGCGGCTATGAGCATGCTCGCCGCCCCCGCCAACCGCACCGACCGGGCCGACGCCCAACCCACTGCCGACGCCGGCGACCGGGCGGTCGGCCTGTGGCTCTTGTCCGTCGCCGTCATGATCTTCGCCATGGCGGTGATCGGCGCGATCACGCGCCTGACCGAGTCCGGGCTGTCGATCATGGAGTGGGCGCCGATCTCAGGCACCCTGCCGCCGCTCTCCCAGGCGGAGTGGGAGCGCTTGTTCGCGCTCTATAAGACCATTCCCGAATACCAGCAGATCAACCGCGGCATGAGCCTCGCGGAGTTCAAGGAGATCTTCTGGTGGGAGTGGATCCACCGGCTGTGGGGCCGGCTGATCGGCGCGCTGTTCGCCGGCGGCTTTCTGGTGCTGCTGCTGCGCCGGAAAATCCGGCCGGCGCTGACCCCGCACCTGATCGCGATGTTCGCGCTGGGCGGGCTGCAGGGCTTTATCGGCTGGTACATGGTGGCGAGCGGCTTCGCCGAGCGGACCGACGTCAGCCAGTATCGCCTGGCGGCGCACTTAGGGCTCGCGCTTCTGATCTACGCCTACGTGCTGTGGGTCGCCTTCACCCTGCTCGCGCCCGCGCCGGCGGTGAGCGACGGCGCACGGGGCCTGCGGGTAGGCCTGCGCGCGTTCGCCGGGCTCTTGGCGGTCACCATCCTGGCGGGCGCGCTGGTCGCCGGGATCAACGCCGGGCTGGCCTACAACACCTTCCCGAAGATGGCGGGCGAGTGGGTGCCGAGCGGCTACTGGATCCGCGAGCCGACCTGGCTGAACCCGTTCGAGAACCCGGCGGCGGTGCAGTTCAACCACCGGGTCCTGGCGATCCTGACGGTGGTGGCGGCGATCGGGCTGTGGCTGTGGGCGCGCACCCGGCCGCGCGGCTTCGACACGATGGGCGAGATTACGGTCCTGGCCCTGGCGGCGGTGGGCCAGCTGGGGCTTGGCATCTGGACCCTGCTCTGGGTCGTGCCGGTCTGGCTGGGCGCGGCGCATCAGGCCGGCGCGCTCACCCTGCTGGCGCTGACCGTCTGGGCGCTGACCCGGCTCAGCCCCCGCGCCGAGCCCCCGACACCCGCGCGAGGCTAGTCTTCCATGGAAAGCCGTCATCAGGTGCCGGTGACCGTGCTCACCGGCTTTCTCGGCAGCGGCAAGACCACCCTGCTCAATCACCTGCTGCACCGCCCGGAGATGGGCGAGACGGCGGTGATCGTGAACGAGTTCGGCGACGTCGGCCTGGACCACAATCTGGTCGAAAGCGCGCGCGAGGATGCGGTGCTGCTGAACTCCGGCTGTCTCTGCTGCACGGTGCGCGGCGACCTCGTGAAGACGCTGCAGCAGCTCTCCACCCGTCGGATCCGGGGCGAGGTGCCGGAGTTCAAGCGGCTGATCGTGGAGACCACGGGTCTCGCCGATCCGGCGCCGATCCTGCACACCCTGATGAACGACCAGATGGTCCAGCGCGACTACCGCCTGGACGGCGTGGTCGCCTGCGTCGACTCGGCCGCCGGCGCGGCGACGCTGGACAGTCAGCAGGAATCGGTGAAGCAGGCCGCGGTCGCCGACCGGCTGGTGCTGACCAAGACCGATCTGGCGGACGCCGACGCGCTCGCCCGGTTGGAGGCGCGGCTCGCCGACCTGAACCCGGCGGCCCCGCGGATCCACGCCGCGCACGGCGCGGTCGACCCGGACCGGCTGTTCGGGGCCGGCCTGTACGATCCGGAAACCAAGACCGCCGACGTGCGCCGCTGGCTGGCGGCGGAGGCCTACGCCGCGCGGGATCACGACCACGACCATGACCACGGGCACGACCACCACCAAGGCCACGACCCGAACCGCCACGGCGACCGGATCCACGCCTTCACCCTGACCTGGGACACGCCGGTGGATTGGGACCGGTTCGCCAACTGGGTGGAGATGCTGGTCGCCACCTACGGCCAGCATCTGCTGCGCCTGAAGGGTCTTTTGAACGTCGAGGGCGAGGACCGGCCGGTGGTGGTCCACGGCGTGCAGCACGTGTTTCACCCGCCGGCCGCCCTGCCGCAGTGGCCGGACGACGACGACCGCCGTACCCAGCTGGTGTTCATCGTCCGCGACCTCGAGCGCAAGGTGGTCGCGGACACGATGCGGGCCTTCCTGGCCGACACCTCGGAAGCGACGCGCTAACGCCGGCTGACTGCCTCGCAGTTACACGAGCAGGATCCGCGGAAGCCAACCTGTTTTCAGCCCGAATTTCGCGCTGCGTCCTGAAGCGAGGCCAAGTCGCGCTCGAGGCG
>CAYRCO010000061.1:0-5802 GCA_964422775.1 uncultured Rhodovibrio sp.
CGCATCACCTGCTGCCAGAGGTCGCGCTCCGCCCGGCTGGCGACGCGTTCGCGCCGCCGGCCCGCCCGGCCGCCGGGGGCGTCATCCGCGCTCATCGCCCCCGAAGTCCGCGTCCGCTTCGCCGACCACCAGGACGTGCAGGTTCATTGGCCCGTGTGCGCCCAGTTGCAGCGTCTGCTCGATGTCGGCGGTGCGCGAGGGGCCGGTGATCAGGTTGACCGTGCGCGGCCAGTTGTCCGACCAAGTTTTCGCCCCGTCGGATCCGAGCCGTTCGCGCAGCCGGTCCCAGGCCTCCTCGTAGGCGCCCAGCACTTCCGCCGCGCGCACCACGATCACGTGGGTGGCGGGCAGGAAGTTCAGCGTGGTCGGGCTGGTTTCGCGCGAATACAGGAGCAGCGTGCCGGTCTCCGCCACCCCGGCGAAGCCGCGCGACACGCCGACCCCGGTGTCGCCCTCGCCGCGGCCCTGGTCGACCTGCAGCAGCGGCGCCGTGCCCTGCCAGTCCAGCTCGGTGAGGTCCGGGTGCGGGGCGAGCCTGGCCTGCGCGGCCTCGTTGCGGCCCTGCAGGTAGGACAGCACCGCCTGCGGCACCTCCGCCATCGTGTCCAGGCGCTGGGTGGTCGCAGCGGCTTCTTCGGCCATCTGCTGGAACAGCTTGACCGTCTCCTCCCGGCCCAGCTGGCCGCGCGCGGGCACCGGGCCGCGCGGCGGGCTCGCCGTGCGCCG
The DNA here is from genome assembly GCA_964422775.1 of uncultured Rhodovibrio sp. Taxonomy (GTDB): domain Bacteria; phylum Pseudomonadota; class Alphaproteobacteria; order Kiloniellales; family Rhodovibrionaceae; genus Rhodovibrio. The sequence goes on from CAYRCO010000061.1 coordinate 727, forward strand.
CTCCAGCGCCTTCAGCCGCTCGCCCGTAAGGGGCCCGCGCTTGAGCGATCGGCGGACGGCGGTGAGCACGCGCTCGCGCTGGCTGTCCTTGACGGTCATTCGGCCGGCTGCCCCTTGGCGGCGGTATCTTCGCGGGCGCGCGCGCGCTCACGCTCCGCCCACAGCTGCTGGAAAGTCTTGCCCTCGGGCGCGGGGAAGTCGCGGTGGCGGGTCCAGCCGCCGGCGAGCGGCAGCCAGCCGAACCGGCCCTTGCGCTTGCCGATCAGGTGCATCGCCTTGGCCTGCAGCCGGGTCGCGAACTGGTAGAGCGCCGGCCGCCGGGCCAGCGTCGCCCACAGCTTGAGCCCGGTGCGCGCGGGCAGGGGCTGCAGGTGGCGCTCGTACTCCCGCTCGCGCCAGTGCCGCATCATCTTGGGCAGCGGGATGTGCATCGGGCAGACCGACTGGCAGCGCCCGCAGAAGGTCGAGGCGTTGGGCAGGTGCCCGGCCTCGTCCACCCCGATCAGGCTGGGGGTCAGGACCGCGCCCATCGGGCCCGGGTAGGTCCAGCCGTACGCGTGCCCGCCGACGGCGTGGTAGACCGGGCAGTGGTTCATGCACGCCCCGCAGCGGATGCAGCGCAGCATGTCCTGGAACTCGCTGCCCAGCATCGCCGAGCGGCCGTTGTCGAGCAGGATGACGTGGAACTCGTCCGGACCGTCGAGGTCTCCTTCACGCCGCGGCCCGGCGGAGAAGGTGGTGTAGACCGTCTGCTCCTGACCGGTGGCGGAGCGGGCGAGGACGCGCATGATCGTGGTCGCGTCCTCCAGCGTGGGCACGATCTTCTCCAGGCTGGCGATCACGATGTGCACCCGGGGCAGGCACTGGGTGAGGTCGCCGTTGCCCTCGTTGGTGACGATCACGGTGGCGCCGGTTTCCGAGATCAGGAAGTTCGCGCCGGTGATCCCGACGTCGGCGTCCAGGTAGCGCTGGCGCAGCACCGTGCGCGCCTCGTTCACCAGCTGACGGGCTTCCGACAGCGCGCGGTCGGGCGGGAACTGCAGGTGGTGCTTGCGGAAGTCCGCCTCCACCTGATCGCGGTTCAGGTGCACCGCCGGCGCGATGATGTGGCTGGGCGGCTCGCCGCGCAGCTGGATGATGTATTCGCCCAGATCCGTCTCGACCGGGACCAGCTCGTGGTTCTCCAGGAACTCGTTGAGCCCGAGCTCCTCGGCCACCATCGACTTGCCCTTGGTGATCGTCTTGGCGCCGCGCTGCTGGCAGATCTCGAGCACGTGCTGCCGGGCTTCCTCGGCCGTCGGCGCCCAGTGGACCTGGCCGCCTTGGGCCGTCACGCGGTCCTCGAACTGCTCCAGGTAGAAGTCCAGGTGCTCCAGCGCGTGGTCCTTGACCTCCTTGGCGTGGTCGCGCAGCTGGTCGAACTCGGGCAGCCGGTCGACCGCCTTCTGGCGCTTGACGATGAAGCCCTGCTTCATGTTGCCGAGCGCGCGCTGGAGCTGCTGGTTATCGAGCGCCGTTTTGGCGTTTTCCTTGAAGGCGTGGGAGGTCGGCTGCATGGCTCAGCCCTCCTTTCCGGCCGCCGCGGTCTCGAGCTCGGCCGGGCTCTCGCCCGGCGCCTCGCCGATCGGCGGGGTGTCGTGGGTCATGTCCGCCAGCACTTCGGCGACGTGGCGGACGTGGACGGTTGAGCCGCGGCGCTGCAGCTTGCCGGCGATGTTCATCAGGCAGCCGAGTTCGCCCGCAAGCAGCGTGCCGGCGCCGGTCGCCTCGACCGACTGCGCCTTTTGGTCGACCATCTGGTTGGAAATTTCCGGGTATTTGACGCAGAAGGTGCCGCCAAAGCCGCAGCAGACCTCCGTGTCCGCCAGTTCCTTGATCTCCAGCCCGGCGACCGAGGACAAGAGCGTGCGCGCCTGGCCCTTGAGGCCCAACTCGCGCAGGCCGGCGCAGGCGTCGTGGTAGGTGACCTTGCCCCGGAAATTGGCGTCGACCGCGTCCACGCCCATGACGTCGACCAGGAACTGCAGCAGCTCGTAGGTGCGCGACGCCAGATCCTCGGCGTCGCGGGCGAGGTCGGGGTCGCCCTCGAACAGCTCGGTGTAGTGGGTGGCGATCATGCCGCCGCAGGAGCCGGACGGCACCACGACGTAGTCGTAGCCGCGGAACGCCGCGATCACCTGTTGGGCGATCAGCTTGGTATCCTGCCGGTCGCCGGAATTGAACGCCGGCTGGCCGCAGCAGGTCTGCGCCTTCGGCACCTCGACGGTGCAGCCCGCGTCCTCCAGCAGCTTGACGGCCGCGAACCCGACGCTGGGCCGGACGAAGTCTACCAGACAGGTGACGAACAGCCCGACCCGCGGGTTGCGCGGCGGCCCGCCCGCACCGGATTTTTCAGCCTTTGCGGCCATCTATCGCCTCCCCATGTACGCGCGCCAAAATGGCCTTGGGCGGCGCATAAGGCAAGCGGCGTGGGCGGGGTCGCGCCGGCTGGTGTGTCACGTAAAACACGGCATACAGGGGTGCATGCCGCCATCCCGTCTCCCTTGAGGGGAGAGGGCGGGGCCCGCGCGCTGACAAGCGCGTGGGAGGGTGAGGGTGGGACTCCCCGCCATCCGCCGAGGAGTCCCACCCTCACCCTGACCCTCTCCCCTCGCCCTCACCCTGACCCTCTCCCCTCGAGGGAGAGGAGACCCGCCGCAACGCCTTGCCTCCGGTCCGTAGGGTGGGTTCGCGCAGCAACCCACCGAACGGCGTCTCGACCCGCACCAAGGATGGTGGGTTGCCGCAAACGCGGCGAACCCACCCTACGGCAGCCGTGGTTGCTTAACGGCTGCCCGCCACCGCCCGCGGCGCTACCCCGATACCCGCCGCTCGGCCACGCTCTTCGGCAAGAGCAGGTAATACCGGCCCTGCTGCTTCATCCGGCCGGCCTTTTCCAGGGCGGGTTCGCCGGAGCCCCAGAAGAAGTCGCCGCGCACCGGGCCCTTGATCGCGCTGCCGGTGTCCTGGGCGACCATCAGGCGCCGCAGCGGCTGCTTCGTGACCGGGTCGGTCGTGTCCAGGAACACCGGCGCGCCGAGCGGCATGTAGGCGGGGTCGACGGCGAGCGACCGGCCGGCGGTCAGCGCCACGCCCTGCGCGCCGATCGGGCCGGGGCCGTCGATCTTGCGGAAGAAGATGAACCGCGGGTTCCGGCGCATGAGATCGTCGGCCTTGTCCGGGTGGGCGCGCAGCCAGTCGCGGATGCCCTGCATCGACATGTCCTGCCCGTCCATCTCGCCCGAGCGGATCAGGGCGCGGCCGATGGCGAAGAAGTCGTGGCCGTTGTTGGCGGCGTAGCCGACCCGCTGGCGCGTGCCGTCGGGCAGGTTGACCACGCCCGAGCCCTGGACGTGCAGGAAGAACACGTCGACCGGATCGTCGGCGTAGAAGATCGGCAGATCGCCCCGCTGCCGGAACGCGCCGTCCCAGATCTCGGCCCGGGTGTAGTAGGGCACGAGGCGCTGGCCCTCGACCCGGCCGACGATCCGGGTCGGCTTCACGTCGGCGCGGAACTTGGCGACGTCGGCGGTGACCAGGTCGTCCGGCTTGGCGTAGATCGGGTGCTGGTAGGGCCCGCGGCGTTCGCGCGCGCATTGCAGGCTGGCCTCGTAGTAGCCGGTGAACAGCCCCTCCGGCCCCTCGGAACTCTCCGCCGTGAACGGGACGAAGTGGCGTTCCAGGGCCGTGCGCACGGCCGCCGCATCGCCCGCCGGCAGGTCCTTAAGGGCGGTACACGGCTGGCGCCAGTCCTTGACTGTGCCCGCGCGTCCGTCCGGCCCCACCGGCGCGTCGGCGTCGCGGCGCAGCAGCCGGTCGCAGGAGCGCTTGAGCGCCGGCAGGGCCTCGGCGACCCGGTCGTTCCGCCAGCCCGGCAGATCGGCGAAGCCGACGCGGGCGAGCAGCAGGCGCGGCTCCGCGTCGGCCTCGGCGGCCGGTTTCTCCTTCGGCGTTTCGCCGCAGGCAGCGAGCGTGAGCGCACATAAAACGAGCGCGGCCAGTCGTTTGGCCGCGCCCGTAAAAGCTTGGAGTCGCATGATTCTGGATCGTCCGTCTCGGCGCTGTCTTCGAGCGCCCGCAGACTACTCCGGACTGCGTGTCGCGACCAGTGTCCAGTTCGGGTCGCGCGAGCGGGTGTTGCGCGCGAACGTCCAGATGTCGGTCACGTCCAGGACCTGCTCCGCGTCACCCTCGACCACGTTGCCCTCGGCGTCCCGGAGCACGTTGATCTGCTCGGAAACGAACTTGACGGTGACGAACGCCGTGCGGTTTTGCAGTTCGGCCTCGACGATCTCCGCCTCGCGGATGTTGACCAGCGTGGTCTCGAGGCTCTGCCCGGCCTTCTCGCGCGCGTCGATCGCCTGCTCGAAGTCGCCGTAGACGTCGTTGGCGAGCAGCTGGCGCAGGCTCTTGCGGTCGCCCTGGGCGTAGGCGTTCACGACCATCTCGAACGCGCCCTTGGCACCCTGGACGAAGCCGTCCTCGTCGAAGTCGCGGTCGGCCAGCTTGATCTGCGTCAGACCGGCGGAGAGCGGCGTCTCGGCCTTGTCGGCGGCCTTCTTCAACTCCTCGTCGGTGACGCCGTTGTCCTCGCCGCGCCCCGGCATCGGGACGACCTTGTCGCGGTCGGGCTGCTCGCCGCCCTGCTGCTGGCGTTGCTGCGACGGCTTGAAGGGATCCTGCCCCGGGCGCTGCTCGTGCCCGGTGCGCTTGCCCAGCACACTGCGCAGACGCAGCACCAGGAACGCCGCGATCGCGGCGAACAGGATGATGTCGAAAAACTGGAAGCCTTCACCCATGGAAGCAGGCCTATGTCCTGGCGTTGGTGCGGTCGACCCGGCGACCGGCTCACGCCGAAATGTAAGGCGTCCGCCTCGACGACAAGCCGCATCGGCACGTGGTTGTCACGCCTGCCGCGAGCGCGTTCGGCCCAAATCTGAAGGGCCGTCGACCCGCCGCGGCGCGAACGTGAGCAGGCGCGGCTTGCGTGCGCGATCGAGACAACCCGGATCCGCCCGCTTGCGCATTGCCTACGTC
>CAYRCO010000061.1:5812-13605 GCA_964422775.1 uncultured Rhodovibrio sp.
GACAAGCCGCATCGGCACGTGGTTGTCGCCCACGCGGGAACGTCGGGTCCAGGTGTCTGAAGTCCGTCGTTCCCGCCGAGGCGCGGCCGTGGGCAGGTGCCGCTTGCGCGCGTGATGCGAGACAACCAGCATCCGCCCGCTTGCGCATTGCCTACGTCCTCAACACATAGGAGTTAAGCAGGGAAAGGGCAAGTATGGGTCTCATCCTCCTCGTTCTATTCATCGCCGTGCCGATCATCGAAATCGCCGTCCTGATCCAGGTCGGCGGCTGGATCGGCCTTTGGCCCACCCTGGGTCTGGTGATCCTCACCGCGATCGTGGGGTCGATCGAGCTGCGCTCGCAGGGGCTCGCCACGGTCAACAAGCTGCGCCGGCAGCTCGACCAGGGCGAAATCCCCACGCAGACGCTGTTCGACGGCGTCTGCCTGCTGTTCGCCGGCGCGCTGCTGCTCACCCCCGGGTTCGTCACCGACGTCGTCGGCATGCTGATGTTCGTCGCCCCGTTCCGCCGGTTCCTGCTGCAGATCGTGGGGCCCTACGTGCGCCGCCACGCGGAGGCGCGGGTCTACACCCAGCACGCCGGTCCCGGCGGGCCCCGGGGTCCGGGCGGTCCGGGCGGGCCGTTCGGCGGCCGCGGCGGCCCGGACGACGGGGTGATCGATGCGGACTACGAGGACATCACCCGCGACCCGGACGACGGCGGTGCGCCCGGCGACGACCAGGATCCGAACCGTCGGCTGCGCCACTGACCGGCGCCTGCGGCCGGCCGCGATCGCGGCCACCAGCGCGCGCGGTTGTGAGCCCACGGCGTTCGTGCTAGCCAACGTTCGAGTTCGTGGGGCCGGTGGTACGGCGCGCGGCCGCCCGAGGACCCGCGTGCATTCGCCGCACCCTAAAAAGACCTTCAGTTAACCAGCCAACGCAGCAGGCGAAAGACATGGCACAGGACGACAACAACGTCGGCTCGGACCAGAACGGCCAAGACACGCAGGGCCAGGGCCAGCAGGGCGGCGCGGAGGGCGCCCAGCAGAGCGCGCAGCAGCAGCAGGATCAGCGCGGCATCACGATCCACACGCAGTACGTGAAGGACCTCTCGTTCGAGAACCCGAACGCGCCGCGCATTTACGTTAACATGCAGGAGAGCCCGAGCGCGCAGGTCTCAATCGACGTGCAGGGCACGCGCCTACAGGAAAACACCTACGAGGTGGTGCTGAACGCCGAGGTCAAGGCGACCCTGCAGGAGCACACCGCGTTCGTGATCGAGCTCAAGTACGGCGGCCTGGTGACCCTGTCCGGCGAGATCACCGAACAGCAGCGCGAGACCCTGCTGCTGATCGAGGTCCCGCGCTACCTGTTCCCGTTCGCGCGCAACGTGATCTCCGACGCCACGCGCGAGGGCGGCTTCCCGCCGCTTTTGATCAATCCGGTCGACTTCACCCGCCTCTACCGCGACCAGAAGGCGCGCCAGACCGACGCGGCCCAGCAGCAGGGCCAGAACGGCGACGGCCAACAGGCGTAACCTGCGCGCTCAACGACGGGTCAGACGCAAAACGCCGGGCTGCGGGGTGCCGCAGTCCGGCGTTTTCGTGTGTTCACCAGCAAGGCACCAAGGAAGAGGTTTTCACCACAGAGGGCACAGAGCACACGGAGAAGAGGATTCTATACCCGAAGGTGTGAAACGCTTTCTTCAAGCAAGAGAGCTCTTCTTTGCACGCTTCGGGCCCGAATGACTTGCTCTGTGATCTCAGTGCCCTCTGTGGTTTTACCCCTTACTTTTTCTTGGTGTCTTGGTGGTGAACCCGAGAGGCTACTGCTGCCACAGCGGGTTCGACAGTTTCGCGAGCATCGCCTGGTGGGCCTGCTCTTCGGTTTCGCTGGGGGCGTGCGGGCGCGGTTCGCGGGGGGTGCGCTCGCGCTTGACGAACTGCGCGCCGCCGGCCGCGCCCGCCGCGCGGCGCGCATCTTTGGCGAGCTCCAGCCCCGGCTGCCGGCCGCCGCGCAGCTCCAGGTAGACTTCCGCAAGCAGTTGGCAGTCCAGCAGGGCGCCGTGGAAGTCGCGCGCGCTGTTGTCGATCTCGAAGCGCTTGCACAGCGCGTCCAGGCTGACCTGCGCGCCCGGGAAGCGCCGGCGCGCCATCTCCACCGTGTCGACGCTGTCGTTGGTCAGGCGGCTAAGGCCCGCCCATTCCAGCTCCGCGTTCAGGAAGCCCAGGTCGAACTTGGCGTTGTGGATCACCAGCCGCGCGTCCTGGACGAAGTCCAGGAACTCCTGAGCGCGGTCCCGGAAAGTCGGAAACTTGCCGAGGTAGTCGAGGCCTAGGCCGTGCACCCGGAAGGCATCCTCCGGGACCTCGCGCTCGGGGTTGATGTAGAGCTGCTGGGTGCGGCCGGTGGCGACGTGGTTGACCAGCTCGACGCCGGCGATCTCGCAGATGCGGTGGCCGGCCTGCGGGTCCAGGCCGGTCGTCTCGGTATCCAGAACGATCTCACGCACTTGGCCGTCGTCTCCCAGATCGTGGGCTCTTGGGCGGGCTGTCCCGCAATATTTTGACGACTCGGCGCAGCTGGCGCAAGGTATGCAGCCGCCCCAGCCCGGTCGGGACGACGAAGTCGGCGCGCCGGCGCTTCTGGGCGTCCGGCAGCTGCTGGGCGCGGATCTGCGCCAGCTTGGCGCGCGTCATGCCGGGGCGGGTGAGCACGCGCGCCTCCTGCACGAAGCGCGGGGCGGAAACGACGGCGACCGCGTCGCACAGCTTCTCCCCGCCGGTTTCGAACAAGAGCGGGATGTCGAGCACCACTATCCGGTCGCCGCGATAGCGCCTGGCGTCGATGAAGCGGTGCGCCTCCGCCCGGACCTCGGGGTGCAGGATCGCCTCCAGCCGTTTCAGCGCCTCCGGATCCTCGAACACCCGTGCGCCCAGCACCCGGCGGTCGACCGCGCCGTCGCGCACCGCCGCCGGGAACGCTTCGGCGATCGCCGGCACCGCGCGCCCACCCTTGGCCATCAGCCGGTGCACGGCCGCGTCGGCGTCGTGCACGGCCAAGCCCATGGCGCGCAGCATGCCCGCGGCGGTGGACTTGCCCATGCCGATCGACCCGGTGAGGCCGAGCACGACCGGCCGGCGGCGGGTCCGGCGGGGGCGCGGGCTAGTCCTGCAGGACGAAGTCACGCAGCGCCTCCGTGACCGCCGGACGCACGCCGAACCAGGCCTCGAAGCCGGGCACCGCCTGGTGCAGCAGCATGCCGATGCCGTCCACGACCGGGTGGCCGCCGGCCCGCGCGCGGGCCAACAGATCGGTCTCCAGCGGCTGGTAGACGATGTCGTTGACGAGCGCTCCGGCGGGCAGGGCGCCCAGATCGATCTCGAGCGGACCGTGGCCGGTCATGCCCAGGCTGGTTGTGTTGACCAGCAGATTCGCGCCGGCGAGCGCGTCCGCCTTGGCCGACCAGTCAACGACCGTGACCGGCCCGCCGAGGTCGCGGGCCAGCGCCTCCGCCTTGTCGCGGGTGCGGTTGGCGATGCGGACCTCCGGCACGCCGGCATCGGTGAGCGCGACCACGACCGCCCGCGCCGCGCCGCCCGCGCCCAGCACCACCGCCGGGCCGGCCGCGGGATCCCAGTCCGGGGCGCCCTGGCGCAGGTTGTTCAGGAAGCCGACGCCGTCGGTGTTGCGCCCGTCGATCGTCGGCCCGTCGAACACCAGCGTGTTGACCGCGCCCAGGCGCCGGGCGTGGTCGTCCAGCCGGTCGCAGGCCTGTAAGACGCCCTGCTTATGCGGCACGGTGACGTTCGCCCCCATGAAGCCCAGACGCGGCAAGGCGCGCACGCCCGCGACCAGGTCTTCCGGCGCGGTCGGCAGCGGCACGTAGGCGCCGTCGATGCCGTGCTGGTCCAGCCAGTAGCCATGCAGCCGCGGCGAGCGCGAATGCGCCACCGGCCAACCCAGCACGCCGGCCAGCTGGCTTCGGCCCGTCAAGGTCATGGGTCGGGTAGGTCCTTCAATCGTGTCGCCTTCTGCAGCGAGCTTGCAGAGCGCATCGGCGAGTCCCCTGAAGGGGGAGGGCATTCCGCGCCTAGCTCGGCAGGACGCCGTGGTTGCGCAGCAGGTCCATCAGCGCCAGCAGCGGCAGGCCGAGAACGGTGAAGTAGTCGCCCTCGACGCGGGTGAACAGCTGCGCGCCCGCGCCTTCGAGCTGGTAGGCGCCGACGCTGTCGAACGCCGTCTCACCGACCGCATCCAGGTAGTACTGGATGAATTCCTCGCTCAGCGGCCGCACGGTCAGCTTGGCGCTTTGGATGTGGTGCCAGATGCGCCCCCCGTCCTTCACCACCACCGCGCAGGCGATCAGCCGGTGAGTCTTGCCGGACAGGGTGCGCAGCGTCTGGGCCGCCTGGTCGCGCGTCTCCGGCTTGTCCAGCCACGCGCCGTCGATCTCCAGCATCTGATCCGCGCCCATCACCAGGCAGCCGCCGTAACGCCCGGCGACGCGCTGCGCCTTCATCTCCGCGAGCGCCTCGGCGACGTCGTCGGGTCCGGCGCCGTCGGCCCGGAAGGCGGCCTTGACCTCATCCTCGTCGACGCCCGGCCGGTCGGCTGCGTGCACCGGCACACCCGCGGCTTCCAGCATGCGCCGGCGGGTCGGGCTCTGAGAGGCGAGAACGAACGGCGGCGCGTCCGGCTCGGCCCCCTCGAGCGGGGTCGCCGCGGGCTGGGCGGAGTCGGTCATCCGGCCTCCTGCGCACGGTGGCGGCTGTAGTAGGTCATGATCGTGGCAGCGGTCTCCTCGATCGAGCGGCGGGTCACGTCGATCGTCGGCCAGCCCTTGCGGGCGAACAGGCGGCGCGCCTCCTGCACCTCCTCGCGCACCTTCTCGGGATCGACGTAATCGGTGTCGCCGCCGTGCTCGTCCAGCAGGTTCAGGCGCTGCCGGCGGACCTGGACCAGGTTCTGCGCGTCCTTGGTCAGGCCAACCACCAGCGGGCCTTCCAGCTTGAACAGCTCCGGGGGCAGCGGGATGCCGGGCACGTAGGGGATGTTGGCGGCCTTGATGCCACGGTTGGCGAGGTAGATGCAGGTCGGCGTCTTCGAGGTGCGGGAGACACCAACCAGGATCACGTCCGCGTCCTCCAGGTGGGCGGTGGACTGCCCGTCGTCATGGCTGAGCGTGTAGTTCATCGCCTCGATGCGCTCGAAGTACTCGGTGTCCATGACGTGCTGCAGCCCAGGCTTGCCGGAGATCGGCAGCCCGAAGTAGGCGGCGAGCGCATGGATCACCCCGTCCAGCACCGGGATCGTCGGCACGCCCAGGTCCCGCGTGCCCTCGACCAGCTTGGTCCGCAGTTCCTCGTTGACCAGCGTGAACAGGACCGGACCCGGGTATTTCTGCACCCCGGCGATCACCCGATCCATCTGGCTGCGCGTGCGCACCAGCGACCAGACGTGCTCCACGGGTTCGATGCCGGAGAACTGCACAAGGCAGGCGCGCGTGACCGAGCTGATGGTCTCGCCGGTCGCGTCGGACACGAGGTGTAGGTGATAGCTGGTCATCGCTCCCCAATACGCTGATCGACCCGGGTTCAGGCCAGGCCGTCCCATGGCCTCGCCAGGACCGAAACCGGCTTATGCACAGACGGGCCGGCTGGCCTGTTGATGATCCGGGAGGACTCCGGCCCGTCCGCGTGGCAAGACAATTCCACACAGCCTGACCCGAAATCCATGAGTCGACTTGTGCGCAGAGCTTGCGCCCGGTCCACAGGGTGGGAAAACTGGCACGCCGCACGCAGCCGCGGCAAGCTTGTCCACGTTTTCCACAGGCACTCGGTGGACAGATCGACTCGGCACGGCTGCACAGAGTCAACACGCGCGCTCAGGCGAGTCTTGCACAACACACCGTCTAGGCCGCACAACGCCGACCCAGTGCCCGGACAACCTGGGGACAACGCAACGATCCACAGGTTCCACCGGCCAGCAACCACAACCGACTCTTTTAATTAAACTCTTCCCAGAGTTTGAAGGACAGGACATGCCCGTCGATCACGCCACCAGCCGACCCGCCGAGACCGGCAAGCCGCTTCTCGACGCCCTGCACGGCCATCCCCAGTCTGTCCCGCCGATCTGGCTAATGCGGCAGGCAGGCCGGTACCTGCCGGAATACCGGGAACTCCGGGCGACGGCAGACGGCTTCCTCGACCTCTGCTTCACCCCGGAAAAAGCGATCGAGGTCACGCTGCAGCCGATCCGGCGCTACCAGATGGATGGCGCCATCCTGTTCTCCGACATCCTGGTGATCCCCTACGCACTGGGTCAGAAGCTCTGGTTCACCGAGGGTGTCGGCCCGCAGCTGGAGGCGCTGGAAAACCCGCGCGATGCCGCCCAGCGACTATCTCAGAAGGGCATGCACGACACGCTGGCCCCGGTTTACGAGACGCTCGCCGGCGTGAAGGCGAAGCTGGGCAAGGAGACCACGCTGCTCGGCTTCGCCGGGGCGCCCTGGACGGTCGGGTCCTATATGATCGAGGGCGGGTCCTCGCGCGACTTCTTCAAGGCCAAGCAGTGGATGTTCCAGGAGCCGGAGGCCTTCCAGGCCCTGATCGATCTCTTGGTGGACGCCACCGCGGACTACCTGTGCGCCCAGATCGACGCCGGCGCGGAAGCCGTGCAGGTGTTCGATTCCTGGGCCGGCAGCCTGGCGCCGGACGATGTGGTGCGCTGGTCGCTGGCCCCGCTGAAGCAGATCTACGACAAGGTGAAGGCGCGCCATCCGATGACGCCGGTGATCGTGTTCCCGCGCGGCGTTGGGCCGGTTTACGAGCGGTATGCGGAGCAGGGGATCGGCGATGCGCTGGGCCTGGATACCGGCCTGCCCGCCGCCTGGGCGCGCGAGCATCTGCAGGGCCGCACAGCCGTTCAGGGCAACTTGGACCCGCTGCGTGTCGTCGCCGGCGGCGAGGGGATGCGCCAGGCCACGCGCGAGTTGCTGGATACGCTGGCGGGCGGCCCGTACGTCTTCAACCTGGGCCACGGCGTGGTGCCGCAGACCCCGCCGGAGCACGTCGCCGAGCTGGTCGAGCTTGTGCGCAGCCACGGGCAGCGTTAAGCGGGGCGCGGGATCGCCGGGGCGGCGCTGTTCCACGTGAAACATTCCGGCCGGGCAATGATCCGGGCCGGCGACAACGCTAGAGAGGGGATCGCATGACCGGCTTCATGGGCCAGGCCTACATCTGGGTCCTGATCATCCACATCCTGTCGATCATCACCTGGATGGCCGGGCTGTTCTACCTGCCCCGGCTGTTCGTCTATCACGCCCAGGCGAACGCGACCGGGGAGCCGGCGGAGACCTTCAAGGTGATGGAGCGCCGGCTGCTCAAGGCGATCATGAACCCGTCGATGATCGTCGCCTGGGTCCTCGGGCTGGCGCTGGCGCTGCACATCGGCGCGTTCGCGCAGGGGTGGTTCCACGCCAAGCTGCTGCTGGTGGTGATCATGAGCGTGCTGCATATGGCGATGGGTAAGTGGCGCAAGGATTTCGAGGCCAACCAGAACAAGCACGGCCACAAGTTCTACCGAATCATGAACGAGGTGCCGACGGTCACGCTGATCCTGGTGGTGATCCTGGTGAAGGCGAAGCCGTTTTAGCGCTAGTTTGGAAGGGCACGGCGGGTGTGGGCGAAGTGCGCCTGGCCGCGGACGGGGCGCGCCCGGAGCCCCATGGGGCTCGCGCCACCTGCCGTGATTGATCCGCTGTCACTTGACTTTGCATCGGGGCATGTTTAGCTAACCGTAAGGCGCCC
>CAYRCO010000062.1:0-13571 GCA_964422775.1 uncultured Rhodovibrio sp.
CCGCCGGCACGCCCAGCACCGCTGCAAGCGCCCAGCGCAACGCACCGTCGAATGCGCTCCACGGGGCCAGCCAGTGCAGGCCGAAGCCGATCGCGAACGCGCCGGCGTAGATCACCGGCGGCGGCAGCTTGACGTTGGGCCGGTCGGACAAGGGGCGGGCTCCCTCTCCAGGATCAGTAGTTGAGCGGGATCTCGATCACCGGGGCGGCCGCCGGCATGTCGAACGCCGCGGCGTCGAACTTCGGCGGCCCGGCGACGTCGGGATCGTTGGACACGCCCCAGCCTTCCGTCGGCATCATCCCGAAGAAGCGGTCGAGTTCGCCGTCGCCGTCTTCGTCGTGGTAGGCGATGATCGCGTAGCGTCCGGCTTCGAGCGCGCGGAAGGTGATTTCGACCGCCTGGTCGCGCGCCGGCGTACGGGCGCCGCGGACCGTCCGCGCGTCGTCCCGGAAGCCCTCGGGCCCGCGCCAAAGCCTGACGTTAACCGACCCCTCGCCGCCGCGCACGCCGGTGATCCGGACGGTGATCTCGTTAGCCGCGGCCGGCGCGGCGGCGGCGAGTGTCGCGGTAAGGGCCACAACGAGGCCGCCGGTGCGCAACGCGCCTGTCGAGCGCGCGCTCACGCCTGCTGACCGCCGACCACGTGCTGGCCGCCCGTGGCGGGGTCGATCGCGATGTAGGGCAGGCCGGCCTGCTTCCACGCGGCGAAACCGCCCTCCAGATGCGCGACCCGGTCGAAGCCGGCGCTGACGCAGGCTTCCGCGACCCGTCGGGAGCGCACGCCGGAGCCGCAGTGGAACACCAGCTTCTTACCGTCTTGCGACGGCAGGGCGCGCGCGTCAAAGGTCGACATCGGCGAGAGCAGCGCACCCTTGATGTGTTCGAAGGCGAACTCCTGCGGCGTGCGCACGTCGATCACCGCGACCTCGCCGCGCTGCATCGCCTCGTACAGCTCCTTGGGACCCCACTGTTCGAGGGTGGCGCCGTTCAGCTCGATCGTCTCCATGACGGGCGGTCTCCTTCGCGTGCTCGTATTTTCGGTTCGCGTGCTTGGTGGATCGCGCGGCCCTGCTTGGCCGTCGTGCTCCATCGATTAACCTAACAGGAATACGTTACGAGGCCACCCGGGGTTGGGCAAAGCGGTATTGCAGATTTAAGTTAGCTCAGAAGCTTCGACGGCAGCGAAACCGCCAAGGGAGAGGGCGATGCGGCTGAAGAGCTACACCAACTACGCCCTGCGCACGCTGCAGATGGCGGCCCTGCGCGCGCCCGCGTTGACGCGCGTGGACCAGGTGGCGGCTGCCCACGGCGTCTCGCGGGCGCACATCATGAAGATCGTGCACGAACTGGGCAAAGCCGGCTACGTCGAGACGGTGCGCGGGCGCGGCGGCGGCTTCCGTCTGGCGCGCGAACCGGCCGAGATCACGGTGGGCGAGATCGTCCGGCTGACCGAATCCCCGATCGAGTTGGTGGAGTGCTTCAACGCCGACACCAACAGCTGCCCGCTGATCGGCATCTGCCGCCTGTCGACGGCATTGGACGCCGCCCTGGATGCGTTCCTGCAGGTCCTGGACGGGGTGACGGTCGCGGAACTTGCCGGCAACCGAGCCGATCTGGTCGACCGGCTGGGGGCCGTCGCGGACGCCCCGCCCGCCGAGGCGGCCGGGTAGGGGCCGGCTAAGCGGCGCCCGCGCGCTCGCTTTCGGGGTCGCGCGGGCTGGCGAGCGCGCGGGCCGTCGTCTCGGGTGCCAGCGCCTGCATCGCGTCGACCTGGGTCAGGAACACCCGCCCCGTGAGGCCATCCAGGAAGTGCGTCCGGCGCAGCCCGTCCATCACCGGGCCCTTGACCTCCGACAGGTGCAGCGTGACCCCGGCGGCGTGCAGGCGCTCGTTGATCGCCTCCAGGCTTTCCAGGGCGCTGGCGTCGATCACGTTCACGGCCGTGCACTGCAGGACGACGTGCTGGACCTCGGTATCGCCGGCGATCCGGTCGTAGATCGTGTCCTCCAGGAAGCGGGCGTTCGGGAAGTACAGGCTCTCGTCGACGCGCAGCGACAGCACGTTGGGCGCGGTTACAACCTTGTGCCGGTCGACGTTGCGGAAGTGCTCCGTGCCCGGCACCTGGCCGACCACCGCGTAGTGCGGCTTGGACGAGCGGTAGAGGTGCAGCGCGACCGAGAGCGCGACGCCGGCCACGATGCCCGCGTCCACGCCGATCGTCAGTGTGAGGCCGATCGTCGCCGCCATCGCCGCGAAGTCGGTCTTGGAGTACACCCAGGTCCGCTTGAGCGCGCCCAGGTCGATCAGCGACAGCACCGCGACGATGATCGTCGCCGCGAGCGTGGCAGTCGGCAGGTAGTACAAGAGCGGTGTGAGGAACATCGCGGCGAGCGCAATGCCGACGGCCGTCAGGATTCCCGCCGCCGGGGTCTGCGCGCCCGCGTCGAAGTTCACCACCGACCGGGCGAACCCGCCGGTCACCGGATAGCCGCCGGTGAAGGCGGCGCCGATGTTGGACGCGCCCAGGCCGACCAGTTCCTGGTCCGGGTCGATCCGCTGCCGGCGCTTGGCGGCCAGCGTCTGCGCCACCGACACGCTCTCCACGAACCCGATGATCGAGATCAGCAGCGCCGACAGCGCGAGCTGGCTCCACAGGTCGAACTCCAGGCTTGGCATCGCGAGCGGCGGCAGGCCCTGGGGCACGGCGCCCACGATGTCGACGCCTTGGTTGTGCAGGCCAAGGCCGTAGGTGGCGCCGGTGGTCACGGCGACCGCCGCGACCGGGCCAGCCTTCGCCACCACGTCGGCCAGTTTCGCCGGTAGGCCGATGCGGATCAAAAGCGGCTTCAGCTGCTTGCGCACCCAGAACAGGAAGGCGACCGCGCCCACCCCGATGATCACGGTCGGCAGGTTGGTTTCGGCGATGTTGCGGGCGAGAGCGCGCGCGACTTCGATCAGGTTGTGGCCGCCCGCCGGGATACCCAGGATGTGCTTCAGCTGGCTGGCCGCGATGATCAGGCCGGAGGCGGTGATGAAGCCCGAGATCACCGGGTGGCTCAGGAAGTTCGCCAGGAAGCCCAGCCGCAGCAGCCCCATCGCGGTCAGCATCAGGCCCGAGAGCAGCGCCAGCACGATCGCCGCGGCGTAGTATTCCGGCGTGCCCTGGGACGCCAGCTCCCCGACCGCCGCCGCCGTCATCAGCGAGACCACCGCGACCGGCCCGACCGCGAGCGCCCGGCTGGTGCCGAAGATGCCATAGAGCACCAGCGGCGCGATCGATGCGTAGAGCCCGACCTGCGCCGGCAACCCCGCCAGCAGCGCGTAGGCCAGCGACTGCGGGATCAGCATGATCGTGACGATTACGGCCGCGACCGCGTCGTTGGCGAACGTCTCGCCGTTGTAGGCGCGACCCCAGGAGAGGATCGGGAAATAGCGCTTCAGCATCGGGGACTTTCAGAGCATGGGCGGGCGTCAGTTAGTCATAAAATAGAATGTCGCGAGGCGTCACCCCTCTCCCTTGAGGGAGACTTTTGCACGGCTCGCAAATGCCCGTGTGGGATCCTTCGACACGGACGCCTCCGGTGTCCTACTCAGGATGAAGCTTTGAAGTAATTCAAAAACTTAACCCATAGCTTCATGCTGAGTAGCTGGCCTAAGGTCAGCGTGTCGAAGCACGCCCCACGGGTTTATCCGAGCTCGTGCAACAGTCTCCTCAAGGGAGAGGGACCCACCGCTGGCGGCAGGTCCCACTTGAGAGCACCGGGACGCTTCAGGTAGCTCAGCGACCCCTACCGCTGCGGCTGGGTGGGGCCGAAGTCGCAGGCTTCCGGGGCTTCGTGGGCCGCCGGGGTCATCGGCAGCATCTCGGGGCCGGCCAGCCACTCCCGGCCCTTGAACATGCCGTACCAGTAGAGCGGCGGGAACAGCTTTTCCTTCATCAACCAGGCCAGACGCGAGGGCTGTTCGCCGTTGACCAGCCAGCGCGGGAAGGACGGCAGCAGCTTGCCGCCGTAGCCGAACTCGGCGAGCACGATCTTGCCGCGCTCCACCGTCAGCGGACAGGAGCCGTAGCCGTCGTAGACCGCCCGCGGCGCCTCGCCCTTGAGCGCGGCGAGAACGTTGGTCGCCACCACCGGGGCCTGCTTGCGCACCGCCGCGGCCGTCTTGGCGTTCGGCGCGGAGGCGACGTCGCCGAGCGCGAAGACGTCGCCGAAGCGGGGGTGCTGCAGCGTCTCCGGCGACACCTCGATCCAGCCCGCCTCGTTGGCGAGCGGCGAGCTCTTGACGAACTCCGGCGCGCTCTGCGGCGGGCAGACGTGCAGCATGTCGAAACGCTTCTCGACCGTCGTGGTCTCGCCGTCGGGGCCGGTCACCGCGAAGGTCGCCGTCTTGGCCGGCCCGTCGACCGCGATCAGGTTGTGCTGGAAGGAGAGGTCCACGCCGTAGCGCTCGACGTAGTTCATCAGGGCGGGCACGTAGTCCTTCACCCCGAACAGCGCGGCGCCTGCGTTGCAGAACTCGATCTCCATGTCGCCCAGTTTGCCGGCGCGCGACCAGGCGTCGGCGGACAGATACATCGCCTTCTGCGGGGCGCCCGCGCATTTGATCGGCATCGGCGGCTGGGTGAAGATCGCCTTGCCGCGGTCCAGGCTCTGGACGAGCTGCCAGGTGTAGGGCGCCATGTCGAAGCGGTAGTTCGACGTGACCCCGTTCTTGCCCAGCGTCTCGCTCAGCCCCTCGACCTTGTTCCAGTCCAGTTGCAGGCCGGGCGCGCAGATCAGCGCGCGGTAGCCCAGGCGCTCGCCGTCCTCCAGCACGACCTCGCTGCGCGCGGGGTCGAACGCGGCCACGGCCGCGCGCACCCACTTCACGCCCTTGGGCATGACGTCGGCCATCGGCTTCATCGTGTCGGCGCGCTCGAACACGCCGCCGCCGACCAGCGTCCAGCCCGGTTGATAGTAGTGCTGCGCGCGCGGCTCGACGATCGCGATGTCCAGGTCCGGCTGGCGCTTCAGCAGGCTGGCCGCCGCGGCGATGCCGCCCGCGCCGCCGCCGACGATCACCACTTCGTGCGCCACCTGCGGCTGGAACCCGCCGGCGACCGGGGCGACCGCGCCCTCCAGCTTCTCCAGGCGCGGGCGCAGGGCGGACAGGTCGTAGCCGGCCGCCTTGGTCGCCTCCAGGATCGCCGCGGCCGACAGCAGCGGCGCGCTGGAGAGCGCCCACAGCGTGGCCGAGCGCGTGCCGGTGCGGCAGAACGCCAGCACCGGGCCTTTCATCTCCGCGAGCGCCTTGGAAAACTCGGCGGCGTCGACGTCGGTGACCTGGCCGGAGACGACGGGGATATCGCGGTAGTCCAGCCCGTGGGCCTCAGCGGCCGCGCGGATCGCGTCCGTCGCCGGCTGCTCCTCGCTCTCGCCGGCCGGGCGGTTGTTGATGATCGACCGGAAGCCTTGGGCCGCGGCCAGACCGACGTCGGCGGGGGCGATCTGCGGGGCGACCGACAGACCGGGGGTGATGCGGTGGATATCCATGGCGTATACCTTCCCTGTACGAGGCGTAGGCGCCCGGCTTATCCACCGGGTCTGAAAACAAGAGCGGCGGCCCGTCTCGAGGCGCGGACCGCCGCGTTCAGCCGGCTAGAGCGTGTCGATCGGCAGTTTGAGGTAGACCGTGCCGTTGTCCTCGGCCCGGGGCATGCGGCCGGCACGCATGTTCACCTGGATCGACGGAATGATCAGCTTGGGCATGCCGAGCTGCGCGTCCCGCTTGGTCCGCATCTCGACGAAGCTGGTCTCGTCCTTGCCGTTGCCGACGTGGACGTTGGCCGCCTTCTCCTCGGCGACCGTAGTCTCCCAGGCGAATTCGGCGCGCTCGGGCGTCCCGTAATCGTGGCCGACGAAAATGCGGGTCTCCTCGGGCAGGGCGAGGATCTTCTGGATCGACTTGTACAGCGTCTCCGCCGACCCGCCCGGGAAGTCGCAGCGCGCGGTGCCGAAGTCCGGCATGAACAGCGTGTCGCCGCAAAACGCGGCGTCGCCGATCAGGTAGGTCAGGCACGCCGGGGTGTGCCCGGGCGTGTGCAGCACGCGCGCCTCGAGCCCGCCGATCCGGAAGCTGTCGCCCTCCTCGAACAGGCGGTCGAACTGGCTGCCGTCGCGCTCGAACTCGGTGCCGGCGTTGAAGATTTTGCCGAAGGTCTCCTGCACCACCGTGATCCGGGCGCCGATCCCCATCTTGCCGCCCAGCTGCTGCTGGATGTAGGGCGCGGCGGACAGGTGATCGGCGTGGACATGGCTTTCCAGCACCCAGTTGACCGTGAGGCCATTGTCGCGGACGTACTGGATGATCTGATCGGCGCTCTCGGTCTTCGTCCGCCCGGCGGCGTAGTCGAAGTCGAGTACGGAATCGATTACCGCGCAGGCGTCGGACTCCGGGTCCCGCGCCACGTAGCTGATGGTGTTGGTGGCGTCGTCGAAGAACGCCTTTACGTCGGGCTTGACCAGAACGTCGCTCGCCATGGCCGCGTCTCCTCTCCCCAGATGGTCGCGTCGGATGTGCGACGGCGAGCCGCGCTCTGCGAGGACATGTGAGGCCGCTTGCAGGAGAGGGACGCGCGCCGCGTCGACCGCCGCCGGTCTTCGGGGAAGGCCGGTGCGATCGCTTGGCCCGGGATTCTATGGCCCGGTCGGGGCGGCGACGTGATCTATGTCAATTTGGAACAAAAATAATTTCACATAATGGAATAAGTACGCGCGGGACGGGTTCCACAGACCGCGCGTGCAATCTTGTGAATTTCCGACCGCGTCGCTGGGAATTACCGGACCGCGTCGGTCAGGGGCACTTCGGTCAAAAGTGCGATCAGGTCGCGCAGAGACAGCATGGCGAACGGCTCCCCGCTGCCATCGACCACCGGCAGGTGGCGGAAGCCGCCGTCGCGCATTTTCGCCACCGCGGCTTCGACGCTGTCGTCGACCGTGATCGTGGCGACGTCGGTCGTCATCACCTCCGCCACCTGGGTCGTGGCGGCGTCCAGACCGGCCGCGGCGACCTTCACCAACAGGTCGCGTTCGGTGAAAATGCCGGACATCCCGCCGTCCCTAAGCGCGACGACCGCGCCGATGCCCTGGCCGGCCATCATTGCCGCGGCCTCCGCGACGGTCAGTTGGTCGTTCACCACCGCGAGCGCGCGGTGCTCGTGCATACCGGGGACGTCCGCGATCCGCATGGTTTTCGTCTCTGTCCTGCGTGGTGACGGGCGGGTAGATCAGTTTCGGACTACGAAATAGAGCGCGTCGGCGGCGCGTCCACGCGCCCTTTCGCACGAAGGCGGGTTCGGCGTAGGCTAACGGTGATCGTGCGGCCTGTCGCGTCCTCTTCCTGTCCGCCGCCATCCTGTCCGCCGCCATCCTGTCCGCCGCCGAGACCGGTTTCTCCCGCGATGTCCGAGCCCGACCGCCAGCTTGCAGCCGCCAGGGCGCTGTTCGAACAGCTCGCCCGCGACGTGAACGCCCCGTTCCAGGTCGAGCTTTGGGACGGCAGCCGGGTCGCGCTGGGCGCCAACGCCGGCGGCAACGATGCGCCGGCCCTGCGGATCGCCGACGCGGGCGTGCTGCGCCGCCTGCTGCGCCGGCCGACGCTGGAGACGGTCGCGCGTCTCTACGCGGCCGGCCGGCTCGCCGTTGCCGGCACCGATCTGATGGACTTCGTCGAGCGGGCGCGTCGCCACCGGGTCAAGATCCGGCTGGGCGACGTGCACACGGGGGCACTCTTGAAGCGCGCCTGGCCGCTTTTGTTCGCGCCCGACCGGGCGCCGACGCTCGCCCACGCATACGCGGGCGAGGCGACCGGTCGGGATCCGGCCAAGCGGGACGAGAAGGCGTACATCCAGTTCCACTACGACGTCTCGAACGCCTTCTACCGGCTCTTCCTCGATCCGGAGATGCAGTACTCCTGCGGCTACTTCACCGACTGGTCCAACGGGATCGCCCAGGCGCAGCACGACAAGCTGGAGATGATCTGCCGCAAGCTGCGGCTGCAGCCGGGCGAGCGGTTCCTCGACGTGGGCTCCGGCTGGGGCGGGCTGATCTGCCACGCCGCGCGCCATCACGGCGTGCACGCCCACGGCGTCACCCTGTCCCAGACGCAGTACGACTGGACCCGGGCGAAGATCGCCGAGGCAGGCCTGCAGGACTCCGTGACGGTCGAGCTGAAGGACTACCGCGCGCTGACCGGGCCGTACGACAAGATCGCCTCGATCGGGATGTACGAACACGTCGGCATCCAGAACTACGCCACATACTTCGGCCACCTCTACCGCCTGTTGGCCGACCGGGGCCTGCTGCTGAACCACGGGATCACCCGCGGGGCCAAGAAGTCGGCGCGCCGGTTCAACCGCATCCGCCCGGAAAACCGCCTGATCCGCAAGTACATCTTCCCCGGAAGCGAACTGGACCACATCGGCCACACGCTGTCGGTGATGGAAGCCCATCGCTTCCAGATCCACGATGTCGAGGGCTGGCGGGAGCACTACGCCCAGACCACCCGGCTGTGGTACCGGGCGCTGATCGCGCGCGAGCAGGCGGCCCGGGCGGAAGTCGGCGACGAGAAGTACCGGATGTGGATCGCCTACCTGGCCGGCGTGTCGCTGTCGTTCCAGGACGGCTCGCTCAGGATCTTCCAGACGCTCGCCAGCAAGCACAAGGCCAAGGGCCCGAGCGGCCTGCCGCCCACCCGGGCGGACTTGTACCGGGACTGAGGCGCGGCTTGTAGCCAAGGGCCAGCGGCGTTATCTCCCCGACAGGAGTCTATGCAGCGAACCCCGCTCGCGAGCCGAAAGCGACCTACCGCGATCATGACCGAACAGCCCACCGCCGTCCCGCTGCCTGCCCGCGCGCTGATGCGACTCTCCGGCGATGACGCGCGGTCGTTCCTGAATGGCGTGGTCACCAACGACGTCCATCAGGCGACAACCGAGCAGGCCATCTGGTCCGGCTTCCTGACCCCGCAGGGCAAGTTCCTGCACGAGTTCTTCCTGGTCGAGGGGCCGGACGGCGCGCTCTGGATGGATTGCGAGGGCGAGCGGCGCGCGCACTTAAAGAAGCGGCTGGCGATCTACAAGCTGCGCGCCAAGGCCGAGCTCGCGGAAGCCGACGACCTGTGCGTCTACGCCCTGCTCGGGGTGCGCGCGCTGGGGCTGCTCGATCTGCCGGCGCTGGAGGGCTACGCCCGCCCGTTCGGCGACGGCGTGGCGTTCACCGATCCCAGGCTCGGCTGGCTGGGGGCACGCGCGATCCTGCCGCGCGACAGCGCCGAGGCGACGCTGCAGGAAGCCGGCTTCCGGCTGGGCGAGACGGCCGAGTTCGAGCGCCTGCGCCTGTCGCTCGGCGTGCCGGAGGGCAGTGCCGATCTGGAGCCGGAGAAGGCGACCCTGATCGAAAGCGGCTTCGACGAGCTGCGCGGGATCGACTGGAACAAGGGCTGCTTCCTGGGCCAGGAGCTGACCGCGCGGATGAAGTACCGCGGGCTCGCCAAAAAGCGCCTGATCCCTGTGGAGATCGAGGGCCCGACCCCGGAAGCGGGCGCGCAGATCCGCGCCGACGGCAAGCCGGCCGGCACCCTGCGCTCGGCCGTCGACGGCGTCGGCCTGGCGCTGATCCGCCTGGACAAGCTGGATAGCGGGCAGCCGATGAACGCCGGCGAGGCCACCTTGACCCCGCGCAAGCCCGACTGGGCAAATTTTTAGCGCAGACGGTTTTGGGGGCAGGGCCCTAGACCCCTCTCCCTTGAGGAGAGGGAGGGACCCGCGGACTGCAGGTCCGTGGGAGGGTGAGGGTGGGAGTCCTCGGATACAGCCGAGGAGTCCCACCCTCACCTGTCCTCTCCCCTCAAGGGAGAGGGACCCGCCGAGACGGCCGTGTTAACGCACATAAAGCCTTCTAGAGGACCCCACTCATGGACGACCCGTTGCGCCGACTGATCGCGTTCGTCGCCGGGGTGGCCGTGGAGGGCCACCAGGCCGAGGGGGTGTTCGACTTCGAGGTCGGCAGCCGCTTTCCGGTCTCCGGCACGATTTCCGGCAACGACGTCGACGTCACCGACGAGACCGCCGGCGTACGCCTGTCCGGCCGCCTGCCCAATCTGCTGACCAGCGACGGCAAGCCGGTGTCGCTCAACCTCGCGGGCGACGCCTTCGACGGCGCCGACGAGGCGAGCGGCCACGCCTTCGCGGGCGAGGTCACCGGGCGGAACATCGACTTCACCGACAAGAAGACCGGGATCGACTATACGTACTGCTTGTGAGCGGGTGATGGCGCCTTGTGGCGGCAGACTGCGGAACTGATTCCCCTCCTCCACTGGGAGGAGGGGCGAGGGGAGGAGGGACCACGGGCGTTGGCGCCGCGGGTGTCGCGGTCGCGAGCATAGGCGCCGCGGGCTACCTCCTCTCCCCGACCCTCTCCTCCCATTGGAGGAGAGGGGATTTGCAGGGGAAAGAGACGGCCTGGCCCCCGCGCTACCGGCCGAGCGGCGCCGTCTCGCCCGCCAGCCAGCGCGCGGTTTCGGCGTCCAGCTGCGGCGTCAGCGTCTCGCGTACCCGCGAATGGTAGCTGTCGATCCAGGCGATTTCTTCCGGCGTCAGACTCTCGGTGTCGATCAGGGCGCGGCAGTAAGGCGCCAGGGTCAGCGTCTCGAAGCCCAGCATCGGCCGGCTGTCCGGCCCGCCGCCGTCGAGCTGCGTGACCGCGACCAGGTTCTCGATCCGGATGCCGTAGGCGCCGGTCTTGTAGTAGCCGGGCTCGTTGGAGCAGATCATGCCCGGCTCCAGCGCGACCGAGCTTGGTCGCTTGGAGATCCGCTGCGGGCCTTCGTGCACCCCCAGATAGCTGCCCACCCCGTGGCCGGTACCGTGGTCGTAGTCCAGCCCGGCCGACCACAGCGGTCGCCTGGCCAGCGCGTCGATCTGGCTCCCGCTGGTGCCTTCGGGAAAGCGCGCCAGCGAGAGTGCGATGTGGCCTTTCAGCACCAGCGTGTAGCGCGTGCGCTGCTCGGCCGTGGGCGTGCCCACCGGCAGGGTGCGGGTGATGTCGGTGGTGCCGTCCAGGTACTGCCCGCCGGAATCCACCAGATAGAGCTCGCCAAGGCTGAGTGCGCGGTTGCTGGTCTCGTCCACCCGGTAGTGCACGATCGCTCCGTGTTCGCCGGCGCCCGAGATGGTGTCGAAAGCGTGATCGCGGAACAGCGGATCCGCCCGGCGGAAGGCGGCCAGCGCCTCCGCGGCCTCGATCTCGGTGATCGGCTGACCGCGCTCGGCGCGCTCGGGGGCGCGGGTCTGTAGCCAGCACAGGAAGCGGGTGACGGCGGCGCCGTCGCGTTCGTGCGCCGCGCGCGTGCCCGCAAGCTCGGTCGCGTTCTTGCGCGCCTTGGGCAGCAGGCAGGGATCGCCGTCGCGCACGACCCGGCCGCCGGCGCCCTCGATCCGCTGGACGATCGCGGCCGGCGCGGTCGCCGCGTCGACCCGCACGTGTCGCTCCGCCGCTGCCAGGGTGTCCAGCGCCTGCGGGAACAGCTCCGGTGCGTGCAGGTGCACGGCCGCGTCCAGGCCGTCGCAGACCGCCGAGGTGACCTTGCGCGGGTCGACGTACCAGTCGACCCGGCCGTCGGCGTGCAGCACGGCGAACGACAGGACGAGCGGCGTGTGCAGCACGTCGCGGCCGCGCACGTTGAGCAGCCAGCAGATCGAATCCGGCAAACTCAGCACCGCGGCCGTCTGGCCGGCATCGACCAGCGTTTGGGCGGCCCGGCCGCGCTTGTCCGCCGCCGCTTCGCCGGCGTAGGCGAGGTCGTGCAGGCTGGCCGGGGTGAGCGGTTCCGGCGGCTGGTCCGGCCAGACGGCATCCAGCGGGTTGCCGTCGACCGCCTGCAGCCGGCCGCCCGCGCGTTCGACGGCGGCCTGCAGCCGCTCGACACCCTCGACGCTGTGCAGCCAGGGATCGTAGCCGAGCGTGCCGCCGCCCAGTTGCTCGGCGATGAAGTCGCTCGGCGGGGCGTCCGAGAGGTGCCGCGGTTCGAACACGTTCGTGTCGACTTCGTTCTCCACCTGCAGCGTGTAGCGGCCGTCGACGAAAATCGCCGCCCGGTCCTTCAGCACCACCGCCACGCCGGCGGAGCCGGTAAAGCCGGTCAGCCAAGTCAGGCGCTGGGCGTGCGGTGGCGGCGCTTCCAACTGATGTGCGTCGGCCCGGGGCACGACGAAGCCGTCCAGTCCGCGCTGGCTCAACTCCGTCCGGAGAGCGGCGATCCGCTCGGCGCTCGCCGCCCGGCCGGCGGCGAGGCCGCCGTCGGCGGACTGGGCCCGGACCGCGCGCGCCGCCCAGTCCTGCAAGCCGGCGTCGAGGTTCTGGCCCAACAATGCCATCCACGCCTCCGGCACGTCGGCGACCGGGGAGGCGGCGACGCCGGCCAGCAGCCGGTCGAGCGCGTCCGCCGCGATCCCGACCCCGGCCTCCTGCAGCGCCTGGGCGAGGCCCGTCAGGTCCGGCCGCTGGGAGGCGGCCGCGGCGGTGGTCGCGCTGTCGGACATGGCGGCGGGGTCCTCTCCAAAGACGGGGCTGGGTGGCACTGACAAAGACGCTAGGCGGCTCGGCCGGCGCAAACAAGGGCAGGTCCGGCGGCGGGATTCGCGGGGCCATGCGAAAGGGGGATCGAGCTATGCGCCACAGCTCTGCAATCGCCCGTTAACGCCTTGTAAACCGCCATTTTGAGCTATGCGCGACCGGCAATGCTGCGGTGCGGAATCTCCGGTATAGCCCGGCCGTAATTGGGCCTATGTCTTACCTAGCGACGACGGCGAAACGCTGGTTTGCGCCAGCGCACGACACGCCGCGCGTCCGCGGACTTCGGCCCACGATACGGCGGACCGGAGCCCGGTTCGTGAACCACGCAACCTGACCGCAACCTTCGACCCCTAAAGGAGGTCTCACACCGATGACCCGCATGATCGATCCGACCGAACTGTCGGGTGCGCGGGCCGGGCAGCGGTCCCAGGAGCGCCGGCCGGATACCGCCGACGTCTACCTGCTTGCCCGGCAGATGCAAGCCGACGCGCTCGCCCGCACCACCCAGAAGACCCTGGCCGCGCTGGGGCGTCTGATCGCCCGCGCCGCCCGCGGCGCCTGGCACGTCCTGGCCACGCGGCATGCCCGCCGGCGCACCGTTGCCGAGTTGAGCCAGCTCGACGACCGCGCGCTGGTCGACATCGGCATCGACCCGCACGACGTGACCGGCGCGGTCGACCGCCTGTTCGCCCGCCAGGACGCCGAGCGCGTCGACGCCGGCGCGCCCACCGGTTACGACTTCGGCGAGACGCTGCGCCGTGTCGACGAGGGCATGGCCCCGTCGCACAGCCGCGCCCGCACGGCCGAGCCGGAGGATGCCCAGACGCCCGCGAACAGCGACGCCGCGGACCGCCGCAAGGCGGCGTAACGCGCTTCGCGCCGAGCCTTGGAGGCAGGGCGCAGCGGCGGGTCCCCTCTCCGCCTGTAGGGGGAGAGGGCCAGGGTGAGGTGGCTCTG
>CAYRCO010000063.1:0-7413 GCA_964422775.1 uncultured Rhodovibrio sp.
CCTTCGCCGGGCCCTTGCGGGTGCGCGCGTTGGTGTGGGTGCGCTGACCGCGCACCGGCAGCCCCTTACGGTGCCGCAGCCCGCGGTAGCATCCCAGGTCCATCAGGCGCTTGATGTTCACCGCCGTCTCGCGGCGCAGATCACCTTCGACCGTGTAGTTGTTGTCGATGGTCTCGCGCACGCGCACCAACTCGTCCTCGGTCAGGTCGTTGACCCGCCGCTCTTCCGGGATGCCAACGGTCTCGCAGATCTTGTGCGCCTGCGTGTGGCCGATCCCGTGGATGTAGGTCAGCGCGATGTGGACCTTCTTCTGCGTCGGAATGTTGACGCCAGCAATGCGTGCCACGTGGCCGTCTCCTTGAAGTCCGCCGTCTCGTTGCCCGCGTCCGGCCCGATTGCCGCCGGCCTATCAAGACCGGGCCGACCCGTGGGAAGCACGGACCGGGACGCGCGTGTCGTCACTTTCGTCGTTTCCACGCGGGATGCGCGGCGTTGGCGTCTGGCTCGCGCCCCGCAGCGCCCACGTCGTCGCTTGCCTGGAAGCGGTGTCGCGGGCCGTCCGGGTGCACGGGCACGGGACGAGCGTCGTCGTCCGCATACGCGTCGGCGCCGGGACGGTCCGTATATAAACCGCTTCCCCGCTTGTCAACCGAGACCGCGCGCCCGGCCGAACGAAAGCTCGGCCGAGTCGCGGTGCCGGCCGGTGTCTCAGGCCTTGCCGTCCAGGATCTGCTTGATCTGGGCGGTGACCTCATCGATGTCGGCCATGCCGTCGACCTGCTTCAGCTTCCCCTGCTTCTCATAGTAGGGCAGGATCGGCGCGGTCTGGTCGCGGTAGGCCTGCATGCGCGAGCGGACGGTCGCTTCGTTGTCGTCCTCGCGCCGCTTGAAGTCGGTGCTGCCGCAGTTGTCGCACACCCCGTCCGTCTTCGGCTGCTGGTAGCGGTCGTGGTAGCCGGTCCCGCAGTTGGCGCAGGAGTAGCGGCCGGTAATCCGGTCGACCAGCGCCTCCTCGTCGACCTTGAGCTCGATCACGTGGTCGAGCGCGGTGCCGCGCTTCTGCAGCATCTCGTCCAGGGCTTCCGCCTGCGCGGTGGTGCGCGGGAAGCCGTCCAGGATGAACCCCTTCTTGCAGTCGTCCTGCTGAATCCGGTCTTCGATCATCCGGACCATCAGGTCGTCAGGCATCAGCTCGCCCGCGTCCATCACCTTCTTGGCCTGCTGGCCGAGCTCGCTGCCGGAGGCGACCGCGGCGCGCAGCATGTCGCCGGTGGCCAGCTGCGGGATGCCGTAGTCGCGCTCCAGGCGCTTGGCCTGGGTGCCCTTACCCGCACCCGGCGGCCCCAGAAGGATGATGTTCATGAACGCCTCCCCTTAAGCTTCGATTTGCGGATCAGCCCCTCGTACTGGTGCGCCAGCAGGTAGGACTGAACCTGTTGCACCGTGTCCATGGTGACCGAGACCACGATCAGCAGGCTGGTGCCGCCGAAGTAGAAGGGCACGTTGTACCGCGCCACGAGGATCTCCGGCAGGATCGCCACCAGCGCCAGGTAGATCGCGCCGACCGTGGTCAGGCGCATGAGCACGTAGTGGATGTAGTTGGACGTGTTCCGCCCGGGACGGATACCCGGGATGAAGCCGCCGTTCTTCTTCAGGTTCTCGGCCGTATCCTCGGGGTTGAAGACGATCGAGGTGTAGAAGAACGCGAAGAACACGATCAGGGAGACGTACAGGCCGAGGTAGAGCGGCTGGCCGCGGCCGAGCAGCGCGGTCACGGTGGTCAGCCAGTCCGGGCCGCCCTGGCCGGAGAAGCCGGCCACCGTCAGCGGCATCAGCAGCAGCGAGGACGCGAAGATCAGCGGGATCACGCCGGAGCTGTTCAGCTTGATCGGCAGGTGCGAGTTCTCCCCGCCGAACATCTTATTGCCGACCTGGCGCTTCGGGTACTGCACGATCAGCCGGCGTTGGGCGCGTTCGACGAACACGATGAAGGCGATCACCACGACCGCCATCACCAGGATGCCGATGATCACGCCGGTCGAGAGCGCGCCGGTGCGGCCCAGCTCCATGGTACTGGCGAACGCGCTCGGCAGGTTGGCGACGATGCCGGAGAAGATGATCAGCGAGATGCCGTTGCCGACGCCGCGCTGGGTGATCTGCTCCCCCAGCCACATCAGGAAGATCGTGCCGCCGGTGAGCGTGATCACCGTGACGAAGCGGAAGAACAGCCCGGGATCGATTACCGCGGACCCGCCGCCAGGGGCGTTCATGCCTTCCAGGCCGACGGCGATCCCGTAGGCCTGGACCGCGGCGAGGCCCACCGTGCCGTAACGGGTGTACTGGTTGATCTTCTTGCGGCCGGTCTCGCCTTCCTTCTTCAACTGCTCCAGCGTCGGCGAGACGGCGGTGAGCAGCTGCATGATAATTGCCGCCGAGATGTACGGCATGATCGACAGCGCGAAGATCGTCATGCGCCCCAGCGACCCGCCGGAGAACATATCGAACATCCCCAGCATGCCCTGCGACTGCTGCTGGAAGATGCGGTCCAGGGCGACCGGGTCGATCCCCGGCACCGGAATGTACGTGCCCAGGCGGTAGACCACCAGCGCGGCCAGCGTGAACCAGATCCGCTTCTTCAGCTCCGTCGCCTGGGCGAAGCTGCGGAAATTGATGTTTTGAGCCAGTTGCTCGGCGGCGGATGCCATGGGTCCGGTGTCCTTAAAATCTTCAGGTCGCGCACGGACGGTCGGCTTGGGTCATAGCAGACCCGCGCGCCGGACGGCAAAGGCCGCCGCGACTATTCAAGCCGCGGCGGCCAGCCGCGTGGGGGCCGCGCGCGCTGCGCGCCCGTCGGGTTCGGCGCGCCGCGCGGCTAGCTCTTCTGCGTCTTCCCGCGCTTGGTCTTCTTGGCCTCGGCCTTCGCGGCCTTCTCGGCGCCGAGCAGCGTGACCGAGCCGCCGGCCTTCTCGACGGCCGCCTGCGCCGACTTGGTCGCGCCGGCAACCTGCAGGTCGAGCTTCGTCTTCAGTTCGCCGCGGCCGAGCAGTTTGACGCCGTCATGGGTCTGCTTGACCAGCCCGGCGTTGCGGATCGCCTCCGCGTCGACCGGCTTGGAGCTGTCCAGCTTGCCGGCGTCGACCGCCTGCTGCAGCTTGTCCAGGTTCACCTCGGCGAAGGTTTTCGCGAAGATGTTGTTGAAGCCGCGCTTGGGCAGCCGGCGGTGCAGCGGCATCTGGCCGCCTTCGAAGGCGTGCAGCGCCACGCCCGAGCGGGCCTTCTGACCCTTGTGGCCCTTGCCCGACGTCTTGCCGAGCCCGGAACCGATCCCGCGACCGAGGCGCTTTTCGTAGTGGCGCGCGCCCGGGTTATCGCGGAGTTCGTTGAGTTTCATCGCCTCGCCATCCTTGCGTTGCGCGTCCCATCGGCCCGATCGCAATCGGGCGAACCTCGCCTGACGCGGGCGGGACGCCTTTGCTTTGACTCTGCGCCGGCGCGCTTTCAAGGGCGCCACGGCGCTGCGGCGGTCGTCTTCGGAGCCAGGCGCCTCGAGATCTGCGCGCGACGCCCGTCGCACGGCAGTTTAGCTGCCGGCCTCCTCGACCTTCACCAAGTGCTGAACCTTGGCGATCATGCCCCGAACGGCCGGGGTGTCTTCCAGCTCGCGCGTGCGGCCGCGATGGGTCAGGCCCAGGCCCAGCAGCGTCTCCCGCTGGGCACGCTTGCGGTGGTTGCCGCCGCGCACCTGGGTAACCCGAACCGTCTTCTTCTTCGTCGCCATGCCCGGTTACTCCCCGCTGGTATGCGCTTCGTCGCGCCGACCGACGATGTCGGACACCTTCTTGCCGCGGCGCTGGGCGACCTGGCGCGGGCTGTAGCTGCTGGTCAGGCCGTCGACGGTCGCCTTGATCATGTTGTGCGGGTTCTGCGTCCCGTTCGACTTGGCGACCACGTCCTGCACGCCCAGCGCCTCGAAGATCGCGCGCATCGGACCGCCGGCGATGATCCCAGTGCCTGGCGGTGCGGCGCGCAGCGTCACCCGGCCGGCGCCGAAGTGCCCCTTGACGTCGTGGTGCAGCGTACGGCCCTCACGCAGCGGCACGCGGACCATGTTGCGCTTGGCCTGGTCGGTGCCCTTGCGGATCGCCTCGGGAACCTCGCGCGCCTTACCGTTGCCGTAGCCGACCCGGCCCTTGCCGTCGCCGACGACGACCAGCGCGGCGAAGCCGAACCGACGGCCGCCGGCCACCACCTTGGCGACGCGGTTGATGTGAACGAGCTTTTCGATCAGCTCGCTGTCTTCGCCTCGGCGATCTTGTTGCCTGTTGTCGCGTGCCATCGAATTCCCAATCCCTAGAACGTGAGGCCGCCTTCACGCGCGGCGTCGGCGAGCGCCTGCACGCGGCCGTGATAGGCGTAGCCGCTGCGGTCGAACACCACCTTGTCGATGCCGGCCTTGCTGGCGCGCTGGGCGACCAGCTTGCCGACCTCGATCGCCGCGTTGCGATCGTTGCGGCTCTTCAGCTTCTCGCGCAGCTCCGGGTCCATCGACGAGGCGAACGCCACCGTCTTGCCGGCGGTGTCGTCGATCACCTGCGCGTAGATGTGCTTGTTCGATCGGAACACCGACAGGCGCGGCCGGTCGCCGCCCTTGCGCCGGATCGCCAGGCGCTGGCGGTACTTCCGCCGCTGGCGCAGTTTGCGTGCGTCGAGCATGGTTACTTCTTCTTGCCTTCCTTACGCAGGATCGTCTCGTCGGTGTAGCGGATGCCCTTGCCCTTGTACGGCTCGGGCGGACGCATCGCGCGGATCTCCGCGGCGAACTGGCCGACGCGCTGCTTGTCGGCGCCGGTGACCTTGACGGCCGTCGGCTTCGGGCACTCCACCTTCAGATCATCGGGGATCGGATAGTAGATGTCGTGGCTGAAGCCGAGCTGCAGGAACAGGTTGTTGCCCTGTACCTGCGCGCGGAAGCCCACGCCGTTGATCTCCAATTCGCGGCTGAAGCCGGTGGTCACGCCGGTCACCATGTTGGCCACGATCGCGCGCGTCGTGCCCCACATGGCGCGGGCCTTCGGGTTATCCTCGTCGACCGGACGCACCGTGAACTTGCCGTCCTTGTTCTCGGTGCGCACCAGATCGTTGACCGGCGCGGTCAGCTCGCCCTTCTGACCCTTCACGCGGATTTCCGTCTCATAGACGTTGATCTCAACGCCGTCCGGAATCGCGACCGGGTTCTTGCCTACGCGGGACATTTCGACGCCTCTCGTTCTAGAACACGCGGCAGAGCACTTCACCGCCGACGTTCGCCTGGCGCGCCTCGGCGTCCGAGAGCACGCCCTGCGGCGTCGACAGGATGGTGATGCCGAGACCGTTGTAGACGCGCGGCAGCTCCTTGATCTTGGAGTACACGCGCCGACCGGGTCGGCTGATCCGGCTGATCTCCTGGATCACCGGCTCGCCTTCGTTGTACTTCAGCTCGATCTCGACTTCGCGCACACCGGGGCGCACATCGCGCACCTCGTAGCCGCGGATGAAGCCCTCGCGCTGCAGCACTTCCAGAACGTTCTGGTGCAGCCGCGAGCCGGGCGCCGAGATCGTCCGCTTGTTGGCCATCTGGCCGTTGCGGATCCGTGTCAGCAGGTCCCCGAGGGGATCGCTCAGTGCCATTGCCGGCGCTCCCTTGCTTACCAGCTCGACTTGACCATGCCCGGGATCTGTCCGGACAGGGCCAGTTCACGCAGCGCGATACGCGATACCCGGAACTTGCGGTAATACCCGCGGGCCCGGCCGGTGATCTCGCAGCGGTTGTTCGTACGCGTGCGCGAGGAGTTGCGGGGCAGTTTCGCCAAGTCCAGGTGGGCCTGGAACCGCTCCTCCGGCGACAGCGACATGTCGCGCCCGCGCTTCTTCAGTTCGGCGCGCTTGGCGGCGTACTTGTCCGCCATCTGCCGCCGGCGCTTGTTGGTCTCGAAGTCGCTCTTCTTCGCCATCTCGTCTTGCTCTCCTTGCCGCCGCTCAGGACTGGAACGGCATGTCGAAGCCCTTGAGGAGCGCGCGGGCCTCCTCGTCGGTCGGCGCCGTCGTGCAAATCACGATGTCCATGCCCCGGATCACGTCGACGTCGTCGTACTGGATCTCCGGGAACACGATCTGCTCCTTCAGGCCCATCGAGAAGTTCCCGCGGCCGTCGAAGGACTTCGGCGGCACGCCGCGGAAGTCCCGCACGCGCGGCAGCGCGATCGTGACCAGCCGGTCCAGGAACTCGTACATGCGATCCCGCCGCAGCGTGACCTTGCAGCCGAGCGGCATGTTCTCGCGCACGCGGAAGCCGGCGATCGACTTCTTGGCGCGCGTGACCACAGCCTTCTGGCCGGCCAGCTTGGTCAGATCGTTGACCGCGTTCTGGACCCGCTTCGTGTCCTGGGTCGCCTCGCCGACGCCCATGTTGATCACGATCTTCTGCAGCTTCGGGACCTGCATCGGGTTCTTGTACGCAAACTGCTCTTGGAGCTGTTTGCGCACCTCGGTGTCGTAGTGCTCTTTAAGTCGGGCCGCCATGGCTCGGTTCTCCAGTGCTCGGGCGTTCTTAGCGGTCGATGGTTTCGCCGGAGCGCCGCGCCACGCGCACCTTGCGGCCGTCGTCGAGCGTTTGGAAGCCGACGCGCGTCGGCTTGCCGTCCTTCGGGTCCGACACCGCGAGATTGGAGACGTGGATCGGCGCCTCCTTCTCCTCGATGCCGCCCTGGGACTGCATGCTCGGGCGCTGGTGGCGCTTGACCACGTTCACGCCCTGCACGACCGCGCGGTTGTCGCGCGGGTCCAGGCGCAGGACCTCGCCGCTCTTGCCCTTGTCCTTGCCGGTCAGGACGACGACCGTGTCGCCCTTCTTGATCTTGTTCGCCATTACAGCACCTCAGGCGCGAGCGAGATGATCTTCATGAACTTGCGCGCACGCAGCTCGCGGGTCACCGGGCCGAAGATGCGCGTGCCGATCGGCTCGTTCTGCCGGTTCAGCAGCACCGCGGCGTTCCGGTCGAAGCGGATGCCGGTGCCGTCCTGGCGGTGAATCTCCTTGGCGGTGCGCACGACGACGGCCTTGTGCACGTCGCCCTTCTTCACGCGGCCGCGGGGAATGGCTTCCTTCACCGAGACCACGATGACGTCGCCGACGCTCGCGTGCCCGCGCTTCGAGCCGCCCAGCACCTTGATGCACTGGACCCGCCGCGCGCCGGAGTTGTCGGCGACGTCCAGCTGGGTTTGCATCTGGATCATCGGTTTTTACCCTTCTGTTCGTTCGTGCCGGTGGGCGGCTAGCCCGCGGCCTGCTCGTCGCCGACGACTTCCCAGCGCTTCGACTTGGAGTGCGGAGCGCATTCCTGGATCCGGACGAAATCGCCGACCTTCGCGGCGTTC
>CAYRCO010000063.1:7423-13569 GCA_964422775.1 uncultured Rhodovibrio sp.
CGTTCGCCTCGTCGTGGGCGGCGTAGCGCTTCGAGCGCTTGATGAACTTCTTGTACAGCGGGTGCTTGACCCGGCGCTCGACGTTGACCTGGACGGTCTTGTCGCCCTTGTCCGAGACCACGTACCCCTGCAGGATTCGCCGCGGCATAGCTTACGTCTCCTTGCCCGGGATGTTCTTGTTCTTCTCGGTCAGCAGGGTCTTGATGCGCGCGATGTCGCGGCGCACCTCCTTGACCCGCCCCGTGTTCTCGAGCTGACCGCTCGCCTTCTGGAAGCGAAGGTTGAACTGCTCCTTGCGCAGCTGGAGCAGCTGCTCCTTCAACTGGTCGACGGTCTTCGCGCGCCCTTCTTCGGCTTTCATCGTCCTAGCCCTCCAAGCGCGTCACGAATTTGGTCTCGACCGGCAGCTTGGCCGACGCCAGGCGGAACGCCTCCTCGGCGACCTCCTGAGGCACGCCGTCAAGCTCGAAGATCACCCGGCCCGGGCGGACGCGGGCGCACCACCACTCGACGGTGCCCTTGCCCTTGCCCATGCGGACCTCGGCCGGCTTGTCGGTGATCGGGACGTCCGGGAAGATCCGGATCCACAGCTTACCGACGCGGCGCATGTGGCGGGTAATCGACCGACGGGCCGCTTCGATCTGCCGCGCGGACACC
Source organism: uncultured Rhodovibrio sp. (assembly GCA_964422775.1). Classification (GTDB taxonomy): domain Bacteria; phylum Pseudomonadota; class Alphaproteobacteria; order Kiloniellales; family Rhodovibrionaceae; genus Rhodovibrio. The sequence goes on from CAYRCO010000063.1 coordinate 8,081, forward strand.
CGCGCGCTCGACGTGGCCTTGAGGCCGTACCGGCCGAAGTTCAGCTGCGTGCCGCCCTTGGCAACACCGCGGAGCTTCGTCTTGCCCTTCTGTACCTTGCGGTACTTGGTTCGTTTCGGCTGTAGCATCTTGGCCGATCCTCAAAACGTCTAGCGTGGTTTCCCCAAAGCCGCCGGCGCGTCGCTGGCGCCGGCTGCCGGTTCGGAGACCTAGCGCCGGCCGGCCGGCCGGGAGCGGCCTCGCGGGCCCCACTGGTTACTGGTTGCGCCCGGTTGTCTCCTGGCGCTTGTCCTGCGCGTGCGGGTCGTGGGCCAGGATCTCGCCCTTGAAGACCCAGACCTTCACGCCGCACGTGCCATAGGCCGTCTTGGCCGTGGCGTCGCCGTAGTCGATGTCCGCGCGCAGGGTGTGCAGCGGCACGCGGCCCTCGTGGTACCACTCGGTACGTGCGATCTCGCTGCCGCCTAGACGGCCGGAGCAGGTGATGCGGATGCCCTGGGCCCCAAGGCGCATCGCCGACTGTACGGACCGCTTCATGGCGCGGCGGAAGGCCACCCGGCGCTCCAGCTGGCTCCGCCACCAGCTTGGCCTCGATCTCCGGCTTGCGGACCTCGAGGATGTTCAGGTGGACCTCGCTGTCCGTCATCTTCTGCAGGTCCTGGCGCAGGCGCTCGATATCGGCGCCCTTCTTGCCGATCACCACACCCGGCCGGGCCGTGTGGATGGTGATCCGGGCCTTCTTCGCAGGCCGCTCGATGATGATCCGCGAGACGCCGGCCTGGTGCAGACGGCTCTTCAGGTAGCGCCGCAGCTTCAGGTCCTCGTGCAGCAGGTCGCCGTACTGCTGGCGCGCGGCAAACCAGCGCGAGTCCCAGGTCCGGTTGATGCCGAGCCGCAGGCCGGTCGGATTGATTTTGTTACCCATCTCAGGCGCTCTCCTCGCGCTCGCGGACCACCACGGTCAGGCGGCTGAACGGCTTGTCGATCCGGCCGACGCTACCCCGGGCCCGCGGCCGGAAGCGTTTCATCACCAGCGACTTGCCCACCGACGCCTCGGAGACGTACAGGCGGTCGACGTCCAGCTGATGGTTGTTCTCCGCGTTGGCGATCGCCGACTGGAGGACCTTGCGAACGTCTTCCGCGACCTTGCGCTTGCAGAAGCTGAGCTCCGCCAGCGCGGTCTCGGCACCGCGCCCCCGGATCAGGCCGCACACCTCGTTGAGCTTGCGCGGGCTGGTCCGGATCGAGCGCGCCATCGCGTACGCCTCGTTCTCGGCGACGGGGCGGGCGCTTTTTGCCTTGCCCATCGCGCTATCTCCTCTTCGCCTTCTTGTCGGCGGCGTGGCCGGTGAACGTGCGGGTCGGGGCGAACTCGCCCAGCTTGTGGCCGACCATGTGCTCGGTGACCAACACCGGCAGGAACTTCTTGCCGTTGTAGACACCGAAGGTCAGGCCGACGAACTGCGGCATGATGGTCGAACGCCGCGACCACGTCTTGATGATCTCTTTACGGCCCTTCTCCCGGGCGTTCTCTGCCTTTTCAAGCAGATACCCGTCGACGAAAGGCCCTTTCCAAACCGAGCGCGCCAAGATCGGTCCTCCGTTAGCTGCGCTGCTTATTCCGACGGCGGACGATCAGCCGGTCGGTCTGCTTGTTCTTCCGGGTCTTCGCACCCTTGGTCGGCTTGCCGCCCGGATTGACCGGATGCCGGCCGCCGCTGGTGCGGCCCTCGCCGCCACCATGCGGGTGGTCGATCGGGTTCATGGCGACGCCGCGGACACTCGGCCGCTTGCCCAGCCAGCGGTTGCGCCCGGCCTTGCCCTTGTTGATGTTGGCGTGGTCCTGGTTGGACACCGCGCCGATCGTCGCCATGCACTCACCGCGCACCATCCGGACCTCGCCGGAGCCCATGCGCAGCAGCGCGTAGCCCTGGTCGCGGCCGACCAGCTGGACGTACGACCCGGCGGCCCGGGCGATCTGGCCGCCCTTGCCCGCCTTCATCTCCACGTTGTGGATGATCGAGCCGATCGGCACCGACTTGAGCGGCATCGCGTTGCCCGGCTTCACGTCGGTCTTCTCGTCCGCGATCACCTTGTCCCCGGCCTTCAGGCGCTGCGGGGCCAGGATGTAGGCCTGATCGCCGTCCTCATAACTGAGCAGCGCGATGTAGGCCGTGCGGTTCGGATCGTACTCGATGCGCTCGACCGTCGCCGACACGCCGAACTTGTCGCGGCGCTTGAAGTCGACGATCCGGTAGGTGCGCTTGGCCCCGCCGCCGCGACGGCGCGCCGTCATCCGGCCCTGGTTGTTGCGGCCGCCGGACTTGGACAGGCCTTCCGTCAGCTTCTTGACGGGTTGGCCGCGGTACAGGTCCTTGCGGTCGACCGTGACCAGCTGGCGCTGCGTCGGGGTGCGCGGATTGTAAGTCTTCAGCGCCATCTTTTAAATCCCCGTCGTCACGTCGATGGAGTGCCCCTCGGCCAGGGACACGTAGGCCTTCTTGAAGTCGGACCGGCGCCCGCGGATGCCGCGGAAACGCTTCACCTTGCCCTTCTGGCGCAGGGTGTTCACGTCGTTGACCTTGACCTGGAACAGGCTCTCCACCGCGGCCTTGATCTCCGGCTTGGTGGCATCCAGGGGCACCTCGAAGGTGACCTGGTTGTGCTCCTGGTTCAGGGTCGACTTCTCGGTGATCACCGGGCGCTTCACCAGGGCGTACATCCGCTCCTGGCTCGGCTTCGGCCGGTGCTTGCCTTTGATCGCCTGAGCTTGAGCGCTCATGTCAGTCGCGCCTCCAGCGCCTGGACGGCTTCCTTGGTCAGCACGAGCTGGTCGTGCCGCAGGATGTCATGGACGTTCGCACCGACCTGCGGCAGCACGTCGATACCGACGATGTTGCGCGCGGCCAGCGAGAAATTCTGGTCGAGCTGCTCGCCGCCGATCACGAGCGCGTTCGACACGCCCATCGACTCCAGCTTCTTCTGCAGCTCCTTGGTGCGCGGGCTCTCCGCCGCGGCTTGATCGAGAACGATCAGCTTGCCCTCGGCGGCCTTCGCCGACAGCGCCACCTTCAGACCCAGGCGCCGCACCTTCTTGGGCAGGTCGTGGGTGAAGTCGCGCGGGCGCGGACCGTGGGCGACGCCGCCGCCGCGGAAGATGTTGGCGTTGCGCGAGCCGTGGCGGGCGCGGCCGGTGCCCTTCTGCCGGTAGATCTTGGTCTTCGAGGTGGTGACCTCACTCCGGTTCTGGGTCGACGCCGTGCCGGCGCGGCGCTTGGCCAGCTGCCAGTTGACCACGCGCGTCAGGATGTCCTTGCGCACCGGCTGGGCGAACACGCTCTCGCTCAGCTCGATCTCGCCGGCCTTCTTATTGTCCAACGTGGTGACCGGGCACTTCATGACTATTCGTCCTTCTTCTCGTCGCCGCCGGCCCCAGAGCCGTCATCGCCCGAACCTTGGTCGCCCGAGCCGCCTTCCTCGGCGGCCGTGGCGCCCTGATCGCCCTCGAGCTCTTCGGCGGTCTCGGCGAGCGGATCCTGCTCGGCACTGACTTCCGCGTCCTCGGTGCCGCGCAGCCCGGCCGGGAACGGCACGTTCTCGGGCAGCGCGCGCTTGACCGCGTCGGCCACGCGGACCCACGAGCCGTCGGAGCCCGGGACGTTGCCGCGCACCAGAATCAGGTTGCGCTCGCCGTCCACGGAGACGACCTGCAGGCTCTGCGTCGTCACCTTCCGCTGGCCCATGTGGCCGTGCATCTTCTTGCCCTTGAAGACCTTACCGGGGTCCTGCATTTGACCCGTCGAGCCCTGCGAGCGGTGCACGGCCGACACGCCGTGGGAGGCGCGCAGACCGGAGAAGTTGTGGCGCTTCATCACGCCGGCGAAGCCGCGGCCGATCGTGATGCCGGAGGCATCGACGTACTGACCGGGCACGAAGTGCGCGGCGGACAGCTCCTGGCCTGGCTTGAGCAGCGCGTCCTCGCTGACCCGGAACTCGCCGAGCTTCTGCTTCGGCGGCACTTTCGCCTTGCCGAAGTGGCCGCGCTGCGCCTTGCTTACGTTCTTGGCCTTGGCCTTGCCCGCACCCAACTGCACGGCGGTATAGCCGTCCTTTTCCTGGGTCCGGACCGCGGTGACCTGACAGTTGTCCACCTGCAGCACCGTCACCGGCACGTGCCGGCCGGCCTCGGTGAACACGCGGGTCATGCCGACCTTCTTGGCGAGTACGCCGGTTCGCATCACGGCTTACCCCTTTAGCTTGATCTCGACGTCGACGCCCGCGGCCAGGTCCAGCTTCATCAGCGCGTCCACTGTCTGCGGCGTCGGGTCGACGATGTCCAAGAGACGCTTGTGCGTCCGAACCTCGAACTGCTCGCGGCTCTTCTTGTCGATGTGCGGGCCGCGCAGCACCGTGTACTTGTCGACGTGCGTCGGCAGCGGGATCGGGCCCCGCACCCGCGCGCCGGTCCGCTTGGCCGTGTTGACGATCTCCGAGGTCGACTGGTCGAGGACCCGGTGCTCGAAGGCCTTCAAGCGGATACGGATATTCTGGCTTTCCATCGTCGCCACCTTGGGTCAGGGCCGGCCGCCGCCCGCCCGTCTGTCCCCGTGTCGTCGGGACGGACGGGCGCGGCCGATCCGCGTCTATCGTGTTACTCGATGATCTTCGACACGACGCCGGCGCCGACGGTGCGGCCGCCCTCGCGGATGGCGAAGCGCAGGCCCTCGTCCATGGCGATCGGGTGGATCAGCTCCACGTCCATCGTCACGTTGTCGCCCGGCATCACCATCTCCGTGCCCTCCGGCAGGGTCACGACGCCGGTCACGTCCGTCGTCCGGAAGTAGAACTGCGGACGGTAGTTGGTGAAGAACGGCGTGTGCCGGCCGCCCTCGTCCTTGTTCAGGATGTAGGCCTCCGCCGTGAACTTCGTGTGCGGCGTGATCGTCCCCGGCTTCGCCAGCACCTGGCCGCGCTCGACGTCGTCGCGCGCGATGCCGCGCAACAGCGCGCCGATGTTGTCGCCCGCCTGGCCCTGATCGAGCAGCTTGCGGAACATCTCGACACCCGTCACCACCGTCTTGCGGGTCTTGCGGATGCCGACGATCTCGACCTCCTCGCCGGTCTTGATCACGCCCTGCTCGACGCGGCCCGTCACCACCGTGCCGCGCCCCGAGATCGAGAACACGTCCTCGATCGGCATCAGGAACGGACGGTCCGCCGCGCGCTCCGGCTGCGGGATGTAGTTGTCGATCGCGTCCACCAGCTCGAGGATGCTGTCCGCACCCATCTTCTGGTCGCCGTCCTCGACGGCCGCCAGCGCCGAACCCTTGATCACCGGAATGTCGTCGCCCGGGAAGTCGTAGTTGTTCAAGAGCTCACGGACCTCCAGCTCAACCAGCTCCAGGAGCTCCTCGTCGTCCACCTGATCGCACTTGTTCAGGTACACCACGATCGCCGGAACACCCACCTGACGCGCCAGCAGAATGTGC
>CAYRCO010000064.1:0-13328 GCA_964422775.1 uncultured Rhodovibrio sp.
GACGTCGATCCGGCGGTGCGCACGCAGATCATTCTCCGGCTGAACAGCGTGATTCAGGATACCTACGCAGCCCAGCCGACCAACACCAGCTTGCCCGATCCCGATAGCGCGATCCCCGGCGTCGACATCGCCGGGAAGTAGCGCGCGAGGCGGCTTGGCGCCGCTAACGCGCCGGAGAGCTGTCCGGACCGACCTCGATCGGGATCCCACGGCCCAGCAGTTCGCCCGAAGCCCGGACCGTCAGCCGCGCCCGCGGTAGGGCGCGACGCCGGTATCCGGCAGCCAGAGGCCGTCCGGCGGCGTGTCGGTCTGATAGAACACGTCGATCGGGATGCCGCCGCGCGGGTACCAGTAGCCCGCGATGCGCAGCCAGCGCGGCTGGATCGCCGACTTGATCCGCTTGGCGATGGTGAGCGTGCAGTCCTCGTGGAACGCGCCGTGATCGCGGAAGCTGGTCAGGAACAGTTTGAGCGACTTGCTTTCCACCAGCTTGGTGTCCGGCGCGTAGTCGATTACCAGATGCGCGAAGTCGGGCTGGCCGGTCACCGGACAGATCGAGGTGAACTCCGGGGCGGTGAACCGCACCAGATAGAGTTCCTCGGGATACGGATCGTCGACGACCTCGAGCTCCGCTTCCTCCGGCGAGCGGGGGATCGCCCGGTCTTGGCCGAGGGCGGACAGCCCTTGGTAGCGTTCTTCCGTCATGGCTCTCGCTGGGTCTGAAGGTCGCTTGGGGTCCAGAGGTCGCGGGAATCAGCTCTCGACGGGCGGGATATCGCCCGCCGCCCAGCCGTCGGCAAGCGCCTGGGCGTGGTCGGTGAGCGCGCCGCGCTCGATCGCCGCGCGCAGGCCGGCCATCAGCTGCTGATAGTAATGCACGTTGTGCCGGCTGAGCAGCATCGGGCCGAGCATCTCCTCCGCCCGGATCAGGTGGTGCAGGTAGGCGCGCGAGAAGGTCGTGCAGGTGGTACAGCCGCAGGCGGGGTCGAGCGGGCGCGTGTCCTCGCGGTGCCGGGCGTTCTTCAGGTTGACCGGTCCGCGCGCGGTGAACGCTTGGCCCGTGCGCCCGGAGCGGGTGGGCAGCACGCAGTCGAACATGTCGATCCCGCGCATGACCGCGCCCACGATGTCGTCCGGCCGGCCGACGCCCATCAGGTAGCGCGGCTTGCGGTCCGGCAGCTCCGGGCAGGTAAGTTCCAGCACGCGGAAGGTCTCCGCCTGGCCCTCGCCGACCGCCAGCCCGCCGACGGCGTAGCCGGGCAGGTCCATCGCACTCAGTTCGCGCGCGCTCTGCCGGCGCAGGTCGTCGTAGGTGCCGCCCTGGACGATGCCGAACAGGGCGTAGCCGGGGCGCGCGCGGAACGCCTGCTGGCACCGCTCCGCCCAGCGCAGCGACAGGCGCATGGACTCCGCCACCTTGTCGTGCGCCCAGCCGGCGGGCGGACATTCGTCCAGCTGCATGGTGATGTCGGCGTCCAGCAGATCCTGGATCTCGACCGAGCGTTCGGGGGTCAGCTCGTGGCTGCTGCCGTCGATGTGGCTTTTGAAGGTGACGCCGCGCTCGTCCAGTTTGCGCAATTGGGCGAGCGACATCACCTGGAAGCCGCCGCTGTCGGTCAGGATCGGGCCGTCCCAGGCCATGAAGCGGTGCAGCCCGCCCAGCTTCGCCACCCGCTCGGCGCCTGGGCGGAGCATCAGGTGATAGGTGTTGCCCAGCACCATCTGCGCGCCCGTCTCGGCCACGTCCCAGGGCGCCATCGCCTTCACCGTCGCGGCCGTGCCGACCGGCATGAAGGCCGGCGTGTCCACGGGCCCGTGGGCGGTGTGCAGCCGGCCGCGCCGGGCGCTCCCGTCGCGCGCCAGCTTGTCCCAACGGAAGTCGGTCATGCCGTTTGCCCGTCCGCGTCGGCGGGCAGGTCCGGCAGGCAGTGCAGCAGGCTGGCGTCGCCGTAGGAGAAGAAGCGGTAACCCTGCCGCTTGGCGTGTTCGTAGGCGGCCAGCATCCGCCGGCGCCCCGCGAAGGCGCTCACCAGCATGAACAGGGTGGAGCGGGGCAGGTGGAAGTTGGTGAACAACAGGTCGGTCGCCTTGAAGCGGTAGCCGGGCAGGATGAAGATGTCGCTCTCGTCCCGGAAGGGATGCACGGTGCCGTCCGCGTCCGCCGCCGTTTCCATCAGGCGCAGCGCGGTCGTGCCGATCGCAACGCAGCGTCCGCCCGTCGCGCGCGCGGCGTTGATCGCCGCCGCCGTGTCCGCGGTGATCTCGCCGAACTCGGAGTGCATCGGGTGTTCGCGGGGGTCATCCGTCTTGACCGGCAGGAAGGTGCCGGCACCCACGTGTAGCGTGACCGTGACCCGGCGCACCCCGCGGGCGTCCAGGCGCGCCAGCAGGTCGTCGGTGAAGTGCAGCCCGGCGGTCGGGGCCGCGACCGCGCCGGGGGTCTTGGCGAACACCGTCTGGTAGTCCTGGTAGTCGGTGCTGTCCGGCCCCGCCCGCCGGTCGATGTAGGGCGGCAGCGGCATCGCGCCGATCGTCTCCAGCGCCTGCAGCAGCTCCGCCCCGCCGCGGTCGAAGCGCAGGACCACCTCGCCGCCGGCCGGCTTGTCGATCACCTCGGCGCTCAGCGTGTCGCCGAAGTTCACCGTGTCGCCCACGCGCAGACGCTTGCCCGGCCGGGCGAACGCCCGCCAGGTATCGTCGCGCGGCGCCCGCCCGTCGTCGCCGGCGCCCCCATCGTCGCCGGCGCCCCCGTCGCCTCCGTCGTCCCCGTCGCCCGGGTCCGGCTTGTGCAGCGTGGCCTCGATCCGGACCTGGCCGCGCCGGCCCCACAGCCGGGTCGGGATCACCCGGGTATCGTTGAACACCGCGACGTCGCCCGGTTGCAGCAGATCGGGCAGGTCGCGCACGCCCAGATCGCGGAACTGCTCGCTCACCTCCAGCAGACGCGCGGCGTCGCGCGGCTTGATCGGCCGCTGCGCCACGAAGGACTTGGGCAGGTCGAAATCGAAGTCTTCCGTGCGCATGGATCTGGGCGGTCGGGAACGGTTGAGCCTACAGGCGAGCAGGCGGGCGGAAGGCCGGCGGTATAGCACCGGCGCGCGCCAATCGGAAAGGCCGCCGCGACACCCCCGCCAAATCCGCGGATCAGGCGCGGGCGTCCTGGCGGAGGCCCAGGACCAAGCGGCCCTGCGCCACGGCGCCGATCGCGTGGAACGGTCGGTGGTCGCTGTCCGCGAAGCCGGGCGCGCGCATGATCAGCGCGTCGCCCGCCGAGCCGGGAATTTCCAGCGCACCGTCGAAGCTCCGCTCCGGGCAAACGTAGAACCGGCCGAAGCCACTCAGCACCAGGTTGACCACCAGATGGACGTAGCGGACGTGGTCCTTGTGCGGGGAAATCCCGACGTCGCCCGGCGGATAGCGCTGGACCACGCGGTCGTTGAAGGTGATCGACGGACAGCTCGGCGTGTCGTCGCGGGCGAGCACGGCGTTCAAGCGCGCCGCGAGTTCCTGGCCGACCGCCGCCAAGGGTCCCGTGTCGGGCACCTCGTCGGCGATCTCGAAACTTTGCGTGACGGCGCGGTCGCCGCTGCCGACGACCGGCCTGGCGGTTCGGAACGCCAGTTGGTCGGCGCTTTGCGCAAGCGCGCGCTGGGCAGGCAGGGATAGGGCTGGCACCGCCGCCGCCCCGTCGCGCGCCACGCGTGACAGGGCGGCGGCGAGCGCGTCGTCGGCCAGACTCAAGAACGATGGCGGCCGGGCGTCACGGTCGGTCTGCATACCGTGGGAGAATAGGCCTCGCCGGAGCGTTCGCAAACCGCGGTCGCTGCAGGCCGAGCGAAGCCGATCCGGGCGATCCCGCCGGGCCCGCGCGGAACGGGTTTCGACGGGGTCGTCCGCACCCGGATCAGATCACAGGCGGCGCGGGCCGGGCTGCCTAGTCGGGCCACGGCCCGGGGGACGCGCCAAGATCAGTCGTCGCTCGACGACTTCGAGAGCGAGCGCAGCAGGTCGAACGCCCGACGGCGCACCTTCTCGTCGTCGATGCTGTAGTAGGCACGCACCAGCTCCAGGGTCTCGCGCTCCGCCATGACGTCGTGGGCGGTGCTGTCCTGGGTCGCCTCGTGCGGGCCGACGTTCTGGTTGGCGATGTCGTTGGCCGCCTTGGCGGACAGGTCGTCGAAAAAGTAGCTGACCGGGACGTCGAGGACGCGGGCCAACTCGTAGAGGCGACTGGCGACGATGCGGTTCGCGCCACGCTCGTACTTCTGCACCTGCTGGAAGGTGATGCCGACCATGCGGGCCAGCTTTTCTTGACTTAAGCCCACCAGGACTCGCCGTTGCCGAAGACGCTGTCCGACATGTACGTCGACTGGGTTCGGTTTCATTGTTGCTTCGCTCATGGCCCAATACTCGTGCGTTGTTGCCGTGTTATACGGCTGTCTGACGGGTCTGCTGCCAGCCTGAGGACAACCGCATTTAGGTATGTGCGGTTTACCTGCCTTTCGCGTGTTTGATCAACAAGTATTCTTGGTAAAATGGTGTACATCAACTCTCGAATGTATAGCTGAGGGGGCATCTCGGACAGTGTGATTGGTGTGACAAACTCGCCTATCGGGTGCTTCGTAAGACGTCGTCGTGAACATCCGAGTTGGCTTGCTCACTACGATTAGGTATAGATCACCGCATGTGGGAAACGGTTAACCGGACTGCACGCGCATGGCTGCTATGCGCCGGTGTGCTCGGATTTTTTTCGGTCGCGTTGGGTGCGTTCGCGGCCCACGGCCTCGAATCGACCCTCGATGCGACTCGACTCGGCTGGATTGAAACCGGCGCGCGCTACCAGGCGCTGCACGCGCTGGCCCTGATCGGGACCGCTCTGCTGCAGGCACGGGCCGGGGCGCGCGTGAACCGACCGGTGGCGGTCGCGGGCGCGGGCTTCACGATCGGCGGCGTCTTGTTTCCGGGCGGGCTTTACCTTGCCGCGATCTTCGGCTGGACCTTCCTGATCCCGGTCGTGCCGGTGGGCGGCGGGGCCTTCCTGGTCGGCTGGCTGGCCCTGATCTGGGCGGCGCTCGCCCGATAACTCGGACCGGGTGCGCGCCGACGCAGGCCACGCGCTTACCCCTTGTCCGCCCCGACAGGCGCCGACTACTGCGTCGCCGCGTCGGTCAGCTTATCGAGCGCGCCCGTCATCTTGTCGATCACGGCATCCTGGCCCGAAATCCCGTGGCGTTCGGCGAGATACGCCGGATCGTTGTAGGCGAGGTGGACCCCGCCGTCCGCGTCGGCATAGGCGAGGGCCTTCATCGGCAGGTCGATCGCCACACTGCGCCGCGCCTGCATCAGCGGCGTGCCGAGCTTGGGGTTGCCGAAGATCAACAGCTGCGTCGCCGGCAGGTCGAGACCGACGCTCTCCGCACCCGCGGCATGGTCGATTCGGGCGAACACGCGGATGCCGTTCTTCTTCAACACCGCTTCCAGCTTGTCCAGCGTCGCCGAAACGCTGTGGGCGGACGACTTGACGATCATCCCTTCGGGCGCGGCCGATGCGTGCGGCGCGGCGGCAAGGCTGACGGCGGTTACGACGGCGGCGATCAGCGCGAAGCGGCGCATCGCGGTCCTCCAAGAATCGGTGTGAACTGACGTTCTGCAGCCTGCGGTACTACCGCCGCCCGGCCTAGCCGTCGCGGCGCTCCCGCGGCATCACGATCGCTTGAAGGCCGATGACGCCAGCGGCAAGGGCGTGCTCGGCGTGCGGCTGGCGTCTTACTCCACCGGTTCGGGCGTGCGCTCGCCGTCGGTGTCCGGCAGACCTTCGCAGTATAGGCCGTAGAGCGAGTCCAGGATGCTCTGCACCGCCTCCCCGCGCAGCGAGTAGTAGATCGTCTGCGCTTCGCGCCGGGTGTTCACGAGGCCGTCGGCGCGCAGCTTGGCCAGATGCTGCGACAGGGCGGATTGGCTGACGTCGACCAGCTGGCACAGCTCGCCGACCGATCGTTCGCTCCGCGACAGGTGACACAGGATCAGCAGGCGACGTTCGTTGCTCATCGCCTTCAACAAGGCGCTGGCTTCGCGGGCAGCCTGCTCCATTCCCTCGTAGCGCATGGCTCCAGTTTTTTAGGTTATGATAATATGGTCAAGTGGCCGCGATACGCTATTTCCGCCGGCCGCGCGACGGCTTTAGGCTGCCCCGCGCTGCCGCTCGGATCGTCGGGCGGCGAGGGACACCGCGAGTGGGAGGGGAAATGAGCGAAGCCCACCAGTTGGACGCGCGCGATCTGAAGTGCCCCCTGCCGGTGCTGCGCGCCCGCAAGGCGATTAAGGACGTGCCGGCGGGCGGCCTCTTGGAGGTGCAGGCGACCGATCCCGGCGCGCCCGCGGACTTCGAGGCGTTCTGCGAAACCACCGGACATACGCTGGAGGCCTCGGAACAGGCAGACGGCGTCTACACCCTGCGCATCCGCAAGAACGGCTAGAGCGACATGCTCGAAGGCCGAACCGGCCTTCGGGCTGAATGTCGCTCTAACTTCTTGAAGAGAGGGCAAGATTCAGCTGCAGCGTGATTCCACGTTTCAGCATCTTGCCCTAACCGGACACGCCCGCTGTCCTCACGCCGCCGACGCAGTGACGAGGTCCGCCACGGTCGTGCACAGGCGGTCCAGTTCATCCTCCGTGTTGTAGTAATGCACGCTGGCGCGGACGACCGCGTCCAGATCGCGCCGGTCCATATCCAGCCGCGTCGAGGCGCGCTCGCTCACCGTCACGCGGATATGCCGGTCCGCCAGCGCCGTCTTCACCGTGTCTGCCGACCGACCGTCGACCGTGAAGGTGCAGATGCCGCAGGTCTCCCGGCCCAGGTCGCGGACGGTGACGCCAGGGATCCGGTCCAGCCGCCGGCGCAGCGTGCTCGCCAGCCAGCCCACGCGCGCCTCGATCGCCGGCATGCCCCAGGACAGCGCGTAGTCGACGGCCGTGCCAAGGCCGATCACGCCGGCGTAGTTGAACTCGAACGTCTCGAACTTCCGCGCGCCCGCCTTCGGGGTATAGGCGTCGGCGGCACTCCAGGTGGCCGAGCGCATGTCGAGCGAGGCCGGCTCCAGCCGGTCGATCCAGTCGGGATTGACGTACAGAAACCCGGTGCCGCGCGGCCCGCGCAGGTACTTCCGGCCGGTCGCCGACAGGAAGTCGCAGCCGATCCGCGCAACGTCGATGTCGATCTGCCCGACCGACTGGCAGGCGTCCAGCAGGAAGGCGACCCCCTTCGCCCGGGCGACCGCGCCTACGGCTTCTGCCGGGTTGACCAGCCCGCCGTTGGTCGGAACGTGCGTTAGGGCCACTAGCCGCGTGCGCGCGTCGATCATCGCTGCCAAGCGGTCGACGTCGATCTGCCCGTCGGAGTCGCTTGGCACCACCGCGATCTCGACGCCCAGATGGCGGGCCAGCTGCAGGAAGGTGATGTAGTTCGAGGCGTACTCCGCCTCCCCGGTCAGCACCCGGTCGCCCGAACGCCAGGGCAGGGCGCGGACGATCCGCTGCCAGCTGGTGGTCGCGCTGTCGGTGAGCGCGATCGCCTCGGGCGCACAGTTCAAAAGCTCGCCCAGCGCGGCGTAGGTGCGCGCGATCTGCGTCTCGGCGTGCTGGCAGGCCTCGTAGCCGCCGTGGGCAGCCTCGTCCTGGATGTGGCGGACCTGCGCGTCGACCACGGAGCGCGGCATCAGGGCCGACCCTGCCGCATTCAGGTGAATGCCGTGGCCGACGCCCTCGGTTTCGGCGCGGGCGCGCGGTACGTCGATCTGCATGGTGCGTGTCCTCCCCGGCCGCGGGTCCTTGTTCTGTGCCGGCGTCCGGCTGCCCGTCGGTCGTCGTCAAATGATCGCGCGCGCCCGCCCGGTATCGTAAGCGGTCCGGTCGCGGGCGCTCAAGCGCGCCAACACGCTTGACCGGGACGCCGGTCGTGCGGCCAAGCTAGGGCGCGGGCGGGCAAACCGGTTTTCTCACGGACCAGGAGGGTAGCGGTGGCGGCGAAGGACGATCTTTTGGACGCAGTGGCGCGCGGCGACACCGACGCCGCGGCGGCGGCCCTAGACGCCGGGGCGAGCCCGGACGCGGCCGACCGCTACGGCGTGACCGCGCTGGTGCGCGCGGCCGGGCGGGACGACCAGGCGATGGTCGACTTATTGCTGGCGCGCGGCGCCAAGGTCGACAAGAGCACGGCGCAGGACAATACGCCGCTGATGCTCGCATCCGCGCGCGGCCACCGGGAGATGGTCGCCCGCCTGCTCCAGGCCGGGGCAGACCCCGCGCACCGCAACAAGTGGCATTATACCGCCCGCGACTGGGCCAACTGGCCGGCCGAGTCGGCGGACGTGCAAGCGATGCTGGACCAAGCGCGCGGGCGCTGAGTGCGCGGCGGTCCGGTAAGATCAGAATCGATGAAAGCCGAACCGGCTCGCATCGTGAATTTTGATCTAACTTCCTGAGGATAGAGCAAGATTCAGCTGGAAGGTGAGTCCACCTTACAGCATGTCGTTCTAGCTTCTTGAAGAGCGGGCAAGATTCAGTTGAAACGTGATTCCACGTTTCAGCATCTTGCCCTAGCCGTCCGTAGGCGCACCCGGCTCGCCGTCGCGCCGCTCGGCGATTCGGGCGGCGACGGCGGCCTTCTTCTCCGCCCGCCAGTGGCGGAACACCTTGCTGCGGTAAGGGCCGGAGAACTTCGGCGTGCGCGAGTGGTAGACGCCGATCGCCTTGGTCCAGGAATTCTCGCTGGCGCGCAGGTCGAGCAGGAAGGCGGCGGCGTAGGCGACGTTGTACGCCGGGTCGAAGGCCTGCTCCAGGCTCTCGAACGCCTTCCCGTGCCAGTGCAGGTTCACCTGCATGCAGCCCACGTCGATGTTGCTGACGCCGCGCGCCTGGAGGTCGCGCACCTCGGCGATCGCGGCGGCCTTGCTCGGCAGATATCGCCCCCGGCCCTCGGCCATCACCGTCCAGGGCCAGGCAAGTCTTGCCTTGCTGGCGGCGTGCCAGCGCCCCGACTCGACCTTCGCCAGCGCTCCCAGGAGGTGGGCCGGCAAGTCCGGGCGCATCGCCTCGGCGGCATCGGTCGCGGCCGCGCAGACCGCCCAGGGTTCGATGTCGGACGCGGGTTCCGCGCGGGCCGGGCCACCGGGAGCAAGCGCGAGCAGGGCCGCCGCCAGCGCACCGGCGGCGGCGAGGCGGGTCAGGGGCAGGCGATGACGGGGCATGCGGGCACTCCGGGATCGTAATCGGGTCCGAATCCCCTCATGCAGGACGCGTGCCACATAAACGCCCGTATACATAACCTTTATAAGGTTAATGCTGCATCGCACATCAGGGGCACCTTAAGGACGGTTAAGCGACCCGACTTTTTACACCTACGGTCCCCAGAATTGGGCGCTTTTGCCGCAGGACGGCATTTTTTGTTTGCATCGCAGCATGCACGGCCCCAAATTGTGCAGTGCGGCACGATGGCTCGTTGGCCGTCGGGCCGTAACGCCCTTCATGAGCGTTTACCTCCCCAGACTTGGGCCGTGCGGGCTTTCCGCACGGCCCTTTTTTCTGTCCGGGGTCGAGCGGGCGAACGCGCTGGGACGGCGAGCCCCGCCGCGTGCGTGGCCAGTGCGGTCAGGGGAGGCTGCGGGTCAATTCGGGGCCAAGGACCGCAACGACCGTCGCGATCAGCAGCAGAGCCATTATCCAATTGAACGTCCGTATGCGCCCTGGATCGCCCAGCAGCCGGCCGGCAAGCGTGCCGGCGGCGACCCAGGAGAGCACCGAGCAGAAGCAAACGATGAAGAACACAAGGCAGAACACGCCAAGCGACAGCAGGTAATTCTGCTCGGCCGTGTACAGCGAGACCGCGGAGAGTGCAACGATCCACGCCTTTGGGTTCAGCCACTGGGCAAGCAGGCCGCTCCACGCCGAGGGGGGTCGGACCGTTTCCGGGGTTAGTCCGGTGGGGTGGGCCCGTGTCAGGGTGATCGCCAAATAGATCAGATATGTGCCGCCAACTGCTGCCATCGCGGTGCGCAGCCAGGGCTGGTTCTGGAATACGAGGCCAATGCCGAGCCCAACGATTCCGAGCAGCGCCACGAAGCCGACCGTAACCCCAAACACGTAGGGCACACTACGGCCGACCCCGTACTGCGCCCCCGTCATGGCGGCGACAATGTTGACCGGACCGGGCGACGCGGACATCGCCAGCGCGTAACCGGTCATGCCGGCAACGAGCCAAGGGGTCAGGACAAGCAGCGGGGCCAACCAGGCAATTTCGCTCATTGCGCGGTATCCGTCGATTTCAGCAGCGGCAGGCCGCTCGTGAGCCGTTTGACCGCCTTCTCGCCAGCCAGGAGTACCAGACCGTGATGGACGACCCGCTCAGTTGGCGTCCCCGCGAGCCGCTGAGTGTAGGCGTCGTAGCTCTTGGTTTCGAGCGCAGCGTCGGTAAAACAGGCGTGGTACAACGACTCTGCGCGCGCTGCCGCCGCGATCTGGCCGATCTGGTCGCTCGACGCCATCAGGACAGGCATCGGGATCCGGGTTATACCGGTGTAGCTCTGCCCGTTGGCGTCGACGGCGGTCCCGCCGACCACATCAGGCTGATCGCGACCCACCGAAAGGCACATAACAGCGGCGATGTTGGCTTGCAGCCCAATGGGCAGGCTCTCGTCCACGACGACAACGCATTTCTGACCCATGCTGTGCCCTTCGCTGGTAGCAACGTACGCGAGCAAACGGGCGGGAGTATGCAAGCACACGCACGGGCACGCAACCGCCCGGGTCGCCTCGGCCCCCGGCGCACAGATGAGCGCCGGGGGCTAGAGCTCACCGGGATCGAGCGCGCCCACCGCTTCGATTACCGCGCGCAGGTCGCGCGCCAGGCTGGCCAGGCCGCTCGCCCGGCGGACCTGGCGCTCGTCCATGTAGAGCGCGCGGTTCACCTCGATCTGCAGGGCATGCACGCCGGTCTCGGGGCGGCCGTAGTGGCGGGTGACGAAGCCGCCGGAATAGGGCGTGTTGCGGGTGACGTGGTAGCCCTGATCGCCCAGCACCTCGTGCACCAGCCGAGGAATTTCCGGGTTGCAGGCCTGGCCGTGGCAGTCGCCCAGCACGAAGTCGACGCGCCGGTGCCCGGCGTCGCGGTCCATCGGTCCGCCGATCGAGGGCATGGAGTGGCAGTCGATCAGGATCGCCCCGCCGAAGCGCGCCTTGGTGTCGTCGAGCAGCTGGCGCAGCGTGGTGTGATAGGGCCAGTAGTAGGTCCGGATTCGCCGGAGCGCCTCGGCGAACGACAGCTTGTCCTGGTAGATGTCCGCGCCGTTGGCGACCACCCGGGCGATCGTGCCCAGCCCCGCGGCGACGCGCGGGCTGCGGGTGTTGGCGTAGGCGGGCAGGGGATCGACGAACATCCGCGGGTCCAGCTCGAACGGCTCGCGGTTGGCATCGACGTAGGCACGCGGGAAGTTCGCCCGCAACAGCGGCGCGCCCAGCTCCGGGGCGCTGGCGAAAATCTCGTCGACGAAGCCGTCCTCGCTGCGCCGCAGGCTGAGCCGGTCGAGCCGCGAGGCCTCGACGAACGCCGGCGGGTAGTGCCGGCCGCTGTGCGGGGAGGCCAGCACCAGCGGCAGGGTCTGCGTGTCCGGCGCCAGCACCTCGCAGGGGCGCTCGATCTCGCAGGGCTGGATTTCGGCTTCCATCGACGCTCGCGTCTCGACCTTCGAGGGGTGGGGCGCGCTTGAATGGGTGCGCGCTTTTGACCGGTCCAAAGTGTTACGGAAACGCGCGGCGCCTGTCACCCCGCGCGCAACCGCGTGCGATCCACAAGCCCCGATGCGACGCCGTATGGGGCCGGGCCGCATCGAACCGGGCGGCGGACGCTTTCCGCGCGGCGCGGTTCCTTGAGTTAATGCTGGTTTTACGTCTGCCAAGGCAGGTTCGTTCCGTGCGCACCGTCCTCGAGCGCAGGCGAAACGGGCTTACCGCCACGCGGCGGGCTGGCGTCCGGTGGGGCGCTTGGGGCAGCATGCGCCACCGGCTTTCGGCCGGGCGCGGTAAGGCAGCAACGGGAACGGGCGGGTGGCGCGGATCCTCCTGGCGGAAGACGACGAGGGGCTGCGGAGCGTGCTCGCGGCCGCCCTACGCA
This sequence comes from uncultured Rhodovibrio sp., assembly GCA_964422775.1. GTDB lineage: Bacteria > Pseudomonadota > Alphaproteobacteria > Kiloniellales > Rhodovibrionaceae > Rhodovibrio. The sequence goes on from CAYRCO010000064.1 coordinate 12,164, forward strand.
AGGCGGGCCACGAGGTCGACGCGGTCGAATGCGGGCGCAGCGGCTATGCCCGCGTGCAGGTGATGCGCTACGACCTGCTGCTGGCGGACGTTGTCATGCCCGGCATGGACGGTATCGAGCTCGCCCGGCGCGCCGGCGCATTCTGGCCGGGCATCCGGGTGATGTTCATCACCGGCTTCGCCGCCGTCGCGCTCAGCCCGCGCAACGCGCCGCCGGCGGGTGCGCGGGTGATGTCCAAGCCGTTCCACCTAAACGACCTGGCGGCCCAGGTGGAAGACGTGCTGGCGGCCGAGCCGACGCCGCCTGGCTGAAGCGTTCGCGCCGTTTCTGCTGGCGTACGGGCACACCGCGGCAAGCGTCGTCCGGCTGGCTCGCCGTCGATGTCAGCCCGCCGACATCATCCCCTTGCACAGCCCCGCGCACGGTGGTAAGCGAACGCCCGCACGGCTGCGGGTGGACTTGTACCACCGCCCCGACGCCGACGGATGGGCGTGTAGCTCAGCGGGAGAGCGCCTCGTTGACATCGAGGAGGTCCCAGGTTCAATCCCTGGCACGCCCACCATCCGACCCGCGCGCGCTCTCGCTTCAATCGCTTCAGATGATCCGCGAGGCCGAAGCCACGGTCTTGCGCGCCCCGTCAGTCGCGCTTCGTGCTTGGCGCCAGGCCGGTTGCGCGCAGGACGGCTGCGGCGATCGCCAGCAGCACGATGGCGCCCGCTTCGAACAGGATCTTTTCCGGCGACATGTCCTTGCTCTGTAAGACCAGCAGGCGGGCCACGGCCGTCATGGCGATGAAGATCGGGTAGACCACCGGCGTCTGACGGCTGGCGTAATAGACCGCGACCATGCCGACGACCTCGGTATAGAGGAACATCAGCAACAGGTCGGCCAGCGAGACCGTGCCGTTGCGGACGATCTCGATCAGTTCCGACGCCGCCGCCACCACCGTCAGGCCGGCGACCACCACCAGCAGCACCCGTTCGCAGGCCCGCAGCAGTCCGAGGGTTTTCGATCCCTCGCCGTTGGCAAGCGCGCTTGACGCGCCTGTCCGCAGCGATTCGGCGATCGCTTTCGGATTCTTCATCCGCGCGCCTCCAGTATCTTTGGCGCTGGCTCACTTCCGCACACGCTGCGCGTCCCGCAGGGCGCTCGACGTGCAAAGTCC
>CAYRCO010000065.1:0-13126 GCA_964422775.1 uncultured Rhodovibrio sp.
CTCCTCCTGGAAGCTCGTCTCCAGAATGCCGGCGCGCCCGCCGCCGATGGCGCAGCCGTAGGACAGGCCGACCTCGTGCGCATTGCCGGACGCGTTCTGCTCCACCGCGAGCAGGCAGGGCACGCCGCCGCCGCGGGTGTACTCGCTGCGCACCAGGTGGCCGGGGCCCTTGGGCGCGACCATGAAGACGTCGATGTCGTCGCGCGGCTCGATCAGCTTGAAGTGGACATTGAAGCCGTGCGCGAACGCGAGTGCTGCGTTCGGCTTCATGTTGGGGGCCAACTGCTCGGTATAGAGGTCGGCCTGCAGTTCGTCCGGGGTCAGCACCATGATGACGTCGGCCCACTGCGCCCCCTCGACCGGGGTGGTGACCTCCAGGCCGGCGTTCTTGACCTTCTCCGCCGTCTTGGAGCCCGGGCGCAGGGCGACCCGGACCTCCTTGCAGCCGCTTTCGTGCAGGTTGTTGGCGTGGGCGTGGCCCTGGCTGCCGTAGCCGACGATCAGGATCTTCTTGCCCTTGATCAGGTTCACGTCGGCGTCGCGATCGTAATAGACACGCATGGCGCGGTGTTTCCCCTACTCGCTTGTTGATCTGTCTATTGGTGTGCCCGTGAGCGGCCTCACGCTGGCCCGTGCTTAAGCCGCGCGGCGGACCGCGTCCAGCCTTGCAGACGCGCTACAGCCCTTCCGGCCCGCGCTGGATCGCGACCACGCCGGTGCGGGAGACGTCGATCAGGCCGAGCGGGCTCATCAGCTCGACGAAGGCGTCGAGCTTGTCGGTCTTCCCCGTCATCTCGAAGACGAAGTGCTCGTGGCTGGCGTCGACCACGCGGGCCTTGAAGATGTCGGCGATGCGCAGCGCCTCGACCCGCTTCTCGCCGGCGCCGTTGACCTTCACGAGCGCCAGCTCGCGTTCGACGTAGGGGCCCGACAGGGTCAGGTCGGAGACCTTGTGCACCGGCACCAGCCGGCCCAGCTGGGCCTTGATCTGCTCCAGGATCATCGGCGTGCCGGAGGTGACGACGGTGATCCGGGAAAGCGCGTTTTCCGGATCGACCTCGGTCACCGTCAGGCTTTCGATGTTATAGCCGCGCCCGGAGAACAGGCCGATCACGCGCGCCAGCACGCCCGGCTCGTTGTCGACCAGCACGGCGATCGTGCGCTTTTCGGTGTGGGTGGAGGCCCGGAGTTCTTCCGGGTTCTGGGCCGTTGGGCTTTGGGCGGTCGGCTTTTGGGCCATCGTGTTTTGGGCCATAATCTTGGGGCGTCTTGGTGGGCCGCGGCGCGTGGGCCTACGACCGGGGCGGTCGGGCGCCGGTTTTCGCGCGGGCGAGGTCTACACCACCGCGCGGCACGGAAAAAGCCCCGCGGGGACCGCCCGCGGGGCTCCGCCTGGCCGTTTTAGACCAGCACCATGCCGTCTTCGCTGGTTTCGTGGCTGGCGTGGTCGTCGGGGCCCAGCAGCATCTGGTTGTGCGCGGAGCCCGAGGGGATCATCGGGAAGCAGTTCTCCACCTCGTCCACGCAGCAGTCGAAGATCACCGGCTTGGGCGTCTCCAGCATCTCCTGGATCTTGTCGTCCAGTTCGCCGGCCTTGGTGGCGCGGATGCCGACCGCGCCGTACGCCTCCGCCAGCTTGACGAAGTCGGGCAGGCTGTCGGTGTAGCTCTCCGCATAGCGCTCGCCGTGCAGCAGCTGCTGCCACTGCCGGACCATGCCCATCCACTGGTTGTTGACGATGAAGATCTTCACCGGCAGGCGGTACTGAATCAGCGTCGACATCTCCTGCATGTTCATCAGGATCGACGCCTCGCCCGCGATGTCGATCACCAGCGAGTCCGGGTGGGCGACCTGCACGCCCATCGCCGCCGGCAGGCCGTAGCCCATGGTGCCGAGCCCGCCGGAGGTCATCCAGCGGTTGGGCTTCTGGAACTGGTAGTACTGCGCCGCCCACATCTGGTGCTGGCCGACCTCGGTTGTGATGAAGGCGTCGCGGTCCGCCGTCATTTCGTACAGGCGGTTGATCGCGTACTGCGGCTTCATCACGTCGCCGGTCTGCTCGAAGTGCAGGCACTTGCGCGCCCGCCAGCTGTCGATCTGCGACCACCAGGTCTTGAGCGCCTGACCGTCCAGCTTGTGCTGGCGCTGCTTCCACAGCCGGACCATCTCCTCCAGCACGTGGGCGACATCGCCCACCACCGGCACGTCGACCACCACGTTCTTGTTGATCGACGAGGGATCGATGTCGATCTGGATCTTCTTGGAGTGGGGCGAGAACTCCGAAAGCTTGCCGGTCACGCGGTCGTCGAAGCGCGCGCCCACCGCGAGCATGACGTCGCAGCCGTGCATGGCGAGGTTCGCCTCGTAGGTCCCGTGCATGCCGAGCATGCCCAGGAACTGCGGGTCGCTCGCCGGATAGGCGCCCAGGCCCATCAGGGTGTTGGTGATCGGCGCGCCGGTCAGGCGGGCGAACTCGGTCAGGAGCTCGCTCGCCCGGTCGCCGGAGTTGATCACGCCGCCGCCGGAATAGATGATCGGCCGCTTGGCATGGGCGAACGTCTCCACCGCCTGTTCGATCGCGCTCTTCTCGCCCTTGACCTGCGGGTTGTAGGAGCGGTGCTTGACCTCGTCCTTCGGCAGGTAGCTGCCGAGCGCCTGCTGCACGTCCTTCGGCAGGTCGATCACGACCGGCCCGGGCCGGCCGGAGCGGGCGACGTGGAACGCCTCGTGGATGATCCGCGGCAGGTCGGCGACCGACTTCACAAGGTAGTTGTGCTTGGTGCACGGGCGGGTGATGCCGGTGGTGTCCGCCTCCTGGAAGGCGTCGTTGCCGATCAGGTGGGTCGGCACCTGCCCGGTGAAGCAGACCAGCGGGATGCTGTCCATCAGCGCGTCGGTCAGGCCGGTCACGGCGTTGGTCGCGCCCGGGCCGCTGGTCACCAGCACCACGCCGACCCGCCCGGTCGAGCGGGCATAGCCTTCCGCCGCGTGGACGGCCGCCTGCTCGTGCCGGACCAGGTAGTGGCGCAGGCTGTTCTGCTTGAACATCGCGTCGTAGAGCGGAAGGACGGCTCCGCCGGGGTATCCGAAGATCGTGTCGACCTCCTGCTCGATCAGCGCCTTGATGACGATTTCCGACCCGGTCAGCTGCTCGGCCGCCGTGGTGGTGTCGTCATGCGCCATGGTCTGCGTCGACATGATGTCCTTCCTTGCTTCTTGGTCCGTCATGCGCCCGTGCGTTGCGATCGTCGTCCGCGCGCCCTGCCGGCCGCTGACCCGTGTCCCCCACATCCATGCGGGCACAACCGGCCGGTCTCCGTCCCTTCCGGGCGCGGCGCGAGCCGGAAGCTAGGGCCTCAAGGTTGCGCGGTCAAGATGAATTCGCGAATTTCATTAAACAATAAGGCCTGTGCGCTTTTCGAAAATTGCGCATGGATGATCGCAGCCTTGTCCGCGTCCTTGGGCGTTTGGGTCCTGAGCCAGGTCAGCTGACGCTTGGCGAACTGCCGGGTCGCCTGCTGCGCCTTGGCAAGCGCGTGCGCGTAACACGCCTCGCCGCGCAGGTAGCGCGCCAGTTGCGGCACGCCAACCGCCTTCATCGCCGGCAGGTCGGCCGGCAGATCCTGGTCCAACAGCCCCTGCACCTCCTCAAGGCCGCCGTGCTCCGCCATCCAGGTGAGCCGCGCGTCGATCTGATCGTAGAGCGGCGCGCGCGGCGGCAGGGCCGCCAGTGTCAGCACGTCGTAGGCGGTGCTGGCGGGATGCACCTCGGCTTGCCAGTCGGCGAGCGAGCGCCCGGTCGCGCGGATCACCTCGAGCGCGCGCGCCTGACGCTGGCTATCGTCCGGGTTCAGGCGCGCGGCCATCGCGGGATCCTCCCGGCTCAGCGCGCGGTTCAGGCCCTCGCGCCCGGACTCCTGCTGCAACCGGCGCACGCCGCGGCGGATCGCCTCCGGCACGTCCGGGACCGGGGCCAGGCCCTGCAGGAAGGCGCGCAGGTAGAGCCCGGTGCCGCCGACCAGGATCGGCAGCCGGCCTTCGGCGTGCGCCGCGTCCACCGCCTCGATCGCCCACGCGCGCCAGCGCTGCGCGGTGCAGGGGTCGCTGGCCGGAAGCACCCCGTACAGGCGGTGCGGCACGATCGCCTCCGTCTCCGCCGTCGGCCGGTCGGAGAGCACGCGCAGCTCGCGGTAGACCTGCATCGAGTCCGCGTTGATCACCGTGCCGTCGTAGGCCAGCGCGACCGCCAGCGCGAAGCCGGACTTGCCGCTCGCCGTCGGCCCGGTGATCACCAGCACCGGCGGTCGGGGTCGATCGGCGAAGCGGTCGGCAGTCACGGGTGGCTCTCCATCCCTTCCGGCTCGGCCGAGGCGCCGTGGGTTGGCACGCCGCTGCGGCGGGTCGCTCTCCCCATCGCGGGGGACGACAGGCGGGGGGCTTCCGGGTGTGCAGCGCGCAGTTCCACCCTCACCCTCCTACGACCCTGCGGGTCGCGGGCCCCTCCCTTTCCCGCTCAAGGGAGAGCGGATGATCGTCGTGCCTTGAGGCAGCGGCGCTTGCCCCGCCAGCCCCTGCCCGCTTATCACCGGGATCATGACCGAGACATCCGAGCGCGCCCAAGAGCGGCAAGTCTGTACCCTGATCGCCGATCCGGCGTCCAGGGACCTCGACCTCGCGGACATTCAGGCGGTGCGGGAGGCCTTGCGCGCCGCCGGGGCGGAGGTGGACGGCCACCGCTGGCTGGCCGAACACGCCGCGGCCGACCTGCCCTACCGCGGGATCACGCCCGCGAGCGCGGGCGAAGCGGCCCGCCTGGCGCTGCGCGAACGACCGCTGGATGTCGCCGCGCAGCCGGAGACCGGCCGGCGCAAAGCGGTGCTGGTCGCCGACATGGACAGCACCATCGTCACCGGCGAGACACTGGACGAGATGTCGGAGGCGGTCGGGCTGAAGGACAAGATCGCCGAGATCACCCGCCGGGCGATGAACGGCGAGCTGAACTTCGAGGAGGCCTTGCGCGAACGCGTGGGCATGCTGCAAGGCCTCAAGGAAGCCGACGTCAAGGCGACCCTCGACCGGGTGGAACTGTCCCAAGGGGCGAAAACCGCGATCGCCACCCTGAAGCGCCACGGCGTCACGTGCGCGCTCGTCTCCGGCGGCTTCACCGCGATCGCCGAGCCGGTCGCGCAGTGGTGCGGCTTCGACCGCGTGGTGGCGAACCGGCTGATCCTAGAGAACGGCGCGCTCACCGGCGAGGTCGCCGAGCCGATCGTGGGCAAGGAGGCCAAGCTCGCCACCCTGCGCGAACTGGCGCAGCAGCGCGGCGTGCACGAAAGCGCGGTCGCCAGCATCGGCGACGGCGCCAACGACCTGCCGATGCTGCTCGCAGCCGGCCTGGGCGTGGCCTACCGCGCCAAGCCCAGCGTCAAGGCGGAGGCACGTTTCGCCCTGGAGCACGGCGACCTGACCGGCCTGCTCTACCTGCAGGGCTACAGCGAGACGGAGTTCGCCGACGTGTCGTGATCGCAGAGACAGTTCGCAGAGCGAGCGAAATGCGGCGCAATCTGTTGGTCGGCGAGCCGCATGCGGGTGATACTTGGAAACCGTTCAACCCGTCGCACGTTCGAAGGCACGCACCATCATGACGACCCTGCTTCAGGAAGCCCAGCCGCAGACCCTGGGCCAGCGAATCCGCACCCAGCGCAAGCGCCTCGGCCTCACCGCCGCCGAGCTGGCCCGCCGCGCGGGCGTCACCCGCGATACGCTCTCGGAGTGGGAGCGCGATGCCACCGCGCCGCGGTCGAACCGCCTGCTGACCCTGGCCGGCGTGCTGGAAACCAACATCGGCTGGCTGCTTGAGGGTCACGGCCACTGCGCGCCGCAGACCGACGCCGACAGCGAGATGGCCGCCCTGCGCGCGCAGCTTGCCCATGCGCGGGAACTGGTTAACCAGCTCTCCACCAACCTGGACGCGCTGCAAACCCGGGTGAACGCGATGGAACGCCGGCAGGCCAGCCAGAAGTAGGCGCGGCCGGGCCCGCCTTACTGCTGCACCATCGGGAAGGTAACGGCGATCGCCCAGGCGAAGATCAGGGCGTTCGCCACGCCGGCCACGGCAGGGTGGCCGGTGGCCTTGTACGACCAGCGGCTGAACAGGCCGAACACCACGAAGAACAGCACCATTACCGGCACGATGATGAACAGGAAGAACAGCTGTTCGATGTCGAGCCCGGCAGCCGCCATCAGGGATACCAGGAACAGCGCCTTGGTCGCCGGATAGGCGCCGCGCGCGTGGTCCGGTCCGCGGGTCAGCCACTCGTCGGCCAGGAAGAACGGCAGCGTGCCCGCGAACAACGCGGCGATCAGCGGCAGGCGTTCGGGGATCGGCCAGAAGCTGATGAAGAAGCGGTCGATCGGCAGGCCGACCGCCAGGATGGCGTAGGCCGCCACGGCGACGGCCGCGAGCGCCAGCCGCGCCCACGGCAAGGCGGGCTTGCTGGCCGCGATGTCTTGCCCGCGCCCGACGTACCAGAGCGCGAGCGCGGTGAGCAGGCCGTAGAGCCCGAAGTGCGCCGCCAGATAGTCGCCGACCAAGAGCGGCAGGAAATCGGTCGGCAGTGCCCAGAGCACGAGCGGCGTGACCACGGCCGGGATCGCCATCACCGGCCAGACCCGGCGCCAGCCCAGGCCGGCGCCGACGGGCTGCGCGCGCACCGTCGGCAGCAGGCTGAACACCGGCCGGGCGAGCGCCGCGGCCGCCAGCACCAGCAGCAGGATCCACGGCCCCCAGGCGACAACCCCGGCCGCGCGCTCCCGCCCGAAGCAGCGGTTCAGCCAGTCGCGCGCGGCGCGCAGGCTCTCCGGGCTGTACAGCACGCCGATGTGCTCGACCCGGGGCGAGATCCGCCAGCCGCGTGCGCTGCCGTCATCGAAGCTGCCGTAGACCGTCCCCGGGGACGGGCTGTCGACGCCTTGCTTGAGGGCGACCGCGCGCTTCGCCTCGTCGAGCAGCGGCTGCGGCTCCAGACCGCCCACGATCACCAGCATGTTCTCCGGCGTTTCCGCGGTGATCGTGGGCGCGAACATCGACACCGCGACCGTGCCCACGATCGGCTCCTGGGTCCGCTGAGCAAAGCGAACGATAATGTCGGACGCCATCGAGTGGCCGAGCAGGGCGAGCTGTCCGTCGCTGCGCGGGAGGCTACGGGCGAACGCCGCCACGTCAGCCATCTGATCGAGCAGGTTCTGCGTCGCCCCTTCGACCTGGGTGATGTCGCCGGTCAGCGGCAGTGGGTTCCGTCCGTGGCCCAGGAAGTCGAAGGTGACGGCGAGATAGCCGTTGCGCGCCAGGGTCAGCGCGAACGGCTGCATCAGCTGCTGCGACCCGGCGAAGCCGTGGGCGATCAGCACCGTCGGCGCCGCCCCCTCCCCAGCCGGGCGATAAACCGTCGCCGGCGTGCGCGCGCCCACCGTGGCCTCGCTCACCGTGATCCCGTCGAACGGAGCCAGCAGGCGCCAGAGCGCCAGGCCGACGGCGACGACGGCAACGACGGCAATCAGCAGATTGGACAGGCGGGTCACGGTGACGGGCTCACAGGTCGGCGTGTGTGAAGCGGACTCGGACGGGCGGATATCGACGGGTGGCGGGCATGGTCGCGCGGCCGGGCCCGACATGCAACGCGGCGGCCCCGGGGATCCGGGACCGCCGCGTCAGCACGCCGTGGGGCGGCGCGAGAGCCGGTCGGCGATTAGCCGAGACGGACCGCCACCCAGCGGAAGTCGCCCTGGTTGTAGACCAGCAGGGTGACCACCCGGTAGCCGCCCTTGCGGGCCTGCTCGATCTTCCGGGCGATCTCGCTCGGCGAGGTCACTTCCTCCTGGTCGACCTCGACGATCACGTCGCCGGCGGACAGGCCCTTCTCGGCCGCGGAACTGCCGGGATCGACCTCGGTCACGACCACGCCCTTGGCGTTCTTGTCCAGGCCGAACTGTTGACGGGCCTCGTCGTCGAGTTCGGCCAGACCCATGCCCAGCACGCTGCCGGTCTGCGGACCGTTGGTGCTGCCGTCGGGCTGGCTCTCCTGGTCCCGGAAGCTGGCCATCGCGGCCTCGTCGAGCTTGCCGAGGTCGACTTTGACGGTCTTGCGCTCGCCCTTGCGCCAGACGACCACGTCGACCGTCTTGCCGATGCGCGTATCCGCCACCATCCGCGGCAGCTCGCGCATCTCGCCGACCTCACGGCCGTCGAAACGCAGGATCACGTCGCCCTGGCGGATGCCGGCGCTGTCCGCCGGACCGCCCTCGGAGACGGAGGCGACCAGCGCGCCGCGCGGCTCTTCCAGGCGCAGGCCCTCGGCCAGCTCCTCGGTCACGGACTGGATGCGCACGCCCAGCCACGCGCGCCGGACGTCGCCGAATTCGCGCAGCTGCTGGATCACGTTCTCGGCGATCTCGCTCGGGATCGCGAAGCCGATGCCGATCGAGCCGCCGGAGGGCGAGAAGATCGCCGTGTTGACGCCGATCACCTGGCCGTCGGTGTTGAACATCGGACCGCCGGAGTTGCCGCGGTTGATCGAGGCGTCGGTCTGGATGAAGTCGTCGTACGGCCCGGCGTTGATGTCGCGCGAGCGCGCCGAGACGATCCCGGCGGTGACCGTGCCGCCCAGGCCGAACGGGTTGCCGATCGCCAGCACCCAGTCGCCGATCCGCGTCTCGGTGCTGTCGCCCCAACTGGCGGCTTTCAGGTCGCGATCAGTGTCGACCTTGAGCAGCGCGAGGTCGGTCTTGTCGTCCCGGCCGACGATCTCCGCCGACATGGTGGTGTCATCGTGGAAGCGGACGGTGATTTCGTCGGCGCCCTCGATGACGTGGTTGTTGGTGACGATGTAGCCCGACTCGTCGATCACGAAGCCAGAGCCGAGCGACGACGGCGCACGGCGCGGACCCTGCGGGCCTTCGCGTCCGGGCGGCTGGTTGGGCTGGCCCTGGTCGGGGCGCCGGCGGTTGAAGAAGTCCTCAAAGAACTCCTCGAACTGGCGGCGCTGCTGGCTCTCGTCAACCTTCTGGGTGGTGGAGATGTTGACCACCGTGGGCAGAAGGTCCTCCGCTAGGTTGGCGAAGGTATCCGGGCGGTTCTGGGCGTCGGCGCTGGCCGGCAGGGTCAGCGCGACGGCCAGGAACGCGCCCAGCGCCAAGGCGGCCAAACGCGCCAGGCGCGTCGGGCCGGTCGGCGCGGTGGCGATGGCGGATGTCTGCAAGGTCATGTCTCCATTGCATGTGAGCTGTCGACCGCGGGCGAAATGGCCGCAGCGCGATGTGCGTGCCGCCCTGTCGCGGCGGCGTGATTGTCGCGGCGCCGGGCTGGCTGCGGCGCCTTGCGCTTGTGCTGGCGAACTCGGCCAGCTGGCTTGCCGCAAGCGCGCGCCCGACTTGGTTCGCCCAAGGGTGGGCCGCGCCGGCCCCGGGTCAAGCTGCCAGTGCTCTTGATCGGCCGCGAGTTTGGCCATTTTAGGGCGTGTTCTAGCGCAGCATGTAAAGGAAAAATACGCCGACGAGAGCGGTCAGCAAGCCGCCCCAGCGCAGCGCCTCCGCCGGCATCTGCTCCAGTTGCTCCAGCGCGCGGCGCACCACGCCTGGAAAAAGCGACATCGACACCCCCTCGATCACGAGGACGAGGGCAAGCGCGGTCCAGAGATCCAACCAGGCGATTTCGGGCATGGCCTTCTATAAGGGGCCTCACAGGGCCGGGCTTGGAAACGGTCCAGGCCGGCAGGCGGTGACGTCCGCCCGCCGGGTTCGCGGTTACCAAAAAGAACGGGCCGGGATCATGCAAGACCCCGGCCCGTCTCTAACGTGCGTCGGCAGCGGCTGCCGCCGTCGCGATCAGTTGGCGCTGCTGGAATTGTCCGGCAGGCGCTCGGCCCGCGGCCCCAGCGCCGGGCCGTCGGTCGACTGCCGGCCGGCCTCGCGCAGTTCGTTATCGATCGCGCCCTCGCTGAACATGCGGAAGAAGGCGCTATCCTGGGTCGACAGCACCAGGTAGGAGTTCTGCGCGTTGCCCTGGTTGATCGAACCCTCGTAGGCCTGCATCGAGCGGTAGAACGAGAAGAAGTTCTCATCCTGCCCGTAGGCCTCGGACAGCACGCGGGTCCGCTTGCCCTCACCGGCACCACGAATGATGTCGGATTCGCGCTTGGCCTCGGCCCGGATCACCGTCGCCTCGCGGTCGGCGGAGGCACGGATGCGCTGCGCCTCCTCACGGCCCTGGGCGCGGAACTCTGCCGCCTCGCGTTCACGCTCTGAACGCATCCGCGCGTAGACCGCCTCGGACACCTGCTCCGGCAGGTCGGTCCGCCCGATTCTCAGGTCCACGACATTGATGCCGAAACGTTCGGCCTCATTGTTCACCTGCTGCTGGATCTGCTGCATGATATCGGCACGCTGATCCGACAGGATGCTGGCAAGGTTTACCGTACCCAGCTCGCTGCGCAGGGCGGAGTTGATGATCGAGCCCAGGCGGTCACGAAGCCCCTGCTCGAACGTCACTGTCTGGTAGAAACGCAGCGGATCGACGATCTCGTACCGGGCGAAGGAGTCCACGTCGAGCGGCTTCTGGTCGGCCAGCAGCACGCGTTCTACCGGTGGATCCAGGTCCAGGATGCGGCGCTCGTAGAACCGCACGTCCTGGATGAACGGCACTTTCGCCTTCAGGCCCGGTTCCGAGATCACCTGTTTGGGATCGCCGAACTGCAGGACGATCGCCTGCTGTGTCTGGTGAACGGTGAACAGCGCGCTGTACGCCACGATCGCCAGAAGGATCGCGACTACGCCGCCCGCAATCATAAAGACGCGGTTCATGATCGATGCCCTCCTGGCCTAGTTCGTTGTGGCGTTGGACGAGCCGCCGCCGCCCGTCGCCGACCGGCTACGCGACGTGCCGGTTTGATCCGACGGATTGTCGCCGGTCATCCGGTTGCGCAGCTGGTCGAGCGGTAGGTACGGCACGGTGCCGCCGGTGGAATTCGCGTCCATCAGCACCTTGTCGGTGCGTGCGAAGACGTTCTGCATCGTCTCCAGGTACATCCGGCGCTTGGTCACGGCCGGGTTCACCTGGTAGGCGCTCAGCACCTGGTTGAAGCGCTCGGCCTCACCCTCGGCCTCGTTGCTGATCCGCTCGCGGTAGGCCTCGGCCTCCTGGACCATCTTCTGCGCCTCACCGCGCGCCTGTGGGATCAGGTCGTTGCGGTAGGCCTGCGCCTCGTTGCGCAGCCGGTCGCGGTCCTGCAGGGCACGCTGCACGTCGTTGAAGGCGTCGACCACCTGGTCCGGCGGCTGCACGTTCTGCAGTTTCAGCCCGGTGACCAGGATGCCCGACTCGTAGCTAGCCAGGATTTCCTGCAGCAGGTCCTTGGTCTTGTTCTCGATCTCCGCACGCGCTTCGGTCAGGGCCGGCTGGATGTCGGTCCGGCCGATGATCTCGCGCATCGCGGACTCGGCGGCGATCTTCACCGTGCCCTCGGGGTCGCGGATGTTGAACAGGTACCGGCCGGCGTCCGAGATCTTCCACTGCACCGAGAAGTCGATGTCGATGATGTTCTGGTCGCCGGTCAGCATCAGGCTTTCGCCCTCGACGTCGCGCTCGCTGGACGACTGCCCGCCGCCGATCTGGCGGAAGCCGATGTTGATCTGGTTAATCCGCTCGACCGACGGGGTCATCACCGTCTCGATCGGATACGGCAGGTGCCAGTTCAGACCCGGCGAGGTGGTGTTCACCCATTCGCCGAACCGGAGAACCACACCCTGCTGGTCGGTTTGCACGCGGTAGAAGCCGCTCAAGAACCAGATGCCGATCAGGACCGCCGCGATCAGGGCGATGCCGCGGCCGCCCAATCCGCCTCCGGTGCCGGAGCCGCCGGGGAGGATTTTCTTCAGGCGCTCCTGGCCTTTGCGGACGAGGTCGTCGAAGTCCGGCGGGCGCTGACCGCCGCCGCCGAAGGGGCCGCCGCCACCACCGTTGTTGCGGCCGCCTCCGCCGCCGCCGGAACCACGGCCGCCCCAAGGGCCGCCGTTGCCACCGCCGCCGCCGGAGCCGCCGCCCCAGGGGCCGCCACCTTGATTTTGCCAAGGCATGTTCTGCTGTACTCCGTGATGTCGAATTGCGGGCGTGAGGTCTGGGCAGCAGAAGTTGTGACCCTTGCGGGCTTCACAGGACTCCGCGACTGACCATATCGGACTATACACGTAACGCGTCGGTCCGACCTCGCAAAATAGGTCTTCGGGATATCGGGCGCGAAAGGGAGAATTCAAGCATGAGCGGCGTCACCGAGGAGAGCGTCTGGCAGGCGCTGGGCAGCGTCCAGGATCCGGAGGCGGGCCAAGACATCGTGAGCCTGCAGATGGTCTCCGGTTTGGTCATCAAGGACGGCAACGTCGGCTTCGCCATCGAAGTCGATCCGCGCAAGGGCCAGGAGAAGGAACCTTTGCGCAAGGAAGCCGAGAACGCGGTGGCGGCGCTCAAGGGCGTGCAGTCGGTGACCGCCGTGCTGACCGCGCACGCCCAGGCGCCCGGCGGACAGTCCGCGAGCAGCGGCCAGACCGCTTCCCAGGGCCAGCAGGCCCGCGCTGATGGGTCGCACGGTGGACGGTCCGGCGGCGGGCAGGCCGGTGGCGGCCAATCCAGCGGCGCGCAGGGCGGTGGCCAGCAACCGCAGCAGCGCGGCCAGGGCGCGGGCGGCGGACAGCAGCAAATCGCCGTGCCAGGCGTGAAGGCGATCGTCGCGGTCGCGTCGGGCAAGGGCGGGGTCGGCAAGTCGACCACCGCCGCCAACCTGGCACTCGCCTTCCAGCGCCAGGGGCACAAGACCGGCATCCTGGACGCCGACATCTACGGCCCCTCGCAGCCGCGCATGATGGGCGTCTCCGGCCGGCCCGAATCGCCGGACGGCAAGCGCCTGCGCCCGATGGAGGCCTACGGCGTCAAGGTGATGTCGATGGGTTTCCTGGTCGGCGAGGACACGCCGATGATCTGGCGCGGCCCGATGGTGCAGAGCGCGATCCAGCAGATGCTGCGCGACGTCGACTGGGGCGAGTTGGACGTGCTGGTGGTCGACATGCCGCCCGGCACCGG
>CAYRCO010000066.1:0-559 GCA_964422775.1 uncultured Rhodovibrio sp.
GCCGGCTGCGCGGTGGGTTCGGGGGCCTCGATGCGGGCACCGGGGCCGTGGTGGGAGGGGCGGGCGTCGTCGTTGAATTCGAAGTCCTCGCGGAACATGCCTAAGAGGTGTTCCTCGAGGCCCATCACGAGCGGATGGACGAAGGTGTCGAACAGGACGTTGGCGCCCCCGAAGCCCATCACCGGGGAGGAGCGCGCCGGGAAGTCCTGGACGTGGACGGGGGCGGAGATCACCGCGCAGCCGATCCCGAACTTCTTGGCGATGTGGCGCTCCATCTGCGTGCCCAGCACCAACTCGGGCTGCAGCTCGGCGATCTTCGCCTCGACCGCCAGGTAGTCGTCGGTGATCAACGCCTCGACGCCGTAGGCCTGGGCGGCCTCGCGCACCTCCCGGCCGAACTCCCGGGAGTAGGTGCCGAGCCCGACGACCTCGAAGCCCATCTCCTCCTTGGCCACGCGCGCCGCGGCCAGCGCGTGGGTGCCGTCGCCGAACACGAACACCCGCTTGCCGGTCAGGTAGTTGCTGTCGACCGAGCGCGACCACCAGGGCAGGCGGGTCG
>CAYRCO010000066.1:623-12950 GCA_964422775.1 uncultured Rhodovibrio sp.
CCGCAGATCTCCGCCACTTCCTGGACGAATTCGCGGGTCGCGTTGACGCCGTAGGGGATCGTCTCGGTCTGCGGCATCTTCCACTCGCGCTTCAGCCAGCGCGCGAGGTTGCCCGCGACCTCGGGGTAGAGCGGGATGTTGACGTCCGCCTGCGGGATCCGCTGCAGGTCGTGCGGGCTCGCGCCCATCGGGGCTGCGACGTTGACCGCGATCCCCAGCTGGTTCAGCAGCCGGGTGATCTCGGCGACGTCGTCGCGGTGCCGGAAGCCCAGCGCCGTCGCGCCCAGGATGTTCGCCCGCGGCTTCTCGCCCGCCGGGCTGCCCACCGGCGTTTCGCCGTCGTTGCGCCCGATCAGGCCGCGGACCAGCTGGTAGAAGGTCTCCGCCGCGCCCCAGTTCTCCTTGCGCTGGTAGGCCGGCAGCTCCAGCGGCACCACCGGGATCGGCAGGTCGAGGGCGTTCATCAGCCCGCCCGGATCGTCCTGGATCAATTCGGCGGTGCACGACGAGCCGACCAGCATCGCGTCGGGGCGGAAGCGCTCGTAGGCGTCCTTGGCCGCCTTGGAGAACAATTCGGCGGTGTCCGAGCCCAGATCGCGCGCCTTGAAGGTGGTGTAGGTCACCGGCGGCCGGTGGTCGCGGCGCTCGATCATGGTGAACAGCAGATCGGCGTAGGTGTCGCCCTGCGGGCTGTGCAGCACGTAGTGCACCCCGCTCATGCCCGTCGCGACGCGCATCGCGCCCACGTGCGGCGGCCCCTCGTATGTCCAGACGGTCAGCTGCATCGCCTTACACCTTCAAGCGCGTCTTGCGGTCGAACGGGCGGGCGAACAGCTCCGCCAGGTCCTTGGCCTGCTCGTAGCCCTGGATCGGCGTGAACAAGAGCTCGATCGACCACTTCGTGGTGATCCCCTGCGCCTCCAGCGGGTTCGCCAGCCCCAGGCCGCAGACCACCATGTCGGGCGCGTCCGAATAGCAGCGGTCGAGCTGCTTCTCCACGTCCTGCCCCTCGCTCAAGCGCGGCGCCTCGCTGCCCGCCTCGCGCAGCATCGCCACCTCGCGCGCCATGTGCTGGCCGTGCAGGTAGGGCGTGCCCACCTCGACCGGCACCATGCCGCACTCGCGCGACAGGAAGCGCGCCAGCGGCAGCTCCAGCTGGCTGTCGGGGAAGAAGAAGATCCGCTGGCCTTCCAGCTTGTCCCGGAAGTGGCCCACGGCCGTCTGCGCGCGCTTGCGCGCCGGCGCCACCGCCTGCTCGAAGGTCTCGGCGTCGACGCCCCAGTGGTCGGCGGCGGCCTGCAGCCAGGCGGTCATGCCCTCCGCGCCCAGCGGGAAGGGCGCGTCCAGGCGGGTCGCCCCGCGGTCCTCCAGCGCCTTCGCGGTCTCGCCCAAAAACGGCTGCGCCAAGAGGTACTTGGTGTTGGGGCCGACCGGCGGGCGGTCCTCGGCGCTGCGCGGCGGCAGGAAGCGCACCGGCCCGACGCCCAGCGCGTCGAACGTGCGCTGCATCTGGTCCTCGACGATGTCCGCCAGGCAGCCCACCACCAGCAGTTCGTCCTGGTCAGTGCTCTCCTGCGCGGGCAGGTCGGGGACCATCGCCGCCAGGCAGTTGTCCTCGCCCTGGGTGAAGGTCGTCTCGATGCCGCTGCCGGAATAGTTCAGGATCCGCACGTCCGGGGCGTACTGCTTGCTCAAACGCTCCGCCGCCTTGGACAGATCGAGCTTGATCACCTCCGAGGGGCAGGAGCCCACCAGGAACAGCATCTTGACGTCCGGCCGGCGCTCCAGGACCTGGCCGACCACCCGGTCCAGCTCCTCGTTGGCGTCCTTCATGCCGGCCAGATCGCCCTCCTCCATCACCGCGGTCGCGAACCGCGGCTCGGCGAAGATCATCACCCCGGCGGCCGACTGGATCAGGTGCGCGCAGGTCCGCGAACCCACGATCAGAAAGAACGCGTCCTGGATCTTGCGGTGCAGCCAGATGATCCCGGTCAGCCCGCAAAACACCTCGTGCTGACCCCGCTCCTTGATCACACGGCTGTCGTTGCAGCCGCTGGCGGGCAGGGCGTCCGGTTCCTGCGGCTTTGTTGCGGCGTCGTACGGGCTCATGCCGAGGCCTCCGCCGCTTGTCCGCGCAGGCCCATCGCCTCTTCCTGCTTGCGCGCGGCGCGCAGCTTCAGCAGGAACTGGATGGCGTTGACCGCGTAGGAGGCGTAGGCGGCGAGCGCCACCAGCATCTGCGCGTAGGCGTCGCCCCAGCCCATCACCAGCATCACCACGTAGAGGGTGTGCAGCGCGCAGACGACGGAGGAGAAGACATCTTCCCAGTAGAAGGCGGGGGCGAACAGGTAGCGCCCGAACACGACCTTCTCCCAGACCGCGCCGGTGATCATGATGGTGTAGAGGACCAGCGTCTTGAACACGATCGACCAGGTGGCGATCGCAAGCCCCTCGCCGGTGGCGAGATAGCGGATCACGAGCGCAAGCGAGACCAGGAAAACCAGGAACTGGAACGGCGCCAGCAGCCCTTGGACCAACGTCCAGCGGGTGCTGTCCCGCCGCCGCCGCTGCTCGGGCGTGTAAAGCGGCGTTGTCACCCGTTCCGGGCTGTTGCTTCCGGTCGCCTGCGCGTTTCGGGCCTTCGCCATCGGGTCCTCCACCTCCTGGTCGCACGGCCGCCCGCCTTGCAAGCGGCCTGCGACCTTACATTCAGGACTGTAGCGAGGGCCGGACGCATGTGTCAATCAAACTAGACGTACAGCCCGGTTTACATCCGGGCGGACAAAAGTTTTAATGGCGGCGCGACCTTTTGTGTTTCAATGCGTCAGGCGCCGTTGACGCTCACGGCCCCTGGCTTCACCCGCGTGGGGTTGCGCCGGACGCGTCGATGGGCGACCAGAACGAGAGGGCTGGAGGAGGCCCGCATCGCGCCCGGTACACGCACCACAAGGGGAGGGGCGACGGCCATGGATACAGTGCAGCATGAACCGACCTCAAGGTATTGGCGCACCCAACGCCGGCGCGCCGGCGCGGCATCGATGAGCGCCCGGGACGACGCCGGCGGCGGCTCCGAGTCGCCCGCTGAGACGTCTTCCCACAGCGGTGGGGACCAAGGCCGCGGGATCATCGGGCTGGACGGCGTGCAGCAGGGCTCGACCCGGCAGTCCGACGCGCAGGCGTGCGAGTTGGCCGAGGACGCGATCCAGAAGCTGTCCGAACTCTATCCGCGTGCGCCCGAAGACTCGGAGAACGCGCGCGGGATCGGCGATAACCGGCCCGACGGCGTGGCGCCGGAGGACGTGGTCGAGTTCTCGCGCCTGATCCTCAAGCGCGACACCGCCGACGCCTTCGCCTTCATGGAGCAGCTGCGCGACCGCGGCGCCAGCGAGGAGGCTCTGTACCTCGATCTGCTGGCGCCGACCGCGCGCCGGTTGGGCGACCTCTGGGTCGCGGACCTGTGCGACTTCACCGAGGTGACGATCGGACTGGGCCGGCTGCAGCACGCGATGCACGAGCTCAGCTTCGATTTCCATCGCCACGCGCTGAACATGTCCCAGCAGCGCCGAATCCTGCTGCTGCCGGCACCGGGCGAGCAGCACACCATGGGTCTTCTCATGGTGGGCGAGTTCTTCCGTCGGTCCGGCTGGGACGTCTGGAGCGCGCCGTGGTCGTCGCGTGACGACATGCTGTCGATGGTGCAGCACCAATGGTTTCCGGTGGTCGGGCTGTCGATCAGTTGTGACCGCCATCTCGACGAACTGACCCGAGGCATTCAGCGCATCCGGAAGGAATCGCGCAACGACTCCGTCGGCATCATGGTCGGCGGTCCGCTGGTCCTGGACCATCCGGAGGTCGTGGCGCGCGTGGGCGCGGATGCGACCGCGACGGATGCCCGGGACGCGGCCGTGCAGGCCGAGAAACTGCTGGAGTCGGTCACCCAAAGCCGGCCCAGCTAACCGCGAACGTGATCGGCGCAAACGTGATCGACTCCAACGTGATCGACGGGCGGCATCCGCTGTGAGTGGCGTGGAAGGATCAACGCGAACCGTGGTGCAGTTCAAAGCCCCCGAAGAGTCGCTAGCAAACCTGGACGCCGAGGCGATGGGTTCCCTGATCGCCGCGGCGGGCGACGTCGCGTTCATCGTCGATTCCGAGGGCGTCATCCGGGACGCCGCGTTCAACAGCGCCGAACTGGCGCAGGAGGGCGCGGAGGCCTGGCTCGGGCACGCCTTCCTGGAGACGGTGACCAAGGAAAGCCAGCCGAAGATCGAGGACCTGCTGGAAGAAGCCAAGCAGGGGCAGGTCAAGCGCTGGCGGCAGGTCAACCATCCCTCGCCCGGCAAGCCGGACATCCCGATCATCTACTACGCCCAGCAGGTCGGGCACGGTAAGCTGGTGGTCGTCGGCCGGGATCTGCGCGCCTTTGCCACGCTGCAGCAGCGGCTGGTCGACGTGCAGATGTCGCTGGAGCGCGACTACGCCCGGCTGCGCGACTTCGAGACGCGCTACCGGCTGCTGTTCGAGATGACCAGCGAGCCTGTTGTGATCCTGGACGCCTCGTCGAACAAGCTGGTCGAGGCGAACCCGGCCGCGCACCGGCGCTTCGGCTGGACCAAGGGGTCGGGCGGACGCGCCTTCTTCGACAAGTTCGACGCCGGCAGCAAGTCGGAACTGCAGCAACTGCTGGAGCGGGTCCGCAGCGTCGGCCGCGCCGAGGAGGTGCAGGTCCAAAGCGGCGAGGACGGCAGCGAGTTCCTGGTCTCCGCCTTCCTGTTCCGGCACGAGCGCTCGCTGTTGTTCCTGGTGCGTCTGGCGCCGGTGGCCGACCAGGCCGAGTCCGCGATGCTGCCGCAAACCCGCAGCAAGTTCGTCAAGATCCTGGAAAGCACGCCCGACGGCTTCGTCCTGACCGGGCCGGACCAGCGGGTGATCGCCGCCAACTCCGCGTTCCTGGAGATGGCGCAGCTGGCAACCGAAGAGCAGGTCCGCGGCGAGCCGCTGGAGCGCTGGCTGGGCCGCTCCGCGGTCGACCTGAACGTCCTGATCGCCAACGTGCGCGAGCACGGCTCGGTGCGCCTGTTCGGCACCGTGCTGCAGGGCGAGTACGGCGTCACCAGCGAGGTCGAGGTATCCGGCGTGCAGGTGGTCAACGGCGAGCAGCCGTGCTTCGGCCTGATGATCCGCTACGTCGACCGGCGCGCGCAGGGCCAGCAGCAGCAGGGCGGCGGCGAAAGCCGCTCGGCGGGCGAACTGCCGCGGTCGGTGGAGCAGCTGACCGACCTGGTGGGCCGGGTACCGCTCAAGGAGATCGTGCGCGAGACCACCGATGTGGTGGAGCGCCTGTGCATCGAGGCCGCGCTGGAGTTGACCGGCGACAACCGGGCCTCGGCGGCGGAAATGCTCGGCCTGTCCCGGCAGTCCCTGTACGTCAAGCTGCGCCGCTACGGCCTGGGCGACCTGGAGCCGGAAGCCGGCGACTAGGGCAAGATGCTCAAACGTGGAATCACGTTTCAGCTGAATCTTGCCCTCTCTTCAAGAAGTTAGAGCGACATTCAGCCCGAAGGCCGGTTCGGCCTTCGAGCATGTCGCTCTAGAGAGCAAAATCGAAGAAAGCCGAACCGGCTTTCGTCGCGACTTCTGATCTTGAGGTCGCGGCAGTCTGGCAAACCCGTTCAGCTGCGGCGTGGCGACCTTTCCGACGGCCGGGATGAGAGCCGCTTTCGGCTGGCAAGCTCAGTGTCATTCCAAATTGACACACGGGTGTGTCAACCGTATCGTCGCGGTATGGACCACTCCGCGACCCCCGGGATCGAGAAGCCGCAGATCGGCGCGCTGGTGGAGCTCTTGAAGCCCATCACGTGGTTCGCGCCGATGTGGGCGTTCGCCTGCGGCATCGTCTCCACCGGCCAGCCGGTGCTTGAGCACTGGGCGGTGATCGCCGCGGGCGTGCTGGTCGCGGGGCCATTGGTCTGCGGCACCAGCCAGATCGTGAACGACTGGTACGACCGCGAGGTCGACGCGATCAACCAGCCCGAACGCGCGATCCCGTCGGGCCGGGTGCCCGGCAATTTCGCCTTCTGGTTCGCCTGCGCCTGGACCGTGCTGTCGGTCGTAGTGGCTACGGCGCTCGGCGTCTGGGGATTCGTCGCGGCCCTGATCGCGCTGTTGTTGGCGTGGCTCTACTCCGCACCGCCGGCGCGCCTCAAGCGCAGCGGCTGGTGGGGGCCGGGCACGGTCGCGGTCTGCTACGAGGGCATTCCCTGGTTCACCGGGGCGGCGATCATGACCGCGTCCTTTCCCGACTGGCGGATCGTCACGCTGGCGGTGCTCTATTCCGTGGGCGCGCACGGGATCATGACCCTCAATGACTTCAAGGCCGTGGAGGGCGACCGCCAGCACGGCGTGCGCAGCCTGCCCGCGGTGATGGGCACGCGCCGGGCCGCCTGGCTGTCCTGCGCCATCATGGCGCTGCCGCAGGTCGCGGTGATCGTGCTGCTGTACAGCTGGGACCGGCCGTACTACGGCGGGGCGGTGGCGACGCTGCTGCTCGTTCAGTTCGCCCTGATGGCCCGGCTGATGAAGGATCCCAAGCGCTTCGCCCCCTGGTACAACGCCACCGGCACGACGCTGTACGTCTCCGGCATGATGATCAGCGCCTTCGCGGTGGGCTCTTTCCTGGAGGCTGTGTGATGGCGCACGGCACGCAAGCAGAGGCCGCCGGCCGCCAGGTGCCGATGCTGGGCTGGCTGGGGATCATCCGGCTCGGCCTGGTGCAGACGGCGCTGGGCGCGATCGTGGTGCTGACCACCTCGACCCTGAACCGGGTGATGGTGGTCGAGCTCGCCTTGCCGGCGGTGCTGCCGGGCCTTCTGGTCGGCTGGCACTACGCGGTGCAGATGTCGCGCCCGCGCATGGGCTACGGCTCGGACGTCGGGCGCCGGCGCACGCCCTGGATTATCGGCGGCATGGCCGTGCTCGCCTTAGGTGGCCTCGGGGCCGCGGCGTCGGTCGGGGTGATGAGCGTCGACACCTGGGCCGGGATCGCGCTCGGCCTGATCGCGTTCAGCGCGATCGGCGCTGGCGTTGGCGCCTCCGGCACCTCGCTGCTGACCCTGCTCGCCAAGCGCGTGGACCCGGCCCGCCGCGCGCCCGCCGCGGCGACCGTCTGGATCATGATGATCGCCGGCTTCGTCGTGACCGCGACCACCGCCGGCCAGTTCCTGGACCCCTATACCCATCTGCGACTGGTCGCGGTGACGGCGGTCGTCTCCGGCATTGCATTCTTGCTCACGGTGGCCGCCGTCTGGGGCCTGGAGGGGCCCGGCGACCCGGTCGACGCGCAAAGCGCCCGCCAGAACGCCGAGAAGGGGCATTTCTGGCAGACCTTCAAGCAGATCTGGGGCGAGACGCAGGCCCGGCGCTTCACGGTCTTCGTGTTCGTCTCGATGCTGGCCTACAGCGCCCAGGACCTGATCCTGGAGCCGTTCGCGGGTGCTGTGTTCGAGATGACGCCGGGCCAGTCGACCCAGCTGTCGGGCATGCAGCACGGCGGCGTCCTGGCCGGGATGCTGCTGGTCGCGGTCGCGGGCATGGTGCTGAAGAACAAAATCGGCTCGCTGCGGACCTGGGCGATCGGCGGCTGCATCGCCTCGGCGGTGGCGCTCATGGGCTTGGTCGCGGGCGGCCTGATCGGCCCGGCCTATCCGCTGAAGGCCAACGTGGTCTTCCTGGGCGCCGCCAACGGCGCGTTCGCGGTCGCGGCGATCGGCTCGATGATGAGCCTGGCCGGCCAGGGGCAAAAGCAGCGCGAAGGCACGCGCATGGGCCTGTGGGGCGCCAGCCAGGCGATCGCCTTCGGCCTGGGCGGGCTGATGGGCACGGTGGCGATCGACGTCACCCGCCTGATGATCGCCGAGATGGCGCTCGCCTACGGCGCGGTGTTCGCCTGTCAGGCGGCGCTGTTCCTGATCGCGGCCGTGTTGGCCGCACGCATCGACAAGGCGGGCGCCACGTCCCGCCAGGTTGGCCTGTCGCCGGCGGCGGAAGGCTACGCAACGGGAGTGGGTGGCTGATGAGCACGAATGGAACGACCGAGAGCTTCGACTGCGTCGTCGTCGGCGGCGGCCCGGCCGGCGCCACCGCGGCGCAGCGCCTGGCGCAGGAGGGCCGCTCGGTCCTGCTGCTGGACAAGCCCGGCAAGATCAAGCCGTGCGGCGGCGCGATCCCGCCCAAGGCGATCCACGACTTCAACATTCCCGACAGCCAGTTGGTCTGCAAGGTCGCGGGCGCCCGCGTGGTCTCGCCCAAGGGCCGCAACGTCGACATGCCGATCGACGACGGCTTCGTCGGCATGGTCGACCGCAAGGACTTCGACCCCTGGCTGCGCAACCGCGCCGCCCTGATGGGCGCGACCTACCGGGAAGGCGCGT
Organism: uncultured Rhodovibrio sp.; assembly: GCA_964422775.1. Lineage (GTDB taxonomy): Bacteria > Pseudomonadota > Alphaproteobacteria > Kiloniellales > Rhodovibrionaceae > Rhodovibrio. The sequence continues at coordinate 9,053 of CAYRCO010000066.1, forward strand.
ACGCCGGCCTGGAGCGCGGCAAGGACGGGGTGCCGGTGCTGCGCTACCGTCCGATGGGGCCGGACGACGGCCGCAACGCGCCGGAGGTTAAGGTCCGCGCGCACATGGTGATCGGCGCCGACGGCGCGAACAGCCAGATCCGGCAGACCGAACTGCCGCACGGCGACGAGGTCCCCTACGTGTTCGCCTACCACGAGATCGTCCGCTCGCCGGACGCGGGCGCGCATGCGCCGGCCACCGGCGGCTTCGATCCCGGGCGCTGTGACGTGTTCTACCAGGGCGACGTGTCGCCCGACTTCTACGGCTGGGTGTTCCCGCACGGGCCGTGCACCTCGGTCGGCATGGGGACCGCGCACAAGGGCTTCTCGCTGCGCGGGGCGACGGCGGAGCTGCGCCAGCGCAGCGGCCTGCAGGACGCCGAGACGGTGCGCCGGGAAGGCGCGCCGCTGCCGCTGATGCCGATGAAGAAGTGGGACAACGGCCGCGATGTGATCCTGGCGGGCGACGCGGCCGGCGTCGTGGCGCCGGCGAGCGGCGAGGGCATCTTCTACGCCATGCTGAGCGGCGAATACGCGGCCGACGCGGTGCACCAGGCGCTCGGCGCGGCGGAACCGGCCAAGGCTTTGGCGAACGCGCGCAAGCGGTTCATGAAGAAGCACGGACAGGTGTTCTGGATCCTCGGGATCATGCAGCGCTACTGGTACACGACCGACCAGCGGCGCGAGCGGTTCGTGCGGATTTGCCAGGACCGCGACGTGCAGCGCCTTACCTGGGACGCCTACATGAACAAGGAACTGGTCAAGGCGGAGCCGCTCGCCCACGCACGGATCTTCTGGAAGAACATCTTCCACCTGACGGGCCTGGCGCCGGTTTAGCGCACCGCCGCCGGCAACACCGAACGCATCGTCCGGCCGCGCGCGTCTCTCAACCCAGCCGGCCGATGCGTCGCCCGTCCGCGTTGTCGTCACGCACGCCGGCGGGGAGACGGGCGAAAAAGAGACGGGCGTCCGATCCGGTCGATCGGGCGGTCGTTCAGACGGGCACGAAAAAGGCCGGCGGGAAACCCCGCCGGCCTTTTGTCGTCAGGCGGCTGACCGTCGGGTCGCGGTTTAGCCCGCGGCCCAGAGGTTGCACCACGCGTCGGGCGAGATGTCGCCCTGGACGATCTGGCAGCCGCCCATCTTGGAATCGCCCTCCGGCGGGATCCAGAACTGGCAGTTGGCGCAGTTCTGATCGCCCTTCGGCTCTTCCTGATACTGCACCGAACTCTTCGGCGCCTTCTGGGCGTGGGCTTCGCCGCTGCGCAGGATCTGCGCAGCACCCACCGCGACCGCACCGGTCGCGAGGGCGCGGCCGAAGAAGCCGCGGCGGCTCATATTGTTACCGTCATGCTTGTGCATGATGTCGGACTCCCTCATGTGCAACGTCCGTCGGGTTTGTTTTCGTTCCAGGCGCGATCGGACGCCATCGGCCTGGAATCGTACCTCTATTAAACAGTCGGGCGGGTGCAAATGTCCAGCCGCCCGACTGCGGCGAATCGCCGACCAATCTCTGATCGCACGCCGAAGAAGGCGATGCGCCGTGGCACCGGGGCACTCCGGCGTGCTAAGGCGGGGCTCCGGCGTCCGGCCGGGGACCCACCCTCGCGCCACCTCATCATGGGATACGTACAGCATGGGTAACTGGATTAACACGGCCGCCATCGTGGCCCTGCTGGCGCTGACCGCGCTGCCGGCCGCGGCACAGGACGGCAACCCCGTCGTGCGGCTGGAGACCAACCGCGGCGACATCCGCATCGAGCTGTACCCCGAGCGCGCGCCCAACACCGTTGAAAACTTCCTGACGTACGTGCGCAACGACCACTACGACGGCACGATCTTCCACCGCGTGATCCCGGACTTCATGATCCAGGGCGGCGGGTTCACGACGGATTATACCCGCAAGTCGACCCGCGACCCGATCCGCAACGAGGCGGACAACGGGCTGTCGAACGACCGCGGCACAATCGCGATGGCGCGCACCGGCGACCCGCATTCGGCCACATCGCAGTTCTTCATCAACGTCAAGGATAACGACTTCCTGGACCACAAGGCGAAGACGCAGCGCGGCTGGGGCTACGCGGTGTTCGGCGACGTCATCTCGGGTCTCGGCACGGTGGACGAGATCAGCCAGGTCCCGACCGGCTCCGCCGGGCCGTTCGCCAAGGACGCTCCGCGCGAGCCGGTGGTGATCGAGGACGCGGTGGTGGAGTAGCCCGACCCCCGGCCGATCCCGACGTGAGGCAACGCGCGCCGTGACGGCGCGAGGCAGGTGGCGCGATGAAGTTCCTGACCGGCTGCACGCTGGATTACTGGATTCCCGGGCTGTCGACGTTCGTCTTCAACGTAACCGCGAACCAAACCGCCCATCAGCGGGTGCTCTCGGAGCGGCTGCTGTTGGAGCCGGAGGTGAGCCCGGAAGAATTCGTCAGCGAGTCCGGCAACCGCTACCACCGCTTCACGCTGTCGGGCGGCTATCTGCGCCTGCGCTACGACGCGGAAGTGGAGAGCGCCCCCAGTCTGGAGAGCCCGGAGGCGATCACCGCCTGCGCGCCCGACGACGTGCCGCTGGCAACGCTGCCCTATCTGCTGCCCAGCCGCTATTGCCAGTCGGATCAGCTGATGCGGCTCGCCTACCGGGAGTTCAGCCGCTACCCGCGCGGCTACGAGCAGGTCAGCGCGATCTGCAACTGGATTTACGCCAACGTCGACTATCTCGCCGGCACCAGCACGCCGCTGACCAGCGCGTTCGACACGGCGACCGCGCGCGCCGGCGTGTGCCGCGATTTCGCCCACCTCGGGATCGCGTTCTGTCGGGCGGTGAACATTCCCGCCCGCTTCGTCAGCGGTTACGCCTACACGCTGCAGCCCCCCGACTTCCACGCGGTGTTCGAGGCCTGGCTTGGCGACCGCTGGTACATCTTCGACCCGACCCGGCGGATCGTGCCCGAGAACCTGGTGCGCATCGGGGTGGGGCGCGACGCCGCCGACGTCTCGTTCGCCCTGATCTTCGGGCCTGCCCAAATGACCGGGATGAACGTCTACGCCGAAGCCGCCCAGACGATCGCCGGGCCGGCGCACACCAGCCAGAGCTCGGCGGCCGTCTGCTCGGCGTAGCGTTAGCGCGCGACGACGCCTCAGGCGCTGTTGGCGGTGTTCTTCAGCAAGCCGCGTTCCAGGCCGATGCGCAGCGCCTCGGTGCGGTTGCGGCATTCGAATTTGCGGTACAGACGGCGGAGGTGCAGCTTGACCGTCACCTCCTGCAGATTGAGCTCGCGGGCGATCTCCTTGTTGGAGAGGCCGCGCCACAGACCGTCCAGGACCTGGGTCTCGCGCGTCGACAACGTCTCGTCCCCGCCGCTTTCCGCCGGTGCTTCGGGCGTGCGGGTCATCAGCGCGTAGGGGACATAGACCTCGCCGCTCATCATCAGGCGGATCGCCTGGATCAGCGCGTCGCCGGAGATCGTCTTGGGCACGAAACCGGCCGCGCCCATCCGCAGACCTTCCTCGATCACGCCGCGGTCGCTCTGCCCCGACAACAGCGCCACCGGCATGTCCGGCCGCGCCTGCTTGATTCGCGACAAGCCTTCCAGCCCGTTCATGCCCGGCATGACGACGTCGAGCAGGGCGATGTCGATCTCAGGGTGCGCCTCGAGCTGTTTCAGCGCGCCGTCGACGTCGGTCGCCTTGTAGACGGGGCTGTCCGACCAAGTGCGCCCGATGTGGGTCGCCAAAAGGTCGATGAAGAGGTCGTGGTCGTCGGCAATCAGCGGGATCATCGGCTACTCGCATGCATCGGCCCGAAAGGAGGGCCCGTATAGCCGAAGGTATACACGCTTGAGCCTTGCTTTTCATTAAAA
>CAYRCO010000067.1:0-12912 GCA_964422775.1 uncultured Rhodovibrio sp.
ACACCACCATGATCAACGGCCTGGGCGTGCTCGGCTGGGGTGTCGGCGGCATCGAGGCGGAGGCCGCGATGCTGGGCCAGCCGGTGTCGATGGTGATCCCGCAGGTGGTCGGCTTCAAGCTGACCGGCGAGATGGACGAGGGCGCGACCGCGACCGACCTGGTGCTGACCGTAACTCAGATGCTGCGCGCGCACGGCGTGGTCGGTAAGTTCGTCGAGTTCTACGGCCCCGGCCTGTCCGCGCTGACGCTGGCCGACCGGGCGACGATCGGCAACATGGCGCCGGAGTACGGTGCGACCTGCGGCTTCTTCCCGGTCGACGCGGAGACGGTGCGCTACCTGCAGTTCACCGGCCGCGATCCGCACCGGATCAAGCTGGTCGAGGAGTACTGCAAGGCCCAGGGCCTGTGGCGCGAGGACGATACGCCGGACCCGGTGTTCACCGAGAACCTGACCCTCGACCTTTCGGAGGTGGAGCCGTCGATCGCCGGGCCGAAGCGCCCGCAGGACCGCGTCGCGGTCAAGGGCGCGGCGGGCGAGTTCCGCAGCCACCTGATGAAGGAACTGGGCGTCGACCCGGACGGCGAAGCCGCCGACATGGCCCACGAGGGGCCGGCCGCGATCGGCGACAGCGCCCGCCAGGCGTTCGACGACCACGGCGTTCAGGTGGAGGGCGAGAACTACCGCCTGAACCACGGCGACGTGGTGATCGCCGCGATCACCTCCTGCACCAACACTTCCAACCCCAGCGTGATGCTGGGCGCGGGCATGCTGGCGCGCAACGCCCTGGAGCGCGGCCTGGAGGTCAAGCCGTGGGTGAAGACCTCGCTCGCGCCCGGCTCGCAGGTCGTGACCGACTACCTGGAGGCCGCCGGCCTGCAGGACGACCTGGACGCGCTCGGCTTCAACCTGGTCGGCTACGGCTGCACCACCTGCATCGGCAACTCCGGTCCGCTCGCCGACAACATCGCGAGCGCGGTGGAGCAGGGCGACCTGACGGTCTGCTCGGTGCTCTCCGGCAACCGCAACTTCGAGGGCCGGATCAACCCGCACTGCAAGGCGAACTACCTCGCCTCGCCGCCGCTGGTGGTGGCCTACGCGCTGGCCGGCAACATGCGCGTCGACCTGCTGAACGATCCCCTCGGCGAGGACCGCAAGGGCCAGCCGGTCTACATGAAGGACATCTGGCCCTCGGCGACCGACATCCAGTCGATGCTGCAGGCCTCGCTGACCTCGGACATGTTCAAGGACCGCTACGCCAACGTCTTCCAGGGCCCGCCGGAGTGGCAGGACATCCAGGTCGGCGAGGGGCAGACCTACCAGTGGCAGGACGACAGCACCTACGTCCGCCGGCCCCCGTTCTTCGAGGACATGGCCGGCGAGCCGGCCGGGCTGGAGGACGTCCACGGCGCCCACACGCTGGCGATGCTGGGGGATTCGGTCACCACCGACCACATTTCCCCGGCGGGCGCGATCAAGAAGGACAGCCCGGCCGGGCGCTACCTGATGGACCGGGGCGTGGAGCCGCGCGACTTCAACTCCTACGGCTCCAGGCGCGGCAACCACGAAGTGATGATGCGCGGCACCTTCGCCAACATCCGCATCCGCAACGAGATGGTGCCGGGCGTCGAGGGCGGCGTGACCAAGCACGTGCCCACGGGCGAGCAGATGGCGATCTACGATGCCGCCATGCGGTATCAGGAGGAAGGCACCCCGCTGGTCGTGATCGCGGGCAAGGAGTACGGCACCGGCTCCTCGCGCGACTGGGCGGCCAAGGGCACGCGCCTCTTGGGCGTCAAGGCGGTGATCGCGGAGAGCTACGAGCGGATCCACCGCTCCAACCTGGTCGGCATGGGCGTGCTGCCGCTGCAGTTCCCCGACGGCACCAGCCGCACGTCACTCGGCCTGACCGGCGAGGAGCGCTGGGACCTGACCGGCGTCAAGGACGGCATCACGCCGCGGATGACCGTGCAGGCGACCGTGCACCGCCCCGACGGCAGCCAGGAGGCGGTCAACCTCTTGTGCCGGATCGATACGGCGGACGAGGTGGAATACTACCGCCACGGCGGCATCCTGCACTACGTCCTGCGCCAGATCGCCGGCCGGGCGGGGGCTTAAAGGGCGCATCGGTGCGGTGGGGTGCCGCGAAGCGCGGCGACCCCACCCTACGTCCACGATGCAAGCCGCTACCGTGGGGCGGGTTCGCGAAGCAACCCGCCGATCCGCCGAACCCGGGTCCGCACACCGCCAGCGGCGGGTCCCTCTCCCTTGAGGGGAGAGGACAGGTGAGGGTGGGACTCCCGGGCATACGCCGGGGAGTCCCACCCTCACCCTCCCACGCCGCTTCGCGGCGCGGGCCCCGCCCTCTCCCCTCAAGGGAGAGGGGGTCTTGAGCGAACCGCCCCGCTCGCCCCGTTTGACAGCCCTGACACAGCGGCATAAGGCCGCCCGTTCATGAAACGCTTGCGCGTCCGGCATACCACGACCTACCGCTACAAGCGGCCGGTCACCTTCGGCGAGCATCGGCTGATGTTCCGCCCGCGGGACAGTCACGACCTGCGCCTGACCGCGACCAGGCTGCGCATTTCGCCCAGGTCGGACGTGCGCTGGCTGCACGACGTGTTTTCCAACTCGATCGCGATCGCTACCCCGCAGGAGCAGAGCGACACGCTCACCTTCGAGAGCACGATCGACATCGAGCACTACGGCAGCGACAGCGCGACCTTCCCGATCGCCCCGCACGCGCGGACATATCCCTTCTCCTACCCCGCCGAGGAGAGCCCGGACCTGCAGCGCCTGACCGAGCGGCACTACCCGGACCCCCAGCACAAGATCGATGCCTGGGCGAAACGGTTCCTCGAGGACCGCGGCGGCCCGGTCGACACCAACCTGCTGCTGGGCGAGATCACCCGGGCAATCGCGCGCGACTTCGGCTACGAGCGGCGCTACGCGATCGGCACCCGGTCGCCGGTCGAGACGCTGGACCTCGGCACCGGCTCCTGCCGCGACCTGTCGCTATTGATGATGGAGGCGCTGCGCGCGCTGGGCCTCGCCACGCGCTTCGTCTCCGGCTACCTCTACGACCCCGCCCGCGATCCCGCCCGCCGGGGCGAGCAGCACGGCGAGCTGTCGGGCTCGGGCGCGACCCACGCCTGGGTGCAGGTCTACCTGCCGGGGGCCGGCTGGGTGGAATACGATCCGACCAACGGCCTGGTCGGCGGCGGCAACCTGATCCGCGTCGGCGTCGCCCGCGACCCGCACCAAGCGGTCCCGCTCACGGGCAGCTTCACCGGCTACCCGGACGACTATCAGGACATGGACGTCACGGTGGAGGTGACGAGCGACCCCGAGGAGCCGGCGAGCGGCAAGTAGGGCCGGCGTACACAACGGGTCGGCAGAAGCGCAGCGGGATACGGCGGCCGTCTCGGCGGGTCCCCTCTCCCTTGACGGGAGAGGCTAGGGTGAGGGTGGAACTTCGCAGCGACCGCCGGGGAGTCCCACCCTCACCCTCCCACGAGCCTTCGGCTCGCGGGCCCCTCCTTCTCCCGTCAAGGGAGACGGGATTATGGCATCGTTCGCCCGTTCATCACGCCAAAGTCATGCCACGCAGAGCGGATCGGTGTCGCCGTAGCTGACGTCGGTGAGAGAGCGGATGCTGGGCGCCTCGCCGCACAGCGGGCAGGCGGGGTCGCGGCGGGTCTTGATGCTGCGAAAGCTGGCGGCGAGCGCGTCGTACAACAGCAGTCGGCCGGACAGGCCGTCGCCCACGCCGAGCAGTTCCTTCGCCACCTCGGTCGCCTGCAGCGTCCCCATTACGCCCGGCAGCATGGCGAGCACGCCCACGTCCGCGCAGGACTGCTTGGGGTCTTCCGGCTGGGCGCCGAAGACGCAGCGGTAGCACGGGCCCCCGCCATCCGCGTCCGACATATGCGCCTTGAAAGTCGCGAGCTGGCCGTCGAAACGCATGATCGCCGCCGACACCAGCGGGCGTCCGGCCAGGTAACAGGCGTCGTTCAGCAGATAACGGGTGGCGAAGTTGTCGGAGCCGTCGGCGACCAGGTCGTACTGGCCGATCAGCTCGATCAGGCCCTCACGGGTCACCCGGCGGTCGTGCGGCTCGACCGCGACCTCGGGGTTGAGGGCGCCCAGGCGTTCGGCGGCGCTTTCGACCTTGGGCCGACCGACGTCGCCGGTGGCGTGGATCACCTGGCGCTGCAGGTTGGAGAGGTCGACGCGGTCGTCGTCGACGATGCCCAGCCGGCCCACGCCCGCGGCGGCCAAGTAGGTCAGTAATGGCGCGCCCAGGCCGCCCGCGCCCACCACCAAGACGGACGCGCCGAGCAGGCGCTGCTGCCCCGCCTCCCCGATCTCGGGCAGGACGAGGTGACGGGCGTAGCGGTCGATCTGCTGGTCGGTGAAGTCCATGGCCCGGAGTCTAGAGCAAAATCGATGAAGGTCGAGTCGACCTTCATCGTGAATTTTGCTCTAACTGCTTGAAGAAAGAGCAAGATTCAGCTGAAAGGTGGCTTCACCTTTCAGCATCTTGCTCTAGCCCTCCCTGGCCGCGCCAGCTACATGCCCTCGAACAGCGGGGTCGAGAGGTAGCGCTCGGCGGCCGAGGGCAGGATGGTGACGACCCGCTTGCCCTTCATCGCCGACCGCTGGCCGACCTCGATCGCCGCCGCGATCGCCGCACCCGAGGAGATGCCGACCGCAAGGCCCTCGCTGCTCGCCGCCTCGCGGGCCATGGCGAAGGCGGTGTCGTTGCCGATCCGGATCACCTCGTCGATCATCTCGCGGTCCAGCGTCGCGCCGCCGAAGCCGGCGCCGATGCCCTGGATCTTGTGCGGGCCCGGCGGTCCGCCCGACAGGATCGGGCTGTCCTCCGGCTCCACCGCGATCATCTGCAGATCGGGCTTGCGCTGCTTCAGGACGGCGCCGACGCCGGTCAGCGTGCCGCCGGTGCCGACCCCGCTGATGATCGCGTCGACGTTTCCGCCGGTGTCCGTCCAGATTTCCTCGGCCGTGGTGTCGCGGTGGACCTGCGGGTTGGCGGCGTTGCGGAACTGCTGAGGCATCACCGCCTTGGGCAGTTCGTGCAGCAGCTGCTCGGCGCGCTGCACCGCCCCGCGCATGCCCTGGCTGCCGTCGGTCAGCACCAGTTCCGCGCCCAGCAGGCGCAGCATCTTGCGCCGCTCGACCGACATCGTCTCCGGCATGGTCAGGATCAGGCGGTAGCCCTTGGCCGCGCAGACGAAGGCGAGCGCGATGCCGGTGTTGCCGCTGGTGGGCTCGACCAGGACGGTGTCGGCGTCCACCCGGCCCTCGGCCTCTAGCGCCTCGATCATGGCGCGGCCGATCCGGTCCTTCACGCTCGACAGCGGGTTGTGGAACTCGCACTTGCCGAGCAGCTCGGCGCCGACGTTGTAGCGTTCGCTCAGCCGCGGCAGACGGACCAGCGGCGTCGCGCCAATCGTGTCCAGTACGGACTCGTAGATCCGGCCGTGCGCGCGCGGGCCCGGCGAGTCGGCGGGGGTACGCCCGGGCGCTGCGTTGTCAGCGGCTGCGTTCGGGGCGGCTGCGTTCGGGGCGGCTTGGTTCTCGGGAGCTGGGGTTTCGGCGCGGGCGGCCTCACGGTCGGCCATCGGGGCGATTCCTCCCTCACACGTGTGATTATGGAACGTTCCACGGTGCTTCAGGGGATATAAGGACGCGCCCCCGGCCGGTGCAAAGGAAAACGGGGGTCGCGTTTCCCTCGCCTCCACAAACGACCCCCTCTCCTCCAATGGGAGGAGGGGAATGGGTCTAAACGAGGGAGCGAACGAGTCTGCCGGGCCTAGATCGAGAAGTCCGGGACCTGCTGGGCTTCCGACTGGATGCCTTCCTGGCGGGCGCGGTCGCACAGCTCCTCGATGGTCATGGCATCGAAGCGGGCCATCATCTCGTTCTGCATGTCCTGCCAGATCGGCCGGACCACGCGCAGGCCGATCTCGCTGCCGCCGGCCTCGCTGGTCGGGTCGGGCGTGCCTTCCAGCTGGCGGACGATTCGGATGATCTCCCCCACCGTGATCCGCCGGCGTTCGCGCGCCAGGCGGTAGCCGCCGCGCGGGCCGCGCTGGCCGGCCAGGATGTTGTGGTGGACCAGCTGCTGCAGCACCTGCTCCAGGTAGCGCCGGGGGATGCCCTGGCGTTCCGAGATCTCGCTGGAGCGCACCGGTTCGGGGCCGGCGTTGTAGGCGATGTCGACCACCGCCTCGATCGCGAACAGCAGCTTCTTGGACAGGCGCAGCATGGTGGGCTCTTTCTCGGTTCCAGCGTCGGCCGGGCCGTTTCGATCGGGCGCCGGCGTTCTCGGGTCTCTCGCGTCCTGCTTCTCGGGCGCGCTCTAGGCCGGTTCCGCCGGCCGGCCCAGGCGTTCGGCGATCCGCGCGGCGAGCGCGTCGGCGACCGCCTGCTTGGTCATCCGCGGCCAGGTCTCCGGGGCCGTCTCGTCACCCATGATCAGGTGGACGGTGTTGTCGTCGCCGCCGAAGGTCCCGCTCTCCGCGGAGACGTCGTTGGCGACGATCCAGTCGCAGCCCTTGCGCGCACGCTTGGCGCGGGCGTGCTCGACCACCCGCTCGGTCTCCGCGGCGAAGCCGACCACCAGGCCCGGGCGCTGGTTCCCCGCGGCCGAAAGCGCGGCCAGGATGTCCGGGTTCTGCTGCAGGCGCAGGCTGAGTTCGGCCTGGTCGCCGCGCTTCATCTTTTGCGCCGCCGCCTCGGCCGTCCGCCAGTCGGCGACGGCGGCGGCGCACACCGCGACGTCGACCGGCAGCGCCGTCTCGCAGGCCGCCAGCATGTCGCGCGCGCTCTCAACGCGGCGCACGGTCACCCCGGCCGGATCGGCGAGCGCGGTCGGCCCGGTCACCAGCGTGGTCTCTGCGCCCAGCCTGGCGAGCGCGCCCGCGATGGCGTGGCCCTGCTTGCCGGACGAGCGGTTGGCGATGTAGCGCACCGGATCGATCGGCTCGTGCGTCGGCCCGCTGGTGACGAGCGCGCTGCGCCCGGCGAGCGGGCGGGCTTGCGCGAAATAGTCCCGGATCGCCGCCAGGATCGCCTCCGGCTCCGCCATCCGCCCGGGGCCGTATTCGCCGCAAGCCATGTCGCCGTCGTCCGGGCCGACGAAGGCCACGCCGCGCGCACTGAGCGTCGCCAGGTTGGCCTGGGTCGCCGGGTGCTGCCACATCCGCACGTTCATGGCGGGCGCGGCCAGCGTGTCCTTGTCGGTGGCGAGCAGCACGGTCGCGGCCAGGTCGTCGGCGCGCCCGTGCGCCATCTTGGCGAGGAAATCCGCGCTCGCCGGGGCGACGACGACCAGGTCGGCGGCGCGCGACAGCTCGATGTGGCCCATCTCGCTCTCGTCGGTGAGCGAGAACAGCTCGCTATAGACCTTGTCCCCGGAGAGCGCCTGCAAGGACAGCGGCGTGACGAACTCCGCCCCGCCGCGGGTCAGCACGCAGCGCACCCCTGCCCCCGCCTTGCGCAACAGCCGGATCAGCTCGAGCGCCTTGTAAGCCGCGATGCCGCCGGTCACCACCAGCAGCACGCGCTTGCCCTTGAGCGCCCCGGTTTTCGAGCTTTCCTGCGCCATTGCGGCCCTATTCCACTACACTAAGGCGTAAATAGCGTAGGCCCGCGCTAATGTCCACCGCTTGGTGCGGTTTTTCGGGGCGTGGGGCGGGAAGTGAAGCGTGACCACAGAGACACAGAGGCACAGAGGCACAGAGAGGTTGTGCGGGCGTCGAACGCATGTCGCGCTCGCCGGTCATTGGCGCATGGCAGCGGCGACAAGGTTCGCTGCGCGCGCAAGCGCGCTTGAGCTGCTGTGCGAAAAGGCGTGGCGGCGCGAGCTGACACATGCGCGCCACCCGCACGCCACCTCTGTGTCTATGTGTCTGTCTGGTGAATCTCATCCGCGTCGACACGCGGCACGGCGCCGGCGCGGCCGCCGCTACCCCGCGACCACCACGCCCAGGGCGAAGGCGGCGAGCGCCAGGCCGGTGGCGGACATCGCGAGCGCGAGCTTGATCCAGCCGTTGCCGCGGCCCTGGGTGAGCGCGCGGGCGGTCTCGGGGTGGACCTTGAGGCCGCCGCCGCTCTCGATCTCCTGGACGATCCGCTCGGCGCGCTCGATCGTCTCCGGCAGGCGGCCGGCGATCCGGGCCCAGTCGCGCACCGTCTGCTCGACCCGCGCCTGCGGCCCGCGGTTCTGGCGCATCCACTCCTCGATCAGCGGCTGGGCAAGCGTCCAGGTGTTGATCTCCGGCCGGAGTGCCCGGCTCACCCCCTCGGCCATCATCATGTTCTTCTGCAGCAGCAGGAACTGCGGCTGCATCTGCAGGTGGAACGATTCCGACAGGGTGAACAGCTGGCCCAGCACCCGGGCGAACGAGATCTCGTTCAAGGGCTTGCCGAACACCGGTTCGCAGACGCTGCGCAGCGCCTGGGCGAAGGATTCCACCGACGGGCTCTCGGAATCCGGCTCCGGCAGGTAGCCGGCCTCGATCTGCACCTCCGCCAGGCGCTGGTAGTCGCGCTGCAAAAGCGCGAGCAGCATGTCCGCCAGCAGGTAGCGCATGTGCCGGGACAGCCGGCCCATGATGCCGAAGTCGACCGCGACGATGTTGCCGTCGGCGTCGACGAACATGTTGCCGGGGTGCTGGTCGCCGTGGAAGTAGCCGTCGCGGAACACCTGCCGGAAGAAGATCGCCGCCGCCTTTTCCAGCACGTCGTCGATGTCGTGCCCGGCTTCCAGCAGGGCGTCCCGGTCGTCCATCGGGATGCCCTGGATCCGCCCCTGGGTCATCACCCGGCGGGAAGTCCGCGCCCAGTCGATCTCCGGCACGTTGTAGCTGGGGTCGTCCTTGAAGTTCTCCGCCAGCTCGTCCGCCGCGGCCGCCTCCATCGACAGGTTCATCTCGAAGCGGACCTGCTCCTCGAACAGGCGCACCATCGCGACCGGCTTGTAGCGGCGCAGCTTGGGCTGCGCCTGCTCGACCAGCCCGGCCAGCCAGTAGAACAGGTCGAGATCGCGATCGAAGGCGCGCTCGATGCCCGGGCGCAGCACCTTGACCGCGACCTCCCGGCCGTCGGTGGTGACGGCCATGTGCACCTGCGCGATCGAGGCGGCGGTCTTGGGGTCCTCGAACTCCTGGAACAGCGTCTCGACCGGGCCGCCCAGCTCGTCCTCGACGATTCGGCGCGAGGTCTCGCTATCGAACGGCGGCAGGTGGTCCTGCAGCTCGGCCAGGTCGTCGGACACCTGCTCCCCGATCAGATCGGAGCGGGTGGAGATGAACTGCCCCAGCTTGATGAACGAGGGCCCGAGCTCGGAGAGCGCGCGCGCCAGCTTCTGCCCCGGCCGCCCCGGGACCTGCCGGCGGCTGACCTGCCGGGCGGCCCAGACGATCGGCTTGGCGACGCCCGCGATCTCCAGCACCGCCAGCGCGTCGTAGCGGGCCAGCGTCCGGGCGATCGTGAGCAGCCGGAGGAGGGAGCGGACGGCGCGCAGCATGAAACGGGGTTACAGCCGCCAGCCGGAATGGATCGCCGCGATGCCGCCGGAGAGGTTGCGGTAGGTCACGCGCTCGAAGCCGGCATCGCGCATCATCCCCGCCAGCTCCTCCTGCGGCGGGAAGCGGCGGATCGATTCGACGAGGTACTGATAGCTCTCCCGGTCGCGCGCGACCAATTGGCCGATCCGCGGCAGCACGTTGAAGGAATAGAGGTCGTAGACCCGGTCGAGCACCGGCAGCACGACCTGGCTGAACTCCAGGCACATGAACCGCCCGCCGGGGCGCAGTGCCCGGTAGGCCTCGCTCAGCACCTCCTCGATGTGGGTGACGTTACGAAGCCCGAAGGCGATCGTGTAGGCGTCCGCCGACCGGCTGTGGATCGGCAGCTTCATCGCGTCGCCGGCGACCCAGTCGATGCCCGAGAGGTAGCCTTTGTCGACCGCCCGGTCGCGGCCGACCTCCAGCATGTCCGGGGTCAGGTCGCAGACCACCACCCGACCGTCATCGCCGGTGCGCTTGCGTACGCGGAAGGCGATGTCGCCGGTGCCGCCCGCGACATCCAGCACGGTCCAGCCTGGGCGCGGGTTGAGAGCGTCGACGAAGGCGTCCTTCCACAGCCGGTGGACGCCCACGCTCATCAGGTCGTTCATCAGGTCGTAGGAGCGGGCGACGTTGGCGAACACGCCGCGCACCAGCCCCTGCTTCTCCGCCGCACCGACGTCGCGGTAGCCGAAGGAGGCGCGGTCGCCCTCGGAAAACCGCCGCCGGCCGCGGGGCTGGGCGGCGTCGGTGTCGTCCGGGAAATCGCTCTTGGAAGGATCCTCGCGCATCATGGCGCGGACCATAGCGCCCGGAGCCGCCAGACGCTACTGTGCGCGCGCGCCGCAGGGCCTCAGATTTGAAGTGCGCCCGCGGCCTGAGAAGACCACCCGCCGCCCCGACCCCGCGATCTCCAAGCGACCGTCAGACCCCGATGCCCGAACTGCCCGAGGTGGAAACCGTCTGCCGCGGCCTCAGGCCCTGGTTGGAGGGCCGGCGGCTGGCCTCCGTGGTCCAGCGCCGGCCGGACCTGCGCTGGCCGCTGCCGGAGAACTTCGCCGCTAGGCTGGAGGGCCGGGTGATCGAGCGGATCGAGCGGCGGGCGAAGTACATGCTGGCGCACCTCGACGACGGCTGGGTGCTGCTGATGCATCTCGGTATGAGCGGGCGGATGGCGGTCGCCGCGGACCCGCAGGCGCCGTTCGAGACCCACGACCACATCGTCTTCCTGACCGACCAGGGCTGCCAGGTGCGCTTCAACGATCCCCGGCGGTTCGGCTTCATGGACCTCCTGCCGGTGGGCGGGATCGAGGACAGCGCGCACTTCCGCGGGCTGGGGCCGGAGCCGCTCGGCAATTCCTTCAACGGGCCCGAGCTGGCCCAGCGCCTGGCCGGCCGGCGCACCCCGATCAAGGCGGCGCTATTGGACCAGAAGACGGTCGCGGGCCTGGGCAACATCTACGTCTGCGAGGCGCTCTACTTCGCGCGTCTGTCGCCCAAGCGCCAGGCGCACACGGTGCAGGGCGGGCGCGCGGAGCGGCTGGCGATCGCAACCCGCGGCGTGCTGCAACGGGCGATCGCCGCCGGCGGCTCCAGCTTGCGCGACTACCGCCAGGCTTCGGGCGAGCTTGGCTACTTCCAGCACGACTGGGCGGTCTACGACAAGGAAGGCCACGCCTGCCCGGACTGCGACTGCCGGATCGCGGACACCGGCGGCATCCGGCGGATCGTGCAGTCCAACCGCTCGACTTTTTATTGTCCGCGCCGGCAGCGATAGGCTATCGCAGGACCATGACCCTGCCCCGCCGCCTCGTCGCCAGTGCCTGGCCCGCCCGCCGACGCCGTTGTAGGGCGCGGCCGCGCGCGCGAATTTTTGGCGCCGTGCTGCTCGCCGGCTCGCTGATGCTCGCGGTGCCGCAGCCCTGGGCCGCGCAGCCGGGCGCCGCGGAGCCGGGGGACGGCTACGTCGCGGATGTCGCCGACCTGCCGCTGATGGACGGCCTCGAAGAGGTGGGCGAGGCCGGCATGGCGTTCGACAAGCCTTCCGGCCGGATCGTCGAGGCCTACGCCCACGGCGCGGTCGAGACCGCGGCGGTGCGGCGCTTCTACCGGCGGACCCTGCCGCAGCTGGGCTGGCAGCGCCTGGGTCCGGACCGCTTCGCCCGCGAGGACGAGGAGCTGGAGATCGACTACCTGGGCGCCGACGGCGACCTCACGGTGCGCTACACCCTGCAGCCGCGCTGAGCGGCGCACGCCCGCAGACCGTCCAAGACACCGACGAACACGCGAGGGATTCCGCGATGAGTTACGAGTTGATCCAGGTCGACACGCAGGACCGGGTGGGCGTGATCACGCTCGACCGGCCGGACGCGCTGAACGCGTTGAACGCCCAGCTGGTCCGCGAGCTCGGCGAGGCCGCGCGCGCCTTCGACGGCGATCCCGCGATCGGCTGCATCCTGGTGACCGGGATGGAAAAGGCGTTCGCCGCCGGCGCCGACATCAAGGAGATGAAGGACAAGACCTACGCGGAGGTCGAGGCCGAGGACTTCATCACCGGCGACTGGGAGGTGCTGGCGGACCTGCGGACCCCGGTGATCGCGGCCGTGTCCGGCTTCGCGCTCGGCGGCGGCTGCGAGATCGCGATGATGTGCGACATCATCATCGCCGGCGACTCGGCCAAGTTCGGCCAGCCGGAGATCAAGCTGGGCACCATTCCGGGCGCCGGCGGCACCCAGCGTCTGACCCGCGCGGTCGGCAAGGCGAAGGCGATGGAACTCTGCCTGACGGGTCGGATGATGGACGCCGAGGAGGCCGAGCGCGCCGGCCTGGTCGCCAAGGTCGTGCCCGCTTCCGACCTCAAGGAGGAGGCGATGAAGACCGCCGGCACGATCGCCGGCATGTCGCTGCCGATCGCGCGGCGCTGCAAGGAGGCGGTCAACGCCGCCTTCGAGACCACGCTTGCCGAGGGCGTGCGCTTCGAGCGGCGGACCTTCCACAGCACCTTTGCCACCCAGGACCGCGCCGAGGGCATGGATGCCTTCGTCAACAAGCGCAAGCCCGACTGGCAGCATAAGTAGGCGCCGACCTGTCGCTACATTGCCAGCGCCGTAGGGTGGGTTCGCGCAGCACCACACCGAACGCCGTACCGGCCGGCACGCCCCTTCCGGTGGGTTGCCGCTGGCGCGGCGAACCCACCCTACGCAAATGCGGCCAACGCGCAGGCGCCGTGCTCCCATCGCCCGCATCTGCGCGCCGCCTTGACGCCGGCGGACGCCGCCGATATAACCCGCCGCCACAGCGCAACATCCGAACCTGCA
>CAYRCO010000068.1:0-12807 GCA_964422775.1 uncultured Rhodovibrio sp.
TTCTGGGCCTTGGCGCTGCTGCTGCCGGACGTGCCGGAGGCGCTCGCGGAGTCGCTACTCTTGGTCCCGGTGGCCGCCGCGCTCGACCCGCCCGCGCCGCTGTCGCCGGTGGTGGCTCCGCTGGACGCCTCGGCGCCGTGCGCGCGGGCTTCCCGGTCGAAGTCGGCCGCGGTCTCCCGGACCGACCCGTCGGGATCGACCTCGCGCTCGATCTCGTCCTTGGGATTGTAGGTGCGCGCCTTCTCGACCGTCTTCCGGGCCTCGTCGAGCTCGGTCTCGTGCATCATGTCGTCGAGGCTGGACTGGAAGTCGCGCGCCATCATCCGCGCCTTGCGCGTGTACTGGCCGATCGTGCGCATCACGGTCGGCAGGTCTTTGGGTCCGATCACGATGAGCGCCAGGAGGGCGATCATCGCCATTTCGGACCAGCCGATGTCCAACATGGCAGGGCCTGTTCGCGCGGGCGGAAGCTAGGATAGGCGAGCGCGGCCCGCGCCCCCGGATGATCCGGGAGGTGCGGGCCGCAACAACGTCGTCGGTCAGGAACGCTGGCGCACGCGGCGGCTCAGCCGTTGGCCGCCTTGCGGTCCTTGTCCTGGCTCTGCGTGTCGCTGTCGCTGGCGGTGCTGGCCTGGGCCGTACTGGACTGGGCCGTATTGGACTGGGCCGTGGTCGCCTCGCCCTCGATCTTCTTGGGCTCGGCCTCGGCCTCGTCGCCTTCAGCCTTCTTGTCGTCGTCCTTCAGGCCCTTTTTGAAGGCGTTGATCCCGCTGCCCATGTCTTTCATCAGCTTGGGGATCTTGCCGCCGCCGCCGAACAGGATCAGCACGACGGCCAGGACGATGAGCCAGTGCCAGATACTAAACGTTCCCATACCGGGATCTCCTTAAGAGAAGGTCGTCGTCCGCCAGAGTTTTCTCGGCGCCGGTGCGGACTATTGCAGAAAGCCCCAGGGGCCGCAACGCCGCGGCCCGAGAGCTGATCCGGCCCGGTTCACGCTGTCCAACTATGTAACGTGATCTGCCGGAAAAACAAAGGTTTGGCTTCGGTCCAGCTGGACGTCCAGCAGGTCGTTCTCCTCTGGGAGATAGCGGCCGGGGATTCGCGCGTGCAGTTGCACACCCTCCGCCGCCTCGGCCAGGGGCGCGCCCGTGTCGGCGCCGTTCGCCGGCACGTCCAGATGCAGCATCGAGGACCGCCCGAGCAACCTGGAAGCCCGCACGCGCGCGGGGCGCTGGCCGGGGGCCCGATCCTCCGGGGCGGCGCAGGGCTGGACGCGCAGCGCCTCCGGCCGGATCAGGATGTCGACCGTCTGCCCCTCGGGCAGATGGGCGGCGTCGAGCCGGCCGAACGGTGTCAGCACCTGCCCGCCCTTCACCACACCGGCCAGGCGGTTGATGTCGCCGAAGAAGCTGGCGACGAACTGATCCACCGGGTTGGCGTAGAGGTCCGCCGGGGGGCCGCACTGCACCACCCGGCCGTCGCGCATCAGCGCCACCCGGTCGGCCATGAACATCGCCTCCTCGGGGTCGTGCGTGACCATCAGCGTCGCCGCGCCGGCGTTCTTGAGCACGGTCAGAGTTTCGTCGCGGATGGTGTGACGAAGCGTCACGTCCAGGCCGGAAAACGGCTCGTCGAGCAGCATCACCTTCGGGTTCGGGGCGAGCGCGCGGGCGAGCGCCACCCGCTGTTGCTGGCCGCCCGAGAGCATGTGCGGGTGCGCGTCGGCCAGATGCGCCATGCCGACCTGCTGCAGAACCGAGCGGGCGCGGGCGTCCCGGTCCCGCTTCGACCAGCCGCGCAACCCGAAGGCGACGTTGCCTTTGACGTCCAGGTGCGGGAACAGGGCGTAGTCCTGAAACACGAGGCCGACGCTGCGGTCTTCAGGCGGCACGTCGCGCTTCTGATCGCCCACCGGCTCGCCGTCGATCAGCACGCGGCCCTGCTGCAGGCGCTCCAGGCCCGCCGCGATCCGAAGCGCGGTCGTTTTGCCGCAGCCGCTGGGACCCAACAGGCACACCAGTTCGCCGCGGCCAACGGACAGCGTCACATCGTCGACGGCTCGGACCTCGCCGAAGTCGTGGCTGACGTGCTCGAGTGTAAGGACTTCCATGAAGCGGCCGGGATCCCGGACGGATAGAGACAGAGTGCGGTGGCACGCGGGCGGCGGCACGGGCGGCGGCGGCTCGATCTCGCGGGCCACCTCGCCACGCTTACCTATGCCAGCTCCGCAGGCGGTTCAAGCGGACGCGGAGTCACTGCGCCTGCGAGCCGCCGCCGCCCGCCTCGCCGTCCTCGACGAGGTCTTCGCCGAAGTCGGGGTCCAGGCGCTCTCCGGGCGCGTCGTCCCCGGCCTCCTCGTCGTCCGTCGTTTCCTGTTCGGCCGCCTCCCCCAAAAGCCCGCGGGCGGACAGGGAGGCCATCGCAGGGCGCTGGTCGATCAGGCCGGAGGCCTTGAGCTCTTCCAGGCCCGGCAGGTCCTTGATGTCGCTCAAGCCGAAATGGTCCAGGAACGCCTGTGTGGTGCACCAGGTGACCGGCCGGCCGGGCGTCTGGCGGCGGCCGCGCGGGCGAATGAACTCGGCCTCCAGGAGGGTATCGAGCGTGCCCTTGTTCAGGCTGACGCCGCGAATCTCCTCGATCTCCCCGCGGGTCACCGGCTGGTGGTAGGCGACGATCGCCAGCGTCTCCACGGCGGCGCGCGAGAGCCTGCGCGTGACCTCCCGGTCGATCCGCAGCTGACCCGCCAAGTCCTCGGCCGTGCGGAAGGCGTAGGCCTGACCGATCCGGCGCAACTGGACCCCGCGGTTGGCGTAGAGCTGCTGCAGCTCGCCCAGCAGGTCGGCGATGTCCGCGTCTTCCGGCAGGTGGCGGGCGAGATCGTTCGGCGTTTTCGGCTCCGCCGCGGCGAACAGCACGGCTTCCAGCAGACGCAGCCGCTCGAAACGGGTGTCGGTCATGCCGTCCGGTCCCCGTCCTCGGCGCCGTCCGCGTCGCCGCCCTCCGGATCGCTGGCGCCGTCCGCACTGCCGTCGCCCTCATCGTCGTCCAAGGGCGCGCGCGGGCGTAGGAAGATCGGGCCGAAGGTCTCCTCCTGGCGCAGGTCGATCTTGCCGTCGCGCACCATCTCCAGACTGGCGGCGAAGGTGGCGGCGAACGCGCTGCGCCGCTGCAGCCCGCCCTGCATGCCGGGCGGCAGGAAGGCGGCCAGCGTGCTCCAGGTCGGCGCGACGCCCAGCAGGCGCTTCAGCCGGCCCAGCGCGTCCTCCACGGAATAGAGGTCGTGCGGGTCGACGCGCAGGCTGTCCGGCTCGTGGTGAACCTTCTGCCGGGCGTAGGCCTGCAAGAGCTCGTAGAGCGAGCACTCGTAGGTGGGCCGGTCGACCACCGGGATCTCCGTCGGCTCGCCGCGTGCGAACACCTCCTGCCCCAGGCGCGGACGGGCCATCAACTTCTTGCCCGCGTCCTGCATCGCCTGCAGGCGCTGCAGCTGGAAGCGCAGCGCCGCGGCCATCTCCGCGCCCGACGGCTCCTCCTCCTGGCTCTCCTGCTCGGGCAGCAGCAGGCGCGACTTCAGGTAGGCGAGCCAGGCGGCCATCACCAGATAGTCGGCCGCCAGCTCCAGGCGCAGGCGGCGGGCTTCCCGGACGAACGACAGATACTGCTCGGCGAGCGAGAGGATCGACAGCTGGGTGATGTCGACCTTCTGGTCGCGTGCCAGCTGCAGCAGCACGTCGATCGGGCCCTCGAAGCCGCCCAGATCGACGACCAGGCGCTCCGGATTACCGTCCGCGTCGCGCCGCGGCGGGTCCTCCTCGAACGGAACGACGTTGCTCACCGGCTGCAGCTCCCGAACCAACAGGCCTTCGTGCGTGGCTACGCGCCCGCCAGCAGGCCGTCAAGCTGCTGCCGGGCAGCTTCCAGGTCGAGCGGCTGGACCCAGGCGCGCCGCGCGCGTTCGCCCATCTGCACCCGGCGCATCGCCTCGGCGTCGAGCGGGCGGGTGCCGGCCATCACCGCCGCCATCTCCTCGCGGTCGCCGTTGCAGTGCAGGACGAGGTCGCAGCCCGCCGCCAGCGCGTCCGCCGCGCGCCGGGCGAATCCCCCCGTCAGCGCCTTCATCGACAAGTCGTCGGATACCAGCACGCCGTCGAAGCCGATCTCCTCGCGGATCGTCTGCTGGATCACGGTGGGCGACAGCGTCGCCGGCCGCTCGGGATCGATCGCCGGGTAGATCACGTGCGCCGTCATCGCCCAGTGTTCGCCGATCAGTTCGGCGAACGGCGGAAAGTCGCTGGCCCGAAGGGTGGCCAGGTCGGCGTCGACCTGCGGCAGTTCGTGGTGGCTGTCGACCAGCGCACGGCCGTGGCCGGGGATGTGCTT
The DNA here is from genome assembly GCA_964422775.1 of uncultured Rhodovibrio sp. Taxonomy (GTDB): domain Bacteria; phylum Pseudomonadota; class Alphaproteobacteria; order Kiloniellales; family Rhodovibrionaceae; genus Rhodovibrio. Next base: position 4,384 of record CAYRCO010000068.1, read on the forward strand.
GATCACCGGCAGTACGCCGCCCATCAAGAGCCCGTCGACCACCGCCTTGCCGAGATCCGCGATCCGGGCGGGATCGGCGCCGAAGGAGCGGTCGCCGATCACCTCGCTCGCGCCCGGCAGACGGATGTCCAGGCACGGCAGGCAGTCGACCGTGATGCCGAGCTCCCCCACCTCCGCAGCCAGCAGCCGTGCGTTCAGCTGCGCCGCCGTGCGGGCGGCCTCGGGGTCGCGGTCGGCGAGCTCGGCGAAGCGCGCTGGCGCAGGCGCTTGGCGCCAGGTCGGCGGTTTCAGCCGCTGCACCCGCCCGCCTTCCTGGTCGATCAGAACCGGCGCGTCGGCCCGGCCGACCGCGTCGCGCAACTGGTCGACCAGCGCGCGCACCTGTTCGGGCGTCTCGCAGTTGCGGGCGAACAGGATGAAGCCGAGCGGATCCTGCTCGGCGAAGAAGCGCCGTTCGTCGCGGCTCAGCCGCCGGCCGGCACAGCCCAGGATCGCGCTCCGCGGCATCGGCGCTACCGGGTCACCGGCAGGCAGGACTGGTCGCGCGCCTTCAGCCGGTCGCACACCGCCTGCGCCGACGCCCGGTCGGCGAACGGCCCGGTGCGCACACGCCAGTACATCTGACCGTCGACCTCCGCGTTCTGCAGCAGCAGGCGCTGCCCGCTCAGGATCTCCGGAAACCGCTCCTGGTAGGTCGACCAGGCGTTGCGCGCGGCCTGCTCGCTCTGAAACGCCGCGATCTGCACGGCGAAGCGGCCGTCGTCCGGCGCGCTCGACGGCTGGTCGCTTGGCTCGGTCGCAGGCTGCGCCGGGTCGGCCGCGGCGGTCTCGGAGGTGCTGGATGCCCCCTCTTCGTCGCCGCCGGGCTTGCGCTCCGGCGTGCGCGTCGGGGCAGCTGCCGTCTGGGTTTCGGACGCCGCGCCGGCCTGCTCGTCGCCGGCTTGTGCCCCGCCGTCGGCCGCGGCGCTATCGCCCGTCCCGTCGCTGTCGACGGCGCCGGCGCCCTGCTCGCCCTCGGGCATGTCCTGGTCGGGTACGGTCGTCTTCGGCAGGTCGGCGACCTGCTCACCCTGAGCCTCGCCGCTCGTCGTCGCGGTGCCCTGCTCCGGCTGCGGCTCGCCGGTCTGGTCGGGCTGGCGGCTTTCCGGCGGGCGCGGCTCCTCGGGCGGCGGCAGCAGGCGCTCGACCTGGCCGCTCCCGTCCTCGCCGTCCTGGTTCAGCACCAGCTTGTCCTGGTGCGGCACATCCATCCCGCCGGGGTCGTCGGGTTCGACCTTCTCCGTGCCCTCCGGCGCCGAGACCACGGGCACCTCGCCGGTCGCAGCCGAGCGGCTGCCCCAGGTATAGGCGTACCAGACCACGCCCAGGAACAGGACGACCGCCAGCAGGGCCACACCGCCCTGCACCAGGCGGCGCGCCAGCAAGCGCGGCCCGTCGTCGTAGTCGTCGTAGGGGTCGTCGTCGTAATAGTCGCTGGCGGGGCGCTGCTCGTGCACCGGCCCGAGGCCGTCGTCCGCGTCCCAGTCATCGCGGCTGCGCGCGTCGCGGCGGGGATCGGTCGGGCCCTGGTCGGACGGCATCTAGCGCAACTCCTCCAACGGATCCACGCCCATGATCTCCAGACCCGACGCGATCGTCTGCTGCACCCCGCGCACCAGCGCCAGGCGCGCGCGCGTCAGCTCCGGGTCGTCGGGCTGCAGGAACCGCAGGCTGGTATCGTCCTTGCCCTTGGTCCACAGCCCGTGAAAGGCCGCCGCCACGTCGTGCAGGTAGAACGCCAGGCGGTGCGGCTCGTAGGCCTCCGCCGCACCTTCCACCGTACGCGGCCAACCGGCTAGATATTTGATAAGCCCGATTTCCTCGGAGTCGGTCAAGCGCGACAGCTGTGCCTGGGCCAGCGACGTCCCGTCGAGCGCGATCTCCGGCATTTCGTTTTCCGCGTGACGCAGCACCGAGTGGCAGCGCGCGTGGGCGTACTGTACGTAGAACACCGGATTGTCCTTCGACTGCTCGACCACCTTTTCCAGGTCGAACTCCAGCTGCGCGTCATTTTTGCGGGTCAGCATGATGAACCGGACGACGTCTTTGCCGACCTCGTCGACCACCTCGCGCAGGGTGACGAAGTTGCCGGAGCGCTTGGACATCTTCACCGGCTCGCCCGCGCGCAGCAGCTTGACCAGCTGGCACAGCGCGACGTGCATCTCGCCCTCGCCGTCGGTGATCGCCTTGACGGCCGCCTGCATGCGCTTGACGTAGCCGCCGTGGTCGGCGCCCCAGACGTTGATCATGGTCGGGTAGCCGCGCCGGTACTTGGCGAGGTGGTTGGCGATGTCGGAGGCGAAGTAGGTCCAGGAGCCGTCGGACTTCTTGATCGGCCGGTCGACGTCGTCGCCGAACTCGGTCGACTTGAACAGCGTCTGCGGGCGGGATTCCCAGTCCTCCGGCTTCTTCCCCTTCGGCGGCTCGAGCACGCCGGTATAGATCAGCCCGCGCTGCTGCAGGAAGTCGAGCGCCTCGTTCACCCGGTCGGCCTGCTGCAGCTCGCGCTCGCTCGTGAAGACGTCGTGGTGCACGCCCATGGCGGCGAGGTCGTCGCGCACCATCGCCATCAGCTGCTCGATCGCGAACCGGCGGACATCCGGCAGCCAGTCGTGCTCGTCCAGCCCCTGCCACTTGTCGCCGTCGCGCTCGGCGAGCGCCCGGCCGACGTCCTTCAGGTAGTCGCCCGGGTAGAGCCCTTCCGGGATCTCGCCAATCGTCTCGCCCAACGCCTCGCGGTAGCGCAGGTAGGCGGAGCGGGCGAGCGTATCGACCTGCCCGCCGGCATCGTTGACGTAGTATTCCTTGCAGACCTGATAGCCGGCCTTCGACAGCAGCCCGGCGAGCGCGTCGCCGACCACCGCCCCGCGGGCGTGACCGACGGTGAGCGGGCCCGTGGGATTGGCCGAGACGTACTCGACGTTGACGGCGCGGCCCTGCCCCAGGTCGCTAGCGCCCCAGTCGCGGCCCGCCTGCAGCAGCCGCGCCAGCAGGTCCGCCCAGAAGGCGCCCGCAAGGCGCATGTTGACGAAGCCGGGCCCGGCGACCTCGCAGTCCACGATCTCGTCCAGCGTGCCCAGGCGTTCGGCCAGGGGCTCGGCGATCGCGCGCGGCTTCATGCCGGCGGGCTTGGCCAGCACCATCGCCGCGTTGGTGGCGATGTCGCCGTGCGACGGGTCGCGCGGCGGCTCCACCTTGACGTTGGCCATGTCCAGACCGGCCGGCAGCGTGCCGGCGTCCTGCAACGCCGCGAGCTCCCGGACGATGCGGTCGCGGAAGGCGGTATAGAAGTTCATCGGATGTCGCGTACCCAGCGTCCAAACCCCACGCTTGCGCAGGGGTGATGATCGTTCATGTCCCCGGCCGGCTGGGCGCGGGGTCCTGATCGTTACGTCGCAGCCGTCACGTCGAACAGCTTGCGGTGTTCCTCGATGGCGTATCGGTCGGTCATGCCGGCGATGTAGTCGCCGACAACCCGGGCGCGCTGCGGCGCCGCCAGCGCCTCGGCCTGCAGCCGCCATTCCTGCGGCAGGCAGTTGGGCGCCTGGGTGTACTGCTCGAACAGTTCGCGCACCACGCGCCGCACCTTCTGCGTCATCCGGTTGACCTTGAAGTGGCGGTACATGCGCGCGAACAGGAACTGGCGCAGCGCGCGCTCCTTCTGACGCATGGCGTCGGAGAACGCAACCACCGGCTGGGCGGCCCGGCGCACGTCCGTCGGGCTGTTCGGCGCCAGGTCGCTGAGGCGGCGTTCGGTCTCGCTCAACAGGTCGCCCACCATGCGGTCGATCAGCCGGCGCACCGCCTCGTGGATCAGGCGCTGCTCGTCGATCCCGGGATGCGCATGGCGGACCTCGTCCAGCACCGGGCCGACCAGCTCCAGCTCCTCCAGCTCGGCCAGGGTGAACAGGCCGGCGCGCAGGCCGTCGTCGATGTCGTGGTTGTCGTAGGCGATGTCGTCGCCCAGCGCCGCCACCTGCGCCTCCGGTCCGGCGTGGGTGGCGAGCTCCAAATCGAAGTCGCGGCAGAACGCGGTCAGTTCCGGCGCGGGCGCGCGCAGCGGACCGTTGTGCTTCACCACGCCCTCCAGGCTTTCCCAGGTTAGGTTCAGCCCGTCGAAGCCGGCGTAGCGGTGCTCCAGGCCGGTCAGGATCCGGAAGGTCTGGACGTTGTGGTCGAAGCTGCCCGCGCCGGCCGCCTTCAATTGCCGGCTCAGCTCCTCCTCGCCCGCGTGGCCGAAGGGTGTGTGGCCAAGGTCGTGGGCGAGCGCGACCGCCTCCGCCAGGTCCTCGTTCAACCCCAACTGACGGCAGATCGACCGGGTGATCTGCGCGACCTCCAGACTGTGGGTCAGGCGGGTGCGGAAGTAATCGCCCTCGTGGTAGACGAACACCTGGGTCTTGTACTGCAGCCGCCGGAACGCGCCGGAGTGGACGATCCGGTCGCGGTCGCGCTGGAACACGCTGCGCGTCGCGCTCTCGGGCTCGGCGTGCAGCCGCCCGCGCGAGGCGTCGGGATCGCTGGCGTAGGCCGCTAGGCTGCTGGCGTTGGCCGTCTTCACCGTCATCACGCGCGCGAGCCTACGCCGGCGCGTGCGGTGCCGCAATCGCCGCGGCCGGAAGCTCCCCGCAGGCGCCCGGCGCTACGTGCGCGGTTTGACAGGGGTGCGCGTGCGTTTACATTAGGAGACGGAGTTCTTCGCACGTTGAAAGGCAACAGCCGTGAGCGAGACCGCAAGCCTTCAGCAGGAATCGCTGCTCAACCGCGAGACAGCCGGCGACGCACAGGCGGCCGAGGCCCCGGCCGAGCAGGACTCGGGCGGCGGCCTGAAGCCGATGACGATCACCGAGGCGGCGGCCAAGCGGATCGCCTACCTGATCGAGCAGGAGGGCGATCCGCAGCTGATGCTGCGCGTTTCGGTCTCCGGCGGCGGCTGCTCCGGCTTCCGCTACGGCTTCGATTTCGACAAGCAGATCAAAGACGACGACCACACCTTCGAGCGCGACGGCGTCAAGATCGTGATCGACGAGGTGTCGCTGGAGCTCCTGGGCGGTTCGGAGTTGCACTACGTCGACGACCTGATCGGCTCGTACTTCGAGGTGCGCAACCCGAACGCCAGCAGCTCCTGCGGCTGCGGCGCGTCGTTCTCGATCTAGCGCCCCCTGAACCGACGCCACGACGCCAAGGGCCCGCGCCACCCGATTCGGTCGCGGGCCCTTCTTCTGTCCAACCCGCGAAAACCAGGGAGCCCCTGTAGCCGCCATGGTGACCGTCGCCACCTGGAACGTGAACTCGATCAAGCAGCGCGCCGGCCATCTGGCCGACTGGACCCGGCAGGCGCAGCCGGACGTGGTGCTGCTGCAGGAGCTCAAGTGCACGGAAGACAACTTCCCGCGCATGGAAATCCAGGCGGCTGGCTACGAGGCGGCAGTGGTCGGGCAGAAGAGCTATAACGGCGTCGCCATCCTGTCGAAGGACAAGATCGAGGTGACGGCGACCGCCCTGCCCGGCGACGAGTCGGACGCGCAGGCCCGATACCTGGAGGCGCGCACCTGCGGCTTGCGGGTGGCCTCGATCTACCTGCCGAACGGCAACCCGGCCGACGGGCCCAAGTACGATTACAAGCTGGCGTGGATGGACCGACTGCGCGCGCACGCGGATACGCTGCTGCGCAGCGAGGAGACGACTGTGCTGGGCGGCGACTACAACTGCGCCCCCAGCGACGACGACGTGTACGATCCCGCGCGCTTCGCCGACGACGCGCTGTGCAAGCCCGAGACCCGCAACCGCTTCCGGGCGCTGCAGTATCTCGGCTACACCGAGGCGTGGCGCGCCCTGCACAACGACCGGCACGTCTACAGCTACTGGGACTACGGCGCCGCCTTCCGCAACGACGACGGCCTTCGCATCGACCACCTGCTGCTGTCCCCGCAGGCCGCGGACCGGCTCACCAAGTGCGAGATCGACACCACCCCGCGCGGCTGGGAAAAGGCATCCGACCACACGCCAGTCGTGTGCGAGCTGGACGTGTGAACGGGGCAGCGACGGCACGCGATCCCCTCTCCCTCGAGGGGAGAGGGAGGGGCCCGCGCGGCGCAGGCGCGTGGGAGGGTGAGGGTGGGACTCCTCGGCGTACGGCGGGAGTCCCACCCTCACCCTAGCCCTCTCCCCTCAAGGGAGAGGGGACCCGCCGAAACGTTCGTTCTCACGCCAGCACCTGCAAACCGGCGCCATCCGCGCTAGTCTCTCGGGACGCCCGACGCCCCGCCGCAAGGATCCGCGATGCCGTTTATTCCCCTGCAGGACGACACCCCGCGCATCTTGATCGCCCGCCCCTACATCACCTGGGGGATCATCGCCGCCTGCATCCTGGTGTTCATCTGGCAGGTGGGCGCACCGCCGCAAGCAGCCCAAGCGATTGCATATTCCTTTGGCCTGATCCCGGCTGTACTGGTCGGCGGGCGGGAGTTGGCGCCGGACCTCGCGGTGCTGCCGGCCTGGGCGACGCTCGTGACCTCGATGTTCCTGCACGGCGGGTTCATGCACCTGGCCGGCAACATGCTGTTCCTGGGCGTGTTCGGCGACAACATCGAGGATGCGATGGGCCACCTGAAGTTCGTGGCCTTCTACCTGATTTGCGGTGCCGCGGCCGCGCTCACCCACGTGCTGATCGCCCCCGGCTCGACCACCCCGATGATCGGCGCCTCGGGCGCGATTTCGGGCGTACTGGGCGCCTACCTGATCCTGCATCCGAAGGCGTGGGTCACCATCCTGCTGTTCTGGATCCCGCTGCGCTTTCCCGCCTGGCTGCTGCTGGTGGGCTGGATCGGCTTCCAGCTGTTCGCGGCCCTGGGCAGCGGGCCCGGCGGCGGCGGGGTCGCCTGGTGGGCGCACATCGGCGGCTTCGCGGCCGGCGCGGCGCTGATCGCCAGCTTCCGGCACAAGTCGATCCCGCTGTTCGGCGGCGGCGAGCAGCCCAAGGGCATCCGCATCAAGCGGCCGCCGCGTAAGCAGCCGGCACAGCCGACGGGCGGCGACGCGGCCACCAAGGCGAAGCACAAGCGCCAGGGGCCGTGGGGGTAAACGGCGCGGACGTATCGTCGGGTGCGCGCGCCGCGTGAGACTGAACCACAGAGGCACAGAGACACAGAGATGCCGTGCCGCGCCCAACGTTTTGCCACCTGCGAAAGCACTAAGACGCTAACGATAGGTTTCTTGCGCGCTTGCGCGCGCCAAAGACCCTAAGCGATCTCGTCGCGTCCGCACACAGTTCTACTCTGCACGGAACCTCTGTGTCTCTGTGCCTCTGTGGTTCAGTCTTAACTTACAACTCGACGTCGAACCGATACGCGTAACCTATTGTAAGCGTCCCATTTACCAGCCCCGCGGCGCGCCCAGGAAGGTCGGGCCGTTCGGCATCAGCCGCACGCCTGAGCGCAAGTGCCGGTAGGCGAGCTCAGTGTGGTCCACCGGGTTGGGGCCCGGGGACGCTGCGATCAGGATGTCGCTCGCGATGGGACCGAAGTCCGCGCGGAAGTGCACTGACGACTTGAGCGCCAGGATCGACGCCGCGGCCGGATCGGCGCCCAGATGCAGGAAGGGCGCGCGGTCGGCGGCCTGCAACTTGCGGCTGACCACCGCGACGCGCAGCCGGCCGCCGCCCAGCGCGAGCAGCGCGCAGGGGCCGAGCTGCAGCCGCGCGCCGCGGTAGAACGGGCCGACGCCGGTCACCTGCCCGTCACCCAGCGCGGCCACTTCCGCCTGCACGTTCAACGGCTTGTCGCCCGGCGTTCGACCGCCGAGCGACAGCTGCAGCACCGCGCCAACGCCCGCGTCGTGCGCGGCCCGGGCCGCGTCTGGATCGTGCAGCAGGCCGGCCAGGACGTTTTCCGCGCCCTGCTCCAGCAGGTCGCGCAGCAGGCCCGTGGTGTCGCCGTTGCCCCCGGCGCCGGGGTTGTCCTGCGTGTCCGCCAGCACGACCGGCCGACGGCCGCCGCCCACCAGCTCGATCGCACGGCTGACGGCGCTGTCTGCCGGCAGGATGTCCGATCCGAAATCGACCTCGCGGTCGCGCACGTAGCCCGCGAGGTCGTCCGCCGCCGCGTCCGCCGTCGGCTGGTCGCGGGCATGGGCGACCACACTGGCACCGGCGTCCGGCACGTCGGCGGGCGGGAAGCCGCAGTTGAACGACAGCATCACGCCGGGACGCTGCTGCTCGATCTCGGCCAGCCGGGCGTAGACGCCGCGGCCCGGCTCGGCGAGCGTGCAGCCGGCGGTGAGCGGCAGCAGGAAAGGGATCTGCCGGAACGCCGTGGCGCGCCCGACCGTGCCGTTCAGCAGCCCGTCGAGGTGGCGGAGCGCCCGGGCGCCGGTGTCCGCCATGTC
>CAYRCO010000069.1:0-2793 GCA_964422775.1 uncultured Rhodovibrio sp.
ATCACCGAGGTGTCCAGGCCGCCGGAATAGGCCAGCACCACCTTCTTGACGTCGCTCATCGCCGCTCTCGCGCTTCGTGTCTTGGGTGTCTTGTCCGGGGCATCCCCGGGCGCGCGCGGAGTATAGGGATTAGCGTGCCTGGGGCAAGGAGCGCGGGCGGGTCGGCGCGCTATGCGTCATCGAGCAGTTTGTTGCTCAAAGCCACGACCTTCTCGGCCTCATCGCGCAGGTCGCAAGCGCGCTCGACAAGACGATCGGGGTCGGCGCCGTAATCAACCAGAAGGCGCAACTGATACGCCCGATAGATCGCTTCGCCTGCTTGCTCGCCTTCAAGGCCCAGCCGTTCGGCCAAAAGCGCGCTGCCTCTCTGGATCGCGCGTCCATGGCTTGTCGGCGCGCTCCCGTGCGTGCCTATCAGGGCGGCTGCAACACCGTGGTACATGGCGTAGTAACAGAGGTGGACCACGGCGTGCGGTAAGCGGGCCGGGTCGGCCGCGCCGGCCTCTTCGAGGAATCCGCGCGCTTTTTCCCGATGGCCGGCTTCGTCCAATTCCTGCGTCATGCCGCGACGGCGTCGCCGCGAATGTTTCGCAGCAGGAACGAGTCTTGCTCCCAAGCCCGCGCCGGAAAGAGCAGCGGCTGGATTATGACCCCGTGTTCGCGCAGCAAGCGGTAGCCGACGCGATACACAGCGTCGCGGTCGTCGCGCTCCAGTTCACCTTGCACGAACACGGCAACGTCGAGGTCGCTGTCGTCTTCGTGGTCGCCGCGGGCGCGGGAACCGAAGGCGACCACGCGCTCGACGCGCCCGGGCAGGGCTTCGCGCACGCGCGCCTCGAAGCGCCGCAAGAGATCGCGGTCCTGGTCGCTGAGCCCGGTCATGGCGGGCAGTTTACCGCGCGCTCGTGGTGAACGGCAACGTTTCGGGAACAGGTGGGCGATTGGCGCCGGCGGATCAGCCTTCGGCCGGCTCGTCCATCGCCGCGTCCGGCGGGACCTCGTCGTCCTTCGGCCAGCGGATGAACGCCAGGAACCAGGCGGCCACCAGATAGGCCGGCGGGATCAGCGCGGTCAGCGCCCACAGCGGCGAAAAGCCCGCCTTGATGGCGATGCGCGCGTGCAGCCAGACCAGCAGCACCGCGATTCCGATCTCGACCAGGAAACCGACCGGGCCCATGGGTCAGTTCTCCCCGCTGCTTTGCGAGCCGGAGCCGCGCGACGACTTGGGCGCGAAAACGCCCTTGGCGGCGCGCGCGCTTTCGCCGTTCGGCCAAGTCTGGAACGCCAGGATCGCCGCGGCCGCCGGCAGGCCGACGTAGGGCAGGAACACCAGCAGGCTGTACCAGGGGTTGAGCCCGACCCGGCGGTAGATCCGCCAGAACGGGTAGAGCAGCAAGAGCGAGAAGGCGAGCGTGACGGTGATGCTGGTCGTCGGGTCCATGGCCGAGCCCATCGGTCCGTCGCCCATGGGGCCGCCGTTCATCGCACCGCCGCCCATGCCACCGCCGCCGTCCTGTGCGTAAGCGTCCATGCGCTGGGGCTACTCGGCGGCTTGGGTGGGGGCTTCGGCGGCGGCTTCGGCCTTCGCCGCGGCCTCGCGCACCGACTTCTTCTGGCGCTGGCTTTCCGAGCGCAGCTGGCCGCAGGCGGCCATGATGTCCTGCCCGCGCGGGGTGCGCACGGGGGCGGACAGGTTGGCCTCGTAAAGGATGTCCGAGAAGCGCTCGATCGCCTCCGGACTGGAGCATTCGAACTCGGTGCCGGGCCAGGGGTTGAACGGAATCAGGTTGACCTTGGCCGGGATGCCGTCGAGCAGCCGGATCAGCTGGCGCGCCTCCGCCGGGCTGTCGTTGACACGATCGATCATGACGTACTCGAAGGTGATCCGGCGGGCGTTGTTCAGGCCCGGATAAGCCCGGCAGGCCGCCATCAGCTGGTCCAGCGGGTACTTCTTGTTCAGCGGCACGAGGTAATCGCGCGTGGCGTCGTCGACCGCGTGCAGCGAGACCGCGAGGTTGACGCCCAGCTCCTCGCCGCACTGCTGCATCATCGGCACCACGCCGCTGGTCGACAACGTGATCCGTCGGCGCGAGAAGCCCAGGCCGTCGCCGTCCATCGCCATCCGGCACATCTTGGCGACCGCGTCGTAGTTATACAGCGGCTCGCCCATGCCCATCAGGACGATGTTGGTCAGGCGCCGGCCCTCCTTGGGCGTCGGCCATTCGTCCAGCTCGTCGCGGGCCAGCATGATCTGGCCCAGCATCTCGCCCGTGGAGAGGTTGCGCACCAGGCGCTGCGTGCCGGTGTGGCAGAACCGGCAGGTCAGCGTGCAGCCGACCTGGGAGGAGATGCACAGCGTGCCGCGGTCCTCCTCCGGGATGAACACCGCCTCGACTTCCTGCAGGTCGGCTAGGCGCAGCAGCCACTTGATCGTGCCGTCGTGGCTGACCTGCTTGTCCTTGACCATCGGGCGGTCGAGCGTGGCCACCTCCGGCAGGCGCGCGCGCAGGTCCTTCTGCAGCGTCGTCATCTGCGCGAAATCGGTGGCGCCGCGATGATGGATCCAGTGGTAGAGCTGCTTGGCGCGGAACTTGGGCTCACCCAGGTCCTGGACGAACGCCGCCAGTTCCTCCCGGTCCAGACCGACCAGGTGGGTGCGCCGCTGCGCCGGCGTGCGCGGGCCCGCCTTGAACGGCCCCTCGCGCGGCGGCTCGAACGCCTGTTGATGCGCCTCACTGCTCATGGCCGCCTAGATAACCTCGCAGTCCCCGCGGGACAAGGAAAAGGCCGGTA
>CAYRCO010000069.1:2893-12540 GCA_964422775.1 uncultured Rhodovibrio sp.
CTCATGGCCGCCTAGATAACCTCGCAGTCCCCGCGGGACAAGGAAAAGGCCGGTAACCGGCCCGGAGCCGTAGGGTAGGTTCGCGCAGCACCCCACCGAGCGGCGTGCGCGGCCCGCATAGTTTTTATGGTGGATTGCCGCGAAGGGCGGCGATTCCACCCTACGTGCCTGTCGTGGACATGCCTGTCAGTTGACGTCGCAGGCCTTGTCGATGGTGTTGTGCGCGGCCGTAAAGCCCAGCAGAGAATAAGTGTCGGTGGTCTCGGTGTCGCGCGTGGACACGCCCTTGACGATCATCGTGCGCCCGGCGCGCATCGCCTGCACCAGCGCCCGGTCGGTTTCCTTGTCCGGGGCCCAGGCGGTGTCCTTGTGGGTGAACAGCGTGAAGCCCTTGCCGTCGATCGAGACGTTGACCCGGCTGTCCTCCTTGAACGGGTAGCCGATCACGAAACTGACCACGTTCTGGGTGCCCTGGGCGGGGCGGTGGGTAACCATGGCGTAGACCTCGCCGCGCTGGGTGTAGTCGCCCTCTTCCTTCTGCGGCTGGCTGGCCATGTAACAGACCTTGTTGCCGTCCTCCTGGAAGGTGAAGGCGCGCCAGTCCTCGAACTGGCCCAGGCTCTTGATGTCCTGGGCGTGCGCCGCGCCGGCGAGGAGCAGCGGCAGGGCAACCGCCACCGCCGCGGCGGCGGTCGCGAAAAGGGTCGTCAACCGGTTGAGGTGCATCCCGTTCCTCTGTGGCGTTGTCGTCGTCGTGCGTGTGTGTCGGTGCCGGACGCCCCGCGCCGTCCGGTTGGCGGGTATCAAGCGCCGTCGGTCCCGCTCGGCGGGCCGGCCGCGTGTGCGTGAGCCTGCGCCGGCTGGCGGGGCCGTGTCGAGTCGTCGTTGCCGTCGCGGTTGCGCTCGGCGTCGCCGCGCTGTCCGATCGGCGGCGCGTGGCCGCCCGCCTGCGAGACCTGCTCCGGCGTGCCCTGCATGCTGACCGGCCGGCGCGCGTGGCGGCCGAGCGAGATGACGCGATCGTACATCACGATCGCGCCCGCGGTGGCGACGTTCACGCAGAACTTTGTCGGAATCTTGACCACGGCGTCGCAGCGCGCCTGCGTCTCCGGGGTCAGGCTGCCGCGTTCGCGCCCCAGAACGTAGGCCGCCATCAGCGGATGCTTGAAGCTCGGCAGCTCGACCGAGTCCTCGGTGAACTCGATCCCGATCAGCCGGCAGCCGCGCGGCAGCAGCAGCTCGTCCGGCCGGTCGAACACGTAGAGCGGGACGTGCTGGGTCGCCGCCGAGGTGTCGGACTGCGCGACCTCGCGCGCGTTGAAGGCGGCGTTCACGGTGAAGAAGAACGACGCGTCGAAGGCGTGCGCGGAGCGCATCAGGTTGCCCAGGTTCATGGGCTTGCTGATCCCCTCGACGCCGATCCCGAAATACCCTCGCATGGCGCCGGGCACCTTGCATGCCCCCTCCCCCCGAGGCAAGGTGATTCGAGGGGCCGCCACCTGCTGTATTCGGGTGCCGCGCACCGTCTCACCCGTCTTCCTCAAAGTCGTGCAGGTCACCGTTTACCCATGCCGTTCGACGCGCCCGCCGGCCCGGACGCCACCCCGTCGGAGGCCACCCCGGGCGATGCCAATCCGGTGCTGGTGGAGGTGACCCGCGGCGGCGCGGTCGAAAGCCGGCATCGCGGGGCGTTCGCGGTGGTCGATACCGACGGCCGGGTGGTGCTGTCCGCCGGCCGGGTGGAGACATCGGTCTTCCCGCGGTCCACGATCAAGCCGCTCCAGGCGCTGCCGCTGATCGAGAGCGGCGCCGCGGACGCCTTCGCGCTGACCGACGCCGAACTCGCGCTCGCCTGCGCCAGCCACAACGGCGAGCCGGACCACATCTCCACCGTGACCGGCTGGCTGGACCGGCTGGGACTGCGCGCAGGCGATCTCGAATGCGGCGGCCATGCCCCGAAACATGCCAAAAGCGCCGACGCGTTGGCCCGCGCCGGGCAATCGTGGGACGCCCGGCACGACAACTGCTCGGGCAAGCATGCGGGCTTCCTGACCCTGGCCCGGCAGCTGGGCGCGCCCACGCGCGGCTACGTCGATTTCGCCCACCCGGTGCAGCAGCGCGTGCTGGGCGTGCTGGAACAGATGACCGGGCTCGACGACCTGACCGGCCAGCCGCGCGGGATCGACGGCTGCGGCATTCCGACGATCGCCCTGCCGCTCGGCAATCTCGCACTGGCGCTCGCGCGGTTCGGGGAGCCGGACGACCAGCCGGAGCGCCGGCAGGATGCCTGCCGCCGTCTGCTGCAGGCGGTCTGGCGGCAGCCCCGGATGATCGCGGGTACCGGGCAGGTCGATAGCGCGATCGCCGCGGCCCTGGGCGGACGTTGCCTCGCCAAGGCGGGCGCGGAAGGGGTGCACGGCGCGGTCCTGCCGGGGCTCGGCCTGGGACTGGCGCTCAAGATCGACGACGGCGCCGGCCGGGCGGGGCAAGTCGCGCTGTTGCGCATCCTGCGCCGTTTGCAGCTGCTCGACGGCGCAGCGGATCAGGCGCTTGGCGAATATGCCGCGCCCGAGGTTACTGCCCGGGACGGGCGCAGCGTGGGCGAGATCCGGCCGGTGGCGGAATTCCCCGGTCTGGACTAGAAAACGGGCGGCGGAACAGCGGCACGACAAGGGGAGACGCCTGCCATGCGCCGGATCGCCTGCCACGAACACGGGGCGCTCGAGACGCTGCGGCTGGAGGCCGACGCGCCGGTCCCGGAGCCCGGCGCGGGCGAGGTCGCGATCGACGTCGCCGCAGCGGGCCTGAACTATGCCGACACGCTGATGGTGGCGGGCAGCTACCAGGCCACCCCAGCGCTGCCGTTCGCGCCCGGCCTGGAGGCCGCGGGCACGGTCCGCGCGGTCGGCTCCGGCGTGGACAGCCTCCGCCCCGGCCAGCGGGTGCTGGCGATCCTGGATGCGGGCGGCTTCGCCGAGGTCGCGGTCGCGCAGGCGAGCGACGTCTTCCCGATCCCCGAGCGGATGGACATGGCGACCGCCGCCGGCTTTCCGATCACCTACGGCACGGCGCACGGCGCGCTCGTCTGGCGCGCGCAGCTCAAGCGCGGGGAGACGCTGCTGGTCCACGGCGCCGCCGGCGGGGCGGGCCTGGCGGCGGTCGAGGTGGGCAAGGCGCTGGGCGCGCGCGTGATCGCGACCGCCGGCGGACCCGAAAAGACCGCGATCGCGGCCGCGCACGGCGCCGACCACACGATCGACTACAAGACCGAGGACATTCGCCAGACGGTCAAGGACCTGACCGAAGGCCACGGCGCCGACGTCGTGTTCGACCCCGTGGGCGGCGAAGTGTTCGACGCGTCGATGCGCTGCATCGCCTGGTGCGGGCGGATCGTGGTGATCGGGTTCGCGAGCGGTACGGTGCCGCAGCCCAAGGCCAATCACCTGCTGGTCAAGAACGTCAGCGTCATGGGCCTCTACTGGGGCAGCTACCGCGCCCGCGCGCCCGGATTGATGCGTCGGCAGTTCGAAGACCTGTTCGCCTGGTACGGCTCCGGCTTCTTGCACCCACTGATCTCGCGCAGCTATCCGCTGGAGGCGGCGGTGCAGGCGTTGAGCGACCTGAAGTCGCGCAAGGCGACCGGCAAGCTGGTGCTCCAGGTACGGGACGGGTAGCGGCGATGCCCGACCAGCCCGACGATCCCGTCCAGCGGCAGTACGAGCAGTACCCCTATCCCCACCGCGATCCCGAGGACGAGGCGACGCGGCTGGTCACCGGCTCGCCCAGCCACCTGGCGGAGATCCGGCACTACCTCTACGCCGGCCGGCTGGACGTCACCCGCGGCTTCCGGGCGCTGGTCGCGGGCGGCGGCACCGGCGATGCCGCGATCATGCTGGCCCAGCAGCTGGCCGACGAAGGCGGCGGGGAGGTCGTCTACCTCGATATGTCGACGGCCGCCCGGACAATCGCGGAAGCGCGGGCCGAGGCGCGCGGCCTGACCAACATCTCGTTCGCCACCGGCAGCCTCCTGCAGCTGGCGGCGCTGGGCTTAAGCGGCTTCGACTACATCGACTGCTGCGGGGTGCTGCATCATCTGGAAGATCCGGCCGCGGGCGCGCGGGCGATCGCGGGCGCGCTGCGCGACGACGTCGCCGCGGCCGGCGGCGGCTTGGGGGTGATGGTCTACGCGCCCTACGGGCGCACCGGTGTCTACCCGATGCAGCAGATGCTGGCGCAGCTGGCGGGCGACCGGCCGCTCACAGAGCAGGTGGCGACCGCCCGGCGGCTTTGGGACCGGCTGCCGAACAGCAACTGGCTGCGCCGCAACCCCTTCATCGGCGACCACAAGCGCAGCGACGCGGAACTGGTCGACCTGCTGCTGCACGCCCGCGACCGCAGCTACACGGTCCCCGAGTTCGCCGAGCTGCTGGGTGCCGGCGGGCTGCGTCCGGCCGCCTTCCTGGAGCCGGCGCGCTACGACCCGGCGACCTACCTGAACGATCCCAAGCTGCTGCAGCCGCTGACCGAGGCCGGCCTGGTGGCGCGCGCCGCGTTCGCCGAGCGGCTGACCGGGACGATCAAGAAGCACATCGCCTACGCCGTGCCTATGGACGCCGGCGAGCGTCTCGCCCGGCTGGACGACGCCGCGGTGCCGGTGATGCCGGGCCACGACCCGGCCGCGATGGCCGAGCGGCTGGCCGGGTCGACGCCCAAGCTGACGCTGACGCTGGACGGGGAGAAGCGCGGCTTTCCGCTGCCCCGGCTGAGCGCGCCGATCCTGCGCCGGGTCGACGGCCGGGCGACGGTGGGCACGATCGTCGAGGCCCTGTGCGCGCAGGATTCCGCGCTTGCCCCGGAAACCGCGTTCCGGCAGGTCGCGCAGCTCTACGCCGTGTTGAACGGCCTCAACCTGATGCTGCTCGCCCGCCCGTCGTAAGGCCGGCCGCGCGCGGCCCCTCGCGCAGTCGTGAGTTTGCCGTGCCGGCCAATCGCGCCATTTATGGGCAAGTCACACGACATCCATCGACGAGGGCAAGATCATGCTGATCAAGCGCAAGCGCGCCTGGGAGCTGCCGGAAGCCGCCGCCACCGATGCCGCGGCCTTTTACAACCGGCGGGAGTTCGCGCGGCTGTTCGCCGCCGGCAGCGTCGCCGCGGCGACCGCCAGCATGCCGTTCGCCAACCCGGCGCACGCCGCGCAAGCGGTCGGCCCGCCGGAGGACGATCCCACCGCCGGCATGTATCCCTTCGAGCGCAACGGCGCCTACACGCTCGAGCGCCCGCTGTCGGAGGAGAAGCTGGTCTCGACCTACAACAACTACTACGAGTTCGGCTCCTCCAAGACGATCTGGCGGAAGGCGCGCGGCATGCCGGTGCGGCCCTGGACCGTGCAGATCGACGGCATGGTCGAGGAGGAGAAGACGGTCGACATCGACGACCTGATCAAGCAGATGCCGCTGGAGGAGCGCCTGTACCGCCACCGCTGCGTCGAGGCCTGGTCGATCAACGTGCCTTGGAGCGGCTTCCCGATGGCCGCCCTGGTCGACTTCGCCCGGCCGCTGGGAAGCGCGAAGTACGTCCGGATGGAGACCTTCGTCGACAAGGACGTCGCCGACGGACAGCGGGCCAGCTGGTACCCCTGGCCCTACGTCGAGGGGCTGACGATCGAGGAGGCGACCAACGAACTCGCCTTCATGGTCACCGGCGCCTACGGCCAACCGCTGCCCCAGCAGAACGGCGCGCCGCTGCGCCTGGCGGTGCCGTGGAAGTACGGTTTCAAGTCGGCCAAGGGCCTGGTGCGCTTCACCTTCACCGACGAGGAGCCGCTCACCTTCTGGCACGAGGTGCAGGGCAACGAATACGGCTTCTGGGCGAACGTGAACCCGGAGGTCGATCATCCGCGCTGGTCGCAGGCTAGCGAGAAGTTCCTGCAGTCGACCGACGACATCGGCTTCGGCGCCAGCCCGAAGGAAGTGCCGACCCAGAAGTTCAACGGCTACGGCGAACAGGTCGCCCACCTCTACAAGGGTCTGGAAGAGAAGTACGGCATCGAGCTGTGGCGCTGACGGCCGCGCCGGGGTGCGGCCGCCGGCTGACCCCTCACACGCGCCTCACGCGGTTCTGACGGGCCACCGGGCGCACTTCGGCGTATCGTGGCCGCCATGAGCGAACTCACCGAACTGCCCCGCCCGATCCAACGCTGGCCCGGCCTGATGGGCCAGCTGCTGGCCGCCGACCCGGCAACCCGCGGGCGCCTGCCGGCGCGGGTGCGCCAGCAGGTCACCCGCCAGCAGGACGCGACCGAGCGGCTGATCGGCTGGGTTCAGCTCGGCGTGGTGCTGGTGTTCGGCGTGCTCTACTGGCTGTCGCCCAAGACGTTCGAGGCGCACGACACCTTCCAGCCGGTGCCCTACGCGCTCGCCGCCTACCTCGGCTTCACGCTGATCCGGCTCAGCGCCTCCTACCGCACGCACCTGCCGGACTGGTTCCTCTACCTGTCGATCGTGATCGACATGGCGCTGCTGTTCGTTCTGATCTGGTCGTTCCACCTGCAATACGAACAGCCGGCGAGCTTCTATCTGAAGGCGCCGACGCTGCTCTACGTCTTCATCTTCATCGCCCTGCGCGCGCTTAGGTTCGAGGCGCGCTTCGTGCTCGCCGCCGGGCTGACGGCCGCGGCGGGCTGGGGGCTGCTGGTGGTCTACGTGGTCACGGCCAATCCCGAAGACCCGATGATCACGCGCAACTACGTCACCTACATGACATCCAACGCGATCCTGCTGGGGGCGGAGTTCGACAAGATCATCTCGATCCTGACGGTGACCGGGATCCTGGCGATGGCGATCGTGCGCGCGCGCAAGCTGCTGGTCTCCAGCGTCGCGGAGAGCGCGGCGGCCAGCGACCTGTCCCGCTTCTTCTCGCCCGAGGTCGCGGACAAGATCGTGCGTTCCGAGGAGATCGGCGTGGGCGCCGGCGAGTCCCGCGACGCGGCGATCCTGAACCTGGACCTGCGCGGCTTCACGCCGCTCGCCGAGCGCTATCCGCCGGACGCGGTGATGCGCCTGCTCGCCGAATATCAGGCGGAGATGGTGCCGATCGTGCGCAAGCACGGCGGGTCGATCGACAAGTTCCTGGGCGACGGCATCATGGCGACTTTCGGCGCCTCTCAAGGCACCGGCAGCTACGCCGCCGACGCGCTGCGCGCGGTCGAGGAGATCATGGCCGCGGCGGCGGCCTGGCAGGCCCGGGTGGAAGCCGAGGGGCGGCCGTGCGTGCCGGTCAACGCGGCCGTCGCCGCCGGCCGGGTGGTGTTCGGCGCGGTCGGGGAGAAGGACCGGCTGGAGTACACCGTGATCGGCGATGCGGTGAACCTGTCGGCCAAGCTGGAAAAGCACAACGCGGCGCAGGGCAGCCGCGCGCTCGCCACCCGTCACGCGTACGAGACCGCCCGCGAGCAGGGCTACCGCCCAGCCGAGCCGATCCGCGAGCTGCCCGGCGCGCGCGTCGAAGGCGTGCAGCAGCCGCTCGACCTCGTGCAGCTGGCGTGAAGCATGGGTGATTCCCCTCCGCCAGTGGCAGGAGGGGTTAGGGGAGGAGGGACCACGGGTACCAGGCGCCGCGGGCAACCTCCTCTCCCTAGCCCTCTCCTCCCGCTGGAGGAGAGGGGATTGGGTCGGGCTGCCGGTAGAGGAAATACCGGCCCGGCGCGACGCCGTCGGGCAGGGCGATCTGTTCGGCCTCGGCCCAGGGCATTTCCTGGTCGGTGATCGCGACCCCGCCGGGGGCGAGCAGGCGCGGCAGGTACGGCTGGATCGCGGCTGCCAGGCGCGCGTTGCGCGCGGCGTCGCCGGTGCCGATGTCGGCGTGCAGCAGGGCGACCCGGCCGGCGAAGCGCTCGGCCGCGCGCGGCAGCGTCTCCAGCACGTCGCCCAGGTAGAGGTGCGCGTCGTCGGGCACGCAGTCGGGGTGGGCGGCGACCTGACGCTCGAACACGAAGATCTCGCGGGTCGGGCAGAGCTCGCGCAGGTGGTCGTAGGTGCGCCCGTTGCCCAGCCCGAGCTCGAACAGCGCGCCGGGGACCTCGGCGATCGCGTGCGCGGCGCTGTCAAGGCAGGCGCGCTGGGCCTGTAGGCGTCGGATCGCGCTGTCGAGACGGCTCATGTCGGTGGGGTCCCAAGGTGGCGCCGCGCGCCGGTGGCGGATCAGCCGCCGCGCGCCGCGCGGAGCTGGCGGGTGGTGGTTTCCAGGCGGTGGGCGAGCACCCGCATCACCTCGACGCCGATCTGCGGGAAGTCGTGCACCATGCGGAAGAACAGCTCCTTGGTGATGCGAAGCGTGGTCAGTTCGCCGGTCGCCACCACGCTGGCGGTGCGCGGAACGTCGCACAGGATCGCGATCTCGCCGACGATATCGTTGGCGCCGACCTGGGCGACCGTGATCGCCTCGCCCCTCTCGCCGGTGACGCGCACGTCCGCGGTGCCCTCGAGCACGATGTAGGCCGCGTCGCCCTCCTCGCCCTGGTGGAACAGCGCGTTGCCCTCGGCGAAGGTGACGCGCTCGCTGGCGAACGCCATCAGTTTCAGCTTGGACGGCTCGATGTTCTGGAACAGCGGGATCCGCCGCAGGATTTCGACCTCTTGCTCAAGGCCCATCGGAAGTCCTCCCTAAGCCGGCGCGCGGCGGGCGCGCCTTGCGTCAGTCTGCCACGGAAGGCGGATCGCAGGCATCGCGTTACGCCGTGATGACGTTCGGCTGCGACCAGGACGCCCGGCGGCCCGCCGACCAGCGATTTTAAGCGGACCTTCCCCGTTCGCGGGTCCGCTGTCAGTCATCGGCGAGCAGCCGGTCGAGCGCGCCGCCCGCCCCGGCCAGCTCGGCGTACCCGCCGTCCTCCGCGATCTGGCCGGCGTCGACCACCACGACCCGCTCGAACCGCTCGGCCAGCTGGGCGCGGTGCAGCACCCAGATCAGACCGCCCTCACCGCGCTCGCGCAGCACCCGGTCCATGATCCGGGTCTGCGTCTGCCCGTCCATGATCGCGGTCGCCTGGTCGACCACCAGCAGGTCGGGGCGCTTCATCAGCGCGCGGCCGAGCGCCAGCTTCTGCCGCTGCACGGCGGACAGGCGCTTGCCGGCGACACCGACCTGGTACTCCAGGCCGACGTCGATCACGCTCTCGCGCAGGCCCAGCTGGTCCAGCACCTCCGCGATCGCGCCCGCGATCCGGCTTTCCGCGCTGGCGCGCCCGTGGGCGATCCGGCCGAACAGGATGTTGTCCTGCAGCGAGGCGGCGGCGTTGTAGCGCTCCGCGTCGAACACCTCGACCGCGTCGGGCCGTTCGGCGACGATCCGGCGGTCGAGTTCGTGCCGGGTCCGCACGACCAGGCGCTCGACCTCCGGGCCGATCAGTTCCAGGCGATGGCGCGCCTCGACGTAGGCGAGCGGCAGGCGCTTCAGCTGGCGCAGCTGGTCGTCCGGCAGCGCGTCCAGGCCGAGCTTGTCCGCCTGGGCGACCAGCCCCTTGTAGCGCGGCAGCTCCTCGGCATCGATGAACGAGAACTGCTCGAAGAAGGGGTGGCCCGGTTCCAGGTCGGCGAAGATCTCGACCATCGTCCGGGCGATCTGCAGGCCCATCCGGTTCAGCGTCC
>CAYRCO010000070.1:0-1897 GCA_964422775.1 uncultured Rhodovibrio sp.
CTCTACGAGGCGGTCGCGGTGTTCGGCTCCGACGGCCGGCTGGCGCTGTGCAACCAGGCGTTCGTGCGGCTGTGGGACCTGCCGATGGACCAGCTGGGCGAGCGCCCGCACGTGCGCGCGGTGCTGCAGGCCGCGCGGCCGCAATTCAACATCGACGACGCCACCTGGCCGCGCGCCCTGGAGAAGATGGTCGGCCGGGCGACCGAGCCGGACACCCGCACCGGCCGGCTGGAGCGCCCCGACGGCGCGGTGATCGACTGGGCGCAGGTGCCGCTGCCGGACGGGCAAAGCCTGTTCACCTACCTCGACGTCAGCGATTCGATCCGGGTCGAGCGGGCGCTGCGCGAGCAGGCGGAGGCGCTGGAGACCGCCGACCGGCTGAAGTCGGAGTTCATCGCCAACATCTCCTACGAGCTGCGCACGCCACTGAACGCCATCGTCGGCTTCGCGGAGATCCTGGAGAACCAGTACTTCGGCGCCCTGAACGCCCGGCAGAACGAATACGCCGAGGCGATCGTGCAGTCCTCGCAGCGGCTGATCGGGCTGATCAACGACATCCTCGACCTGGCCTCGATCGAGGCTGGCTACCTGGAGCTGGACACCCAGGAGATCGACCCCGCGCAGCTGCTGGGCGACCTGCAGGCGATCGCCCGCGAGCGCGCGCACTCCCGCGGCATCGACCTCGCGGTCGACTGCCCGGCGGACATCGGCACCGTCCGCGGCGATCCGCGCCGGCTCAAGCAGGCGCTGTTCAACCTGGTCTCGAACGCCTTCAACTTCACCCCGGATCAGGGGCAGGTCACGCTCAGCGCCAGAAGCGAGGGCGATACCGTGCGCCTGTCGGTGACCGACACCGGCGTCGGCATCCCGCAGGAAGACCAGGACAACGTCTTCCACAAGTTCGTCCGCGGCCAGCCGCGCAAGACCGGCGCCGGCCTCGGCCTGTCGCTGGTCAAGAGCCTGATCGAACTGCACGGCGGCTGGGTCGAACTGGACAGCGCCCCGGACCGCGGCACCCGCGTCACCTGCCACCTGCCGGTCACGGGGCCGGGGGCGGGCGACGCCGGGGCGCACCCGGCGACGGTGCCCGTTCAGCGCAACCTGCCCGAATTGGATACGCCTCGGGAGTAGCCCCCCTACTCCGCGAAGCCCGGGACGCCCTTGGTGGTCGAGTGTTCCCAGTGCAGCGGGGTGTCCGGGTTGAGGCGGGCGTAGATGGCGTGGGCGGCGAGCGCGGCTTCGGAGAAGCCGGAGAGGATCAGCTTCAGCTTGCCGGGGTAGGTCGCGATGTCGCCGATCGCGTAGATGCCGGCGGTCGAGGTCTCGCAGGTCGCCGGGTCCGCGCGCACCTGGCCGCGCTCCAGGTCCAGGCCCCACTCGGCGATCGGGCCCAGGTTCATCGACAGGCCGAAGAACGGCAGCAGCGCGTCCGCCTCCAGCCGGCGGACCTCGCCGTCCAGCGTGGCGACGTCGACGCCCGTCAGCCGGCCGTCGGCGCCGTCCAGGCCGTGCAGCTGATAGGGCACCACCAGTTCCACCGGGCTGTCGGGATCCTCGGCCAGCCGGCGCATCTCGCGCACGCTTTCGGGCGCAGCGCGGAACCTGTCGCGGCGGTGGACGACGTAGATCTTCCGGGCAAGCTCGGAGAGCGACAGCGTCCAGTCGAGCGCGCTGTCGCCGCCGCCGGCGATCACCAGGCGCTTGTCGCGGAAGTCCTCCCGCCGGGCGACCAGGTAGTGCACGCCCGCCCCCGGGCCCTGGCTTTCGTAGTCGCGCAGGCCCTCCAGCGGCGGCCGGTTGGGACCGAACGCGCCCACGCCGGCGGCGACGATCACCGCGCCGCAGTCGATCTCGGTGCCGGCGCTGGTGACGACGCGCCAGCGCCCCGGACCGGCCG
>CAYRCO010000070.1:1997-5836 GCA_964422775.1 uncultured Rhodovibrio sp.
CAGTCGATCTCGGTGCCGGCGCTGGTGACGACGCGCCAGCGCCCCGGACCGGCCGCCTGAGTTCCGGCCGGCTGCACCGTCTCGACCCGCTGCTCCAGATGATAGCCGGGCTTGAACGGCGCCGCCTGCTCGGCCAGCCGCTCGATCAGCTCGCCCGCCAGGATCTTGGGATAGCCGGGGATGTCGTAGATCGGCTTCTCGGGATAGAGCGCCTGGCACTGGCCGCCCACGCCGGCCAGCGAATCGACGAGCTGCGCGCGCAGGCCGAGCATGCCGAGCTCGAACACCGCGAACAACCCGACCGGCCCTGCGCCCACGATCACCACGTCGGTCTCGATCCGGCTCTCGCTCATCGTCTCCATCGGTCCAGGCAGGTCTGTTTTTTGCGGGCGCCACGCCCGTCCGTTCGGCTGCGCAACATGGCGAGGCCGCCGGGGCTTGGCAAGGTGCCCCGGCGCCGCAGGCCCCGGCTGCACGGCCCTGGCTGCCCGGCGCGGTCGGCAGCGCAGGTTGCCGGGCCGGCGGTGGGGCGGTAAAACCGGGCGCGTCATGGCCGAATCGCCCGGTGCCGAAGCGCTCTCGATCCCACTGCCCCAGCCGGCCGACACCCAGACCCTGGGGCGCCGTCTGGCGCAGATCGTGCGTCCGGGCGACCTGATCGCGCTGACCGGCGACCTGGGCGCCGGCAAGACCGCGCTCGCCCGGGCGCTGATCGCGAGCCTGCGCGATTCTTGCGGCGGCGACGCGTCGGGCGAGGAGGTGCCGAGCCCGACCTTCACGCTGGTGCAGACCTACGACCGGCTGAGCGCCGACGGCGCGCCGCTTGCGGTCTGGCACTTCGACCTGTACCGGCTGGGCGATCCGGACGAGGTCGACGAACTCGGCTGGGAGGAGGCGCTAGCCGGCGGGCTGGTGCTGGTCGAGTGGCCGGACCGGCTGGGCGCGCGGCTGCCCACGCCCCGGCTCGACGTTACGCTGGTGTACGGGGCCGAAACCCGTGAGCGGGACGCCGCGGCGCCCGCGGACCCCGGCCGGCTCGCGGTGCTGCAGGGCGGCACCGGCTGGGCCGAGCGGCTCGACGCGCTGGCCGCGGCAAAGACGCCGCGCGACGCCATCGGCGGCGGGCGAACCGACACGACGACGACCACCGGCGACGCGGGGGGCGAGCAGATATGAGTGCGCGTGAAGGGGAGATCGCCGCTTTTCTCGATCAGGCCGGCTGGGGGTCTGGCGAGCGCACCATGCTGGCGGGCGACGCCTCGTTCCGCCGCTACGAGCGGGTGCACCACCCCGACGGCAGCCGGGCCGTGCTGATGGACGCCCCGCCACCGCAGGAGGACGTCGCACCGTTCCGCGACGTCGCCGGGCTTTTGCAGGCGCTCGGCCTGTCGGCGCCGACGGTGCTGTCCTGCGATGCCGCGCGCGGCCTGTTGCTGCTGGAGGACTTCGGCGACCAGACGTTCGGCCGGCTGTTGGCCGAGGGGGCGCAGCAGGAGCCGCTCTACCGGCTCGCCACCGACACGCTGATCGACCTGCAGCGCGCTTGGGCGGCGCGCGGCGCCGACGGCGTCGACCTGCCGGCCTACGACGACGCGCGTTTGATCGACCGCGAGGCGAACCTGCTTTTGGATTGGTACATGCCGGCTGTCGGCCTCGAACCGGACGCGGGCCAGCGCCAGGCCTACCGGCACGCGTGGCAGGAGGCGCTCGCGCGCGTGCATGCCCATCGCCAGACGCTGGTGCTGCGGGACTTCTTCCCCGACAACCTGATGCTGCTGGAGGACCGCCCCGGCACCGCCGCCTGCGGTCTGCTGGACTTCCAGGATGCGGTGATCGGCAGCCCGCTCTACGACCTCGCCTCGCTGCTGCAGGATGCCCGGCGCGACGTCCCGCCGGAGATCGAGGAGCAGATGCTGCAGCGCTACCTCGCGGCGTTCCCGGAGCTGGACGCGCAGGACGCGCGTGTCGCCTATACCGTGATCGCCGCCCAGCGCCACGCCAAGGTGATCGGCATCTTCACCCGCCTCGCCCGGCGCGACGGCAAGCCCGGCTACCTGGCGCACATCCCGCGGCTCTGGCGGATGTTCAACAAGGCGCTGAGCGCGCCGGCCCTGGAGCCGGTGCACGCTTGGCTCGACGTCAACCTGCCCCGGACCCAACGGGTGATCCCTCCGGAGACGGCCGCATGAGCACAGCCGACAGCGCGACCCCGCGGACCGCGCCCACGACCGCGATGGTGCTGGCCGCCGGCTACGGCACACGGATGCGCCCGATCACCGAGACCAAACCCAAGCCGATGGTCGAGGTGATGGGCCGGCCGATGATCGACCGCACGCTCGACCGGCTGGCCGACGCGGGCGTGGAGCGGGTGGTGGTCAACACCCACCATCTGGCGGAGACGCTGGAGGCGCACCTGGCCGCGCGTTCGGGTGCGCCCGCGATCGAGATCAGCCGCGAGGATGACGCCCCGCTCGATACCGGCGCCGGGGTGAAGAACGCGCTCGACAGGCTGGACGCGGAGCACTTCTACGTCCTCAACGGCGACATCTTCTGGCTGGACGGCTGCGTGCCGGCGTTGACGCGGCTGGCGCAGCACTGGGACCCGGAGAAGATGGACGCCCTGTTGCTGCTGACCGCCACCGCGGAGGCGATCGGCTACGCCGGCCCCGGCGACTTCCAGATGGACATCCAGGGGCGGGTGCGCCGGCGCCTGGAGTTCGAGGTCGCGCCCTTCTGTTTCGCCGGGGTGCAGATCGTCCACCGCCGGCTGTTCGATTACGCGCCCGAGGGCAGCTTCTCGCTCAACCTGCTGTTCGACCAGGCCGAAGGCAGCGAACGCCTGTTCGGCCTGCGCCACGACGGCCTGTGGTTCCACATCGGCACCCCCGGCGACATCGAGATCGCCGAGGAGGTGCTGCACGACCTCGGCTTCCGCACCGATCGGCCGGAGGAGCCCAGCCTCGGGCTGTCCCGTTAGAGCAAAATCGATCAAAGCCGCACCGGCTTTCATCGTGAATTGTGCTCTCACTTCTTGAAAAGTGGGCAAGGCCCCTCGAAGCCGCTGGTACTGAAGGGAAGAAGACCCGCCGCCGGTAACCGGACGGCGGCGGGCCCCGATCAGTCTCTCTCTCGCTTGAGAGCCGGGCCGTCACAGGTCGCGCGCGGCCAGTTGGACCTCGCCGACCCGTTCGCGCAACTTGCCGGCGGTGGCCGGCGGGCCGCTCGGTTGGCTGTCCGCCATGGTGTCGTTCAGCCGGTTGAAGGCCTGCACCAACCGCTCGAACGCCTGTTGGTCCTTGGCGTGCAGATCGGCGGACACGCGGCCGACGAAATTGCGGGCGACCCGAGCTATGCTGCGGGTGTAGCGGTATTCCTGGGGCTGGCTCAGTCGCTCGCCGCTAACCGCGGTCGCGTAGTGCCGGCTGGCCCGGTCCAGCAGGTCGCCGGAGACGCTCAGCACGAACTCTGGATCGCGCAGCCGCATCGAGCCGACCTTGCCGAGCTGCCGGTCCATCTCGAACATGGTGTGGCGGTAGACGCTGACCACGACCGGCCGCGGCTGGTCCTCGACCACGGCGTCGACAAGCGCGTCCTCGGCCTCTTCCAGCACGTGATCCCGCTCGAAGCCGCGCTCGGCCAATTCGTGGCCGACGGTGCCCTTCAACTCTGCGACGAAATGCTTGAAGTGCTGGACCGCGGCCTCGCGTTCACCGTTATCGTAGAGGGACTTGCCGGTGCGCAGATGCGCCTGCAGCAGCAACACCCGAACCGCTTGGCTGCGCGCGGTGTCGGTGCTGCTGGTCATGGCGGTCGCGTGCTCTTCCTGCCCGTGCTCTTGG
>CAYRCO010000070.1:5936-12482 GCA_964422775.1 uncultured Rhodovibrio sp.
CGTGCTCTTGGCCGTGCTCTTCCTGGGAAGCAGCGGCGGAATTGACCGCTACGGGCGCCGCCACTGCAAGGGCGGCCAGGACGGTCCAGAACGTGGGACGGATCAGCATGTCTGTACCTCCCCTTGGTTCGGGAGGCTGTCGGCCGATCGCCGGACCGTGACAGTGCGAGCGGCGAATTGGGGCGCCACGCTCCCCTGGGGTGGGGACGGCATCGGCGTCGCGCCCGACCGGACTCCCTCGGGCGACAGGCTCCAACGCTTGCGGTTTTTTGATATCGTTTTCGTCAATGTGACACGCTGCCGTCACAATCTACGGCATGTCAAACGCACTTGATAATCTCCTCCAGGTGGCGCTCTTGTCGCCGTTGCTGGGGAATCGATGCTGCGCGGCGATGCCCTTGGCGTGCACGGCAATGCCACAGTCCCGCGACGAACGCTTGCGCGCCCAGCGTGCTGACTGGCGATGAGACGCGCGTGCGTAAGCCGGCTGAGCGTGTCATACCGGACGGACAGCGACGATCCGGATCACCTCAGAGTCGGCCGATGCCAAACGGCGAACCTCAGCAACGCGTAACCCCCACCGTCGCCACCATCCCGCCGGAGGTGTCGTTCGCCGACGCGCTGGCGCGCGGGCTATTGGACCGGGCGGGGGACGACCCGCTGGAGCTGGCGTCCACGACCGTGCTGCTGCCCACCCGCCGGGCCTGCCGGACGCTGCACGAGGCGTTCCTGCGGCTGTCCGACGGGCGGGCGCTGCTGCTGCCGCGGATGCTGCCGCTGGGCGACCTGGACGCGGACGAACTGTTGATGGGCGGCGACGACGCGCTGGCCGCCGCCGGGCTGGGCGATCCGGGCAAATCCATGCAGTTGCCGCCGACGATCTCGGGCGTGCGCCGGCAGTTCGTGCTGACCCGGCTGATCCAGAAGTTCGGCGAGGTCGCGCCGGGCGCGGGCGTGCCCACGGTCGACCAGGCCGCCCGCCTGGCCGAGGAGCTGGGCCGCCTGCTCGACCAGGTGGAGACGGAGGGCCTGGACTTCGCCCGCCTGAAGGACCTCGCGCCCGAGCGCTACGCCGAGCACTGGCAGATCACCCTCGACTTCCTGAAGATCGTTACCGACTGGTGGCCCGACTGGCTGAAGGACGAGGGGGCGATCGGCCCGGCGGAGCGCCGGCGCAAGTTGATGCTGGCCCAGGCCCGCGCCTGGGCCGACGATCCCCCGGACCGGTCGATCATCGCCGCCGGCTCCACCGGCTCGATCCCCGCGACCGCGGAACTGTTGCGCACGATCGCGCACCTGCCCCGGGGGGAGGTCGTGCTGCCCGGGCTGGACCGGCGGGCGGACGCCGACAGCTGGGCGGCGATCGGCGCGGATCCGACCCATCCGCAAGCCAACCTGGCCCGGCTGCTCGCGACCCTCGGCATCGACCGGGAGCAGGTGCGCGACTGGCCGGTCGACCGGCCGGCGCAGATCGCGCCCACAAGCCGCAGCGCGGTCGTGAACGAGGCGCTGAAGCCCGCCAGCACGACGCCGGAATGGCGCAACCTGTCGCTGGACGGCGGGGCGGAAGGCCTGCGCCTGGCGCTGGCCGACGTGCGGCTGGTGGAGGCGCCGGGCCCGGTCGAGGAGGCGACCGCGATCGCGCTGATGCTGCGCCAGGCGCTGGAGCTGCCGGGCAAGACGGCCGCCCTGGTGACACCCGACCGCGCGCTCGCCCGGCGCGTGGCGGCGGAGCTGCGGCGCTTCGACCTGCGGATCGACGATTCGGCCGGCGTGCCGATGGCGGACACCGCGCCCGGCACCTTCCTGCGCCTGACCGCCCAGATGCTGGGGGAGAAGCTGGCGCCGGTGCCGCTGTTGGCCGCGCTGAAGCACCCCATGGCGGCCGGCGGCGAGGACCCGGGCGCGTTCAAGGCCCGGGTGCGCGAGCTGGAGCAGCGGGTGCTGCGCGGCGTCCGGCCGGCGGAGGGCTTCGCGGGACTGCGCGCGCAGCTAGGCGACAAGCCGGTCGATCGCCGGCTCGGCCAATGGCTCGATCGCTTGCAGGCGATGGCGGCCGACGCGCTGGAAGCGATGAACGACAGCGCGGTCGACCTGACCCGCCTGGTCGAAGCGCACATGCGCTTCGCCGAGGATCTCGCAGCGAGCAACCGGGAGCCCGGGGCGGCGCGCCTGTGGGCCGGCGAGGCGGGAGAGAGCGCCGCCGACTTCGCCAGCGAACTCGCCCGGCACGCCGACGCCGCACCCACGGTCGACGGCCGGCGCTATCCGGCCTTGCTGGACGGGCTGATGGCCGGGCAGGTGGTGCGGCCGCGCTACGGCGGGCATCCGCGCCTGGCGATCTGGGGCCCGCTGGAAGCCCGGCTGCAGCGCGCCGACCTGACCATCCTGGGCGGCCTGAACGAGGGCACCTGGCCGGCCGAGAGCGATCCCGGCCCGTGGATGTCGCGGCCGATGCGCAGCGACTTCGGCCTGCCGCCGGTGGAGCGGCGGATCGGCCTGATGGCGCACGACTTCGCCCAGGCGTTCGCCGCGCCCGAGGTGGTGATCACCCGCGCAACCCGGATCGAGGGGACGCCCACCGTGCCGTCGCGCTGGCTCTTGCGGCTGGAGGCGCTGCAGGCGGCCTACGGCGTGAAGGATCTGCTGATCCCCGATCCCACCTGGGTGCAGTGGGCCAAGCAGCTGGACGATCCGGGGCCGCCCCGGCCCTGCGAGCCGCCCGCGCCGACCCCGCCGGTCGCGGCCCGGCCGACGCGCCTGTCGGTGACCGCGGTCGAGACCTGGATGCGCGACCCCTACGACCTCTACGCCCGCTACGTGCTGCGGTTGCGCGCGCTCGACCCGCTGGACCAGGACCCGGGGGCGGCGGAGCACGGCACGCTGATCCACGCCGTGCTGGAAGCGTTCGCCCAGGAAGCGGCCACCCACGGTCTGCCGGACGACGTCGCCGCCACGCTGCGCCGGATCGGCGTGCAGAAATTCGACGACCTCAAGGTCCGGCCTGGCATGCGCGCCTTCTGGTGGCCGCGCTTCGAGCGGATCGCCGACTGGCTCGCCGAACGCGAGCGCGCGCGCCGCGCGGACGGCCGGCGGGTGCTGGCCGAACGCTCGGGCGAGATGGAGGTCGCGGGCCAGCACGCCAGCCTGACCCTGAGCGCCAAGGCCGACCGGATCGAGGTGCTGCCCGACGGCGCGCTTGCGGTGATCGACTACAAGACGGGCACGCCGCCCACGGAAAAGCAGGTCACGCTTGGCTTCGCCCCGCAGTTGCCGCTGGAAGCCGCGATCGCCGCGCACGCGGGGTTCCCGGACGTGCCCGCCGCGGGCGCGCGCGAGCTCGCCTACTGGCGCCTGACCGGCGGACGCGAGGCGGGGCAGGAGCTGGCGCTGAAGAAGACCGATCCCGACGACCTCGCCGCTGCGGCGCTGGACGGGCTGACCGCGCTCGTCGACAAGTTCGCCGATCCGACGCAGCCCTACCACGCCCGGCCGCGGCCGGGGTTCGCGCCGCGCTACACCGACTACGACCATCTGGCGCGGGTCCAGGAATGGTCCGCCGGCATCGGCGGGGAGGACTAGATGGCGCCCGACGACTACCACACGCGGGGCGATAACCAGCAGCCAGGCGACCTCCTGGACCACGATCCGGCGGCCGCCAGTGCGCGCAAGAAGGCGGAGGCCGCGCACAGCCAGCGCCAGGCCGCCGATCCCGGCGCCAGCGTCTGGGTCGCCGCCTCGGCCGGCACCGGCAAGACCAAGGTCCTGACCGACCGCGTGCTGTCGCTGATGCTGGCGGGGACGCCGCCGCCTAAGATCCTGTGCCTGACCTTCACCAAGGCCGCGGCGGCGGAGATGGCGAACCGCTTGTCCGACCGGCTGAGCGGCTGGGCGACCGCGGCGGACCACGAGTTGGCGGAAGCGCTCGCGGAGCTGACCGGCGCGCGCCCGGACAGCGCGACGATGCGCCGCGCGCGCCAGCTGTTCGCGCAAGTGCTGGACGCGCCGGGCGGCATGAAAATCCAGACCATCCACGCCTTCTGCCAGCACCTGCTGGCGCGCTTCCCGCTGGAGGCGGGCATCGCGCCGCACGCCCAGGTGCTGGACGAGCGCAGCGCTCAGGAGATGCTGCGCGAGGCGCGCGAGGAGGTGCTGGCGCGCGCGGGCGCGGGCGAGGACCCGCAGCTGGCCACAGCCCTCGCCGACGTCACCGCCCGGGTGAACGAACAGGAGTTCGCCGAGCTGATCCAGCACCTGATCGCCGAGCGCGGGCGCCTGCTGCGCCTGATCGACCGCGCAGGCGGGATCGACGCCCTGGTCGACCGGACTTTCGAGGCGCTGGGCCTGGAACGCGGCACGACCGCCGACGACGTGCTGTGGGAGGCCTGCCAGCCGGAAGCGCTCGACGCCCTCGGCCTCAAGGTCGCCGAGGATGCGATGCGCCAGGGCACCAAGAAGGAGCAGGAGAACGCCGCTACCCTGAAAGCCTTTCTGGACGCCGACACGGCCCGGCGCGTGCGCCTGTGGGACAGCTACACCGGCTTGTTCTTCACCACCGCCGGCGAGCTCCGCAAGAAGCTCCTGAACAAGGACGCCGCCAGCGTGCCGGGCGCGCTGGGCGCGATGGAGGTCGAGGCCGAGCGGCTGGTGCGCGTGCGCGAGCGGCTGAACGCCGCCACCACCGCCGGGGCGACCGCCAGCCTGCTGCGTCTGGGGGCGGCGATCGTGCACGGCTACGCCCAGCACAAGGCTGCGCGCGCGCTGCTCGACTACGACGACCTGATCCTGACCGCCCGCAAGCTGCTGAACGCGGAGGGGCGCGCGGCCTGGGTTCTGTACAAGCTGGACGGCGGCCTGGACCACGTCCTGATCGACGAGGCGCAGGACACCAACCCCGAACAGTGGGAGGTGGTGCAGGCCCTGACCCAGGAGTTCTTCGCCGGCGAGGGCGCGGCGGAGGCGCGCGGCGAGGCCGCGCGCACGGTGTTCGCGGTTGGCGACGGCAAGCAGTCGATCTATTCCTTCCAGCGGGCCGAGCCGGCCGCTTTCGCGCGCATGCGCCGGCACTTCGAGGCGCGCGCCCGGGCGGCGGAGCGGACCTTCCGGCCGGTCGCGCTGGGCCACTCCTTCCGCTCCACCGACGCCGTGCTGCAGGCGGTGGACACGGTTTTCCGGGACCCGAGCGCGCACGACGGCGTGCTGTTCGACGGCGACGCGCCGCTGCACCACGACCCCGTGCGCGTCGGCCACAGCGGCCGGGTCGAGCTGTGGCCGCCCGCGGACCCGGCGGACGCGCAAGATCCCGACCCCTGGGCCCCGCCGACCGAACGCCACGGCGACGCCCCGCCGCGCCAGCGTCTGGCCCGCCTGATCGCCGCCCGGATCCAGCGCTGGACCCGCACCTCCGACCCCGAGGGCTTTCTGCCGTCGAAGGGCCGGCAGATGCGCGCGGGCGACGTCTTGGTGCTGGTGCGCCGGCGCAACGAGTTCGTCGAGGAGTTGGTGCGCGAGCTCAAGCTGCGCGACGTGCCGGTCGCCGGCGTCGACCGGATGGTCCTGACCGAGCAGCTGGCGGTCCGCGATCTGGTGGCGCTGGGCCGATTCCTGCTGCTGCCGGAGGATTCGCTGACGCTCGCCTGCGTGCTGAAGGGCCCGCTGATCGGGCTCAGCGAGGAACGGCTGTTCGAGCTGGCGCACGCCCGCGCGCCGGATGCCAGCCTGTGGGATGCACTGCGCGACCGTTGCAGCGAGAACGCCGAGTTCGAACGCGCCTTCACGCGCCTGTCCGACTGGCTGGCGCGCGCCGACTACGTGCCGCCCTACGAGCTCTACGCCCAGCTGTTGGGCGCTGAAGGCGGCCGGCGCGACCTGGTCGCCCGGCTGGGGCCCGAGGCGAACGATCCCGTGGACGAGTTCCAGGCGCTGGCGCTCGCCTACGAGCGCGAGCACGTGCCCTCCCTGCAGGGCTTCCTGCACTGGCTGGAAGCGGGCGAGCAGGAGGTCAAACGCGACGCCGAGCACGGCGGCAACGCGGTGCGCGTGATGACCGTGCACGGCGCGAAGGGCCTGCAGGCGCCGGTGGTGTTCCTGCCCGACACCCTTCAGGTGCCGAGCCAGGGCCCGAAGATGCTGTGGGACGAGGCCGAGGGCCTTGCCCTCTGGCCGCCGCGCACGGGCGACCTGGAAGCGGTCGGCCGGAAGCTGCGCGAGGCTGCACGGCACGCGCAGAGCCAGGAGTACCGCCGTCTGCTCTACGTCGCGATGACCCGGGCGGAAGACCGGCTCTACGTCTGCGGCTACAACACCAAGAAGACCGCGCCGGAGGGCTGCTGGTACGAGCTGGTGCAGCACGGGCTGTCCGGGATCGCCGAGGAACAGACGTTCGACGCTGCCCGCGACCTGCCGCAGGAAGGCTGGCCGGGCACGGCGCTGGTGCTGGAAAGCCCGCAGCGCACCGCGGCCAAGCCGGACAGCGACGACGCCGGGGCCGCGCCCGACGCCGGTCCCCTGCCGGACTGGGCGCAGGGCCCGCCCGAGCCCGAGCCG
>CAYRCO010000071.1:0-12444 GCA_964422775.1 uncultured Rhodovibrio sp.
CTCCTGGAGAGCGGCGCCTACCTTAGAACTTTTCAACAGAGCCCGGGACATCGCCCGTTTTGGGACCGGTATCGCCGCTGTAGACCGAAGCTGATCGACGCTGGGGCGGTTCGTTGACATGCACGCGATAGAGGTTTATCAAATGTTAAATCGCATTGGCGGGCATCGGCGGGTCTAGACGTTCGTTCGGCTTCCGGCCATCCCGTCGTTGCTCGAGGCCGGCATGATGCCTGGCACGCAACCTTGGATATCGGCCGAGGCGCGCCGACCCCAATGCGAGTCATCACCCAAAGGTAACTTTAGATGCGAAATTCGCTCATCTTAGCTGTCGCGCTTACGACGACGGCAGCAATGGCAGGCTGTAGCGGCGCTAACCTGGATCAGAGCCGAGGCATGACGTCGCAAGGCGGTGCCTTCAACACCGCGCTCTATGACGGATACATGATCCGCTCGCAACACGAATACGACTACGGCGACTACGGATCCTCCGATATGTTCGCGACCCGTGCGCAACAGGCGGCGAACGGCGAGACGGTGCAGCCGTTCTCTTTCGAGGGAGAGCCGATCGCCTCGACCGATGGCGCCGGTATGGTTGCAAGCAAGCGGCCGCAGATCGCAAAGGCCCGACGGGACTTGGTCAACGTCTTGAAGAACGGTGGGCGTACCAAGGCCCCGCAGGCGACCGCGGAAGCGCAGGTGGCGTTCGACTGCTGGCTGGAGGAGACGCAGCCAGTCCACATGAAGGAATGCCGCGACCGCTTCGGTAAGTCTCTGCAGACCGCGCAGGCCGCGGTCGAACCGGAGCCGGAGTCGGCGCCAACCGCCGAACCCGAGGCGATGGAGCCCGAACAGTCGACCGTTTACTTCGGCTTCGACGACGCGAACGTGCAGGACAGCGAAACCGGCAAGATCGCAGACGCGGCGCGTGCGTACAAAAACATGCCCGACGGGACGCAGCTCTCGATCACCGGTCACGCCGATCGCGCGGGCGCCGACACTTACAACCGCAAGCTCTCGACCGAGCGCGCGCGCAACGTGAAGGCGGCCCTCGTGGCCCGCGGCGTGCCGGCATCTGCTATCTCGGTCGCTGCCCGCGGCGAGAGTGAGCCCGCGGTTTCGACGGGCGATGGTGCCCGCGAAGCCGGAAACCGCCGCGTCGAGATCGTCGTTGGATAATCCCGGCACCTAAAACACGCCGAACCGACCCGCGTCGGGCCGTCGCGCTAAGACGGCCCGACGCGGGTCGGGCTGAAGTTCCTGCTCGACACCGTGCAAAGCGGAGTCGAAACAATCCGATGGCGAGGTCAATTTGACGTTTCGGAAGCGATCTGCCGCCAGCGTGATCGTCGCGGTCGTCGTGGCGGCGGCGGCGCCGGCGCAAGCCCAGAGCGCCGGCCAGGGCGACGAAAGCCGGATCCAGGCTTTGATTCAGGAAATCCGCGATTTGATGCAACGTGCGGAGGAAGAACGTCAGGCCGATCCCTGGCTGATCGAAGACATCCGGCAAGTGCTGGCGAAGTACGACTTTCCCTGGCAGCGCACGGTTTATGCCGAGAGCTTCGACAAGGACATGGCCGGGCTGCCCGAACCGTGGCGGGTCGTAAGCGGGGAGTTCCGGGTCGATGCACGTGGTCTGCACAGCCTTGTCCCCACAGCCGAGCAGCTCGAAGCGGCCCGCGACACGCAGCCAAGCGAACAAAAGGGTGAGCGCGAGCGGCAATCCGGCGACCGCAACCAGCAGATGCGCGAACTTCTCGGGTCCGTGCTGGACGAGGCGCTCGGCGGGGGTGGTCGGGACGAACCGGCCGAGCAGCGCCAGCAGGACCGAGCGCGGTCAACGGCGCCGGAGGCCGTCCCGGCGCGCGCCGTTCTCCCAAAGTCGATTGGCAACGCGTTCGCGCTGCGCATCAAGTTCACCGCAAAGCAACCGAGCGCCGGCTCGGGCAGCTTGGCGATCGGCCCCTACCAAGGCGACCAGGCGCAGGCCGGATATCGGCTCATTTACCGGTCCACCGCCGGGCAAGACGCGACCGCGTTCGAGCTCACGAAGCGCGGCGTACAGGGAACGGAGTCCACCGTCGCACTCGCCGAAGACACACCAAAGGTCGCGGACGGTAAGCAGCACACCTTGCTTTGGACTCGCGACCGCCAGGGCGGGATGCAAATTGACCTCGACGGCAAGCGGATCGTCGACGTCACGGACCGTGGCTTCGGCGACCCGTTCGCTGGGATCGTCTTGCAGAACAGCGGTGGTGACTATGCTTTGAGTTCGCTGGTGATCAAAGATGCCCGGTGAGCATACGCCGTCGTTTAAGCGGCCTAAACACCCGAACCGATGGAGGCGAGGATGAACAATATCATCTGGATCGTTGGTGCCGTAGTGATCGTCGTTTTCATACTTGGCGTCCTTGGCATTACGTGACGAACGTCCAAATTGTCGCGCACAGGCTGGAGATGCCGTTGGGGCTGTTCATCAGCCGAGTTACTCCATAAAAACCCGCACGGTCGCGAACTCTGCGTTACGAAGCATCAGCGGTTAGAATAAATACGGTCCGGTATAACCGCGGCCTCGGCAAGCCCAACACCAATGTCGACTCTTGGCCTCGCCCAGCCGAGGGGGGCGGTGTCTCGGTGCGTCACGAGTCTACCGGACCGCGGCCGACCGCCCGACCGCGGCCGCCTCCACTGCACACTCCGTCTGTAATTCGGCGGCTGCGGACTCGATATTCCGACGTCCGGGTCTGGCCCGACCCCGCCGACCGGCCCTCGCGATGGTCCCTCCGGGGTGCGTTCGGAAACGGAAGACCTTGGTTCAGCCGTCAGGGCCTGACCGTTCGCGCGCAGTCCGCGCCAGCTTTTTTGCAGGGCGGCGAAAGCCATCCGGTACGTCGGTCCACGCTTTACCGTGTTGGTCCGCCCCGCTACTCCGCGGGCTCGGTCTCGCTGACGCAGGTCTGCGGGTTGTTCGGGTGGGTGGTCCAGTTGGCGTAGGCGGTGGTGATCGCCATGCCTGTGCGCGGGTCAACGCCCTCGGTCAGGTGTTCCATGGTGATGCAGTCGGGCACCGGGCAGACGTCGACGCAGAGGTTACAGCCGACGCACATGTCGTCCATCACCTCGAAGTGGCGGACGCCGTTCTTGGTCGCGGTGATCGCCTGGTGGGAGGTGTCCTCGCAGGCGATGTGGCAGCGCCCGCACTTGATGCAGCTGTCCTGGTCGATCCGCGCCTTCACCACGTAGTTCAGGTTCAGATACTGCCAGTCGGTGACGTTGGGCACCGCCTTGCCGACGAACTGGTCGAGGCGCTGGTAGCCCTTGTCGCGCATCCAGTTGGCAAGCCCGGTCTTCATCTCCTCGACGATCTGGAAGCCGTAGACCATGGCGGCGGTGCAGACCTGCACGTTGCCCGCACCCAGCGCCATGAACTCCGCGGCGTCGCGCCAGGTCGTAATCCCGCCGATGCCGGAGATCGGCAGGCCGCGGGTCTCGGGATCGCGCGCGATCTCCGCCACCATGTTGAGCGCGATCGGCTTCACCGCCTCCCCGCAGTAGCCGCCGTGGGTGCCCTTGCCGTCGGTCGTGGGCGCGGGCGCCATCTGGTCCAGGTCGACGCCGATGATCGAGTTGATCGTGTTGATCAGCGACACCGCGTCGGCCCCGCCGGCCTTGGCGGCGCGGGCGGGCTTGCGGACGTCGGCGACGTTCGGGGTCAGCTTCACGATCACCGGCATGCGGGTGTTCTGCTTGCACCAGCGGGTGACCATCTCGACGTATTCCGGCACCTGCCCGACGGCCGAGCCCATGCCGCGTTCCGACATGCCGTGCGGGCAGCCGAAGTTGAGCTCGATGCCGTCGGCGCCGGTCGCCTCGACGCGTTTGACGATCGCTTTCCAGCTGTCCTCGGTGCAGGGGACCATCAGCGAGACCACCATCGCCCGGTCCGGCCAGCGCGCCTTGACTTGGCGGATCTCCTGCAGGTTGGTCTCCAGCGGCCGGTCCGAGATCAGCTCGACGTTGTTGAACCCGACCACCCGCCGGTCGTTGCCGTAGAGCGCGCCGTAGCGCGGCCCGTTGATGTTCACGATCGGCGGGTCCTCGCCCAACGTCTTCCAGACCACCCCGCCCCAGCCGGCCTTGAACGCCCGTTCGACGTTGTAGGCCTTGTCGGTCGGCGGCGCGGAGGCTAGCCAGAAGGGGTTGGGCGACTTGATGCCGAGGAAGTCCGAGGTGAGATCGACCATGGCGTTGGCTCCCGGCCGCGCGTCGCGGCCCTTGATGTCGTCGGGTCAGGGGCGTGCGCCGGATCAGGCCTGGCGCAGGTGGTCGTCGATGGCGTGGGCGGCCTGCTTGCCGTCCTCAACCGCCGCGACCGTCAGGTCCGCGCCGCCGGCAACACAGTCGCCGCCGGCCCAGACGCCGGGCATCGAGGTGGCCCGGCGCCGGTCGACCCGGATCCGCCCGCGTTCCAGGGCGATCGTGTCGTCGCCGGCGTTGAGCGCGCCGTTGGCGCCCAGGCTCTGCCCGATCGCCTTGAACACGACGTCGGCCTCCAGGGTCAGGGTCTCGCCGGTGCCCTCGAGCCGTCCGTCGGCGTTCGTGCGGGTGTACTCCAGCTCGATCCCGGCGACCCCGTCGGGCCCGCCCAGCAGACGGCGCGGGGCGAGCCAGTGCTTGATCCGTACGCCTTCGGTCTGGGCGTGCTCCTGTTCGACCACGCTTGCGTTCATGTTCTCGGGTCCCCGGCGGTAGACGATGGTGACGTCCTCCGCGCCCAACAGCTTGGACTGCACGGCGATGTCGATCGCGGTCATGCCGCCGCCGATCACCACTGCCCGTCGGCCGACCGGCAGGGCCGACAGGTCGCGCGCCTGGCGCAGCTCGGCGATGTAGTCGACCGCGTCCAGCGCGCCGTCCAGCTCCTCCCCCTCGACGCCCAGGGCGTTCACGCCGGAGAGGCCCATGCCGAGAAAGACCGCGTGGTAATCGCGCCTGAGTTCGGCCAGCTGCACGTCGCGGCCGAGCGCGCGGCCGGTTTCGAGGGTGATTCCGCCGACCTCCAGGATGTAGGCGAGTTCCCGCTGGGCGAAGTCGTCGACGGTCTTGTAGGCGGCGATGCCGTACTCGTTCAGGCCGCCGCCCTTGGGCCGGGCGTCGAACATCGTGACCTCGTGGCCCAGCACCGCCAGGCGGTGCGCGCAGGCCAGGCCAGCCGGGCCGGCGCCGACCACGGCGACCTGCTTGCCGGTCGGCTCGGCGCGGGTGAATACCTGCCGGCCATCCTCGAACAGGGCGTCGGTGGCGTGGCGCTGCAACAGGCCGATCTTGACCGGCTTGCCTTCGCTCGCGACGCGCACGCAGGCCTCCTCGCACAGCGTTTCGGTCGGGCAGACGCGCGCGCACATGCCGCCCATGACGTTCTGCTGCAGGATCGTCTCCGCGGCGCCGATTTCGTTGCCGGCGGCGATCTGGCGGATGAACATCGGGATGTCGATCTCAGTCGGGCAGGCGTGCAGGCAGGGCGCGTCGTAGCAGAAGTAGCAGCGCGATGCCTCGACCGCGGCGGCGTGGCCGGACAAGGGCGGATAGGCGTCGGCGAAGTTGTCCGCCAGCTGATCCGGGGCCAGACGCCCCATCGCGACGTCCCGGGTACGCGTGCTTTCCGCCAAGGCCTACCTCCCGCCCCTTGCGGCCGACATCGGCGGCACACTGCGCCGCGCGCCAGCCTATGGTCCGCCCCGCCGGCTGCGCCCGCGGAAAGATGATATTGACGCAAAACCTGATCGATCGGTCAAGTTTATCCACACGTCGGCGGGAGACCGGTCCCATGGGGTGCGGTTGGCGGGTCGGCTGGCGGCCGGAAAAGGCTTGCAGTGCCTCCAAGGCGCGGACAACCTGTCGCTCGGGGAGGCTGTATCTTGACGCTTCAGCCGGTCGAAACCGCTCACGCGATTGAATCAAACGGAGATTAGAAATGAAGAAGTTTACCGCGGCGCTGGCGGTGATGGGGACCGTTGCCTTCCAGGCGTTTCCGGCTTCGGCGGAGCCGGTGAAGATCGGCATGGTGGTCACGCTGTCCGGTCCGCCGGCGGCGCTCGGCCAGCAGGTGGTCGACGGCTTCAAGCTCGCCCTTGAGGAGAAAGGCGGGAAGCTGGGGGGTCAGGAGATCGAGCTGATCGTCGAGGACGACGAGCTCAAGCCCGACGTCGCGCTGTCCAAGGCGAACGCGCTGATTGAGCGGGAGGAGGTCGACCTCGTGGTCGGCACGGTGTTCTCCAACATGCTGCAGGCGATCTTCCGCCCGGTGGTGGAGAGCGAGACCTTCCTGATCTCGCCGAACGCCGGCCCGTCGACCTTCGCCGGGCGCAACTGCAACCCGTATTTCTTCGTCACATCCTACCAGAACAACCAGAACGCCGAGGTGATGGGCGCGTACGCCCAGCAGGCGGGGCTGGAGAAGGTCTTCATGATCGCGCCGAACTACCAGGCCGGCCGCGACAACATGGACGGCTTCCGGATGCACTACGAGGGCGAGATCGTGAACGAGGTCTACGTCCCGCTAAGCCACCAGGACTTCTCCCCGCAGATCGCGCGCATCGCGACCAGCGACGCCGACGCGGTGTTCGCGTTCATGCCGGGCGGGCTCGGCGTGCGTTTCGTCGGGCAGTTCCGGGATTCAGGTCTCGCCGACCGGATGGAGTTCATGTCCGTCTTCACCACCGACGAGACCACGCTGCCGGCGCAGAAGGACGACGCGCTGGGCTTCAAGGCGGCCGGCAACTGGGCGCCCGACATGGACAACCAGGCCAGCAAGCAGTTCGTCGCCGCCTTCGAGGAGAAGTACGACTACGTCCCGGGCGGCTACGCCATGCAGGCCTACGACACCGCCATGCTGATCGACAGCGCCCTTAACAAGACCGGCGGCATGGACGACGAGGACGCTTTCCGGGAGGCGCTGCGGGCGGCCGACTTCACCTCCCTGCGCGGCGACTTCGAGTTCAACACCAACCACTACCCGATCCAGGACTTCTACCAGTTGCAGGTCGAGCAGCGCGACGACGGGGCCTACATCACCAGCGTCGAGCAGAAGGTGTTCGACAACTACAAGGACAGCTTCGCCGACGAATGCCGGATGTAGGACGCGCCTGACACGCGGGCCGGCGGCGCGGCGCTGACACACGCCCGCGCCGCCGGCCGCGTCGCGGGTCGGGCGGCCGATCGCGGCCGCGCCCGGCATCCGTTCGCAGCCAACCGCGCCTGTCCCAAACGAGCCGGTCGATGTCCGCAACCCTCCTGCTGATCCAAGTGCTGAACGGGCTGCAACTGGGCGTGATCCTGTTCCTGATCGCCGCCGGCCTGACCCTGGTGTTCGGGGTGATGGGCTTCATCAACCTGGCCCACGGCGTGCAGTACATGATCGGCGCCTACCTCTGCTGGGGGCTCTATCAGGTCACCGGCAGCTTCCTGGCCGCGCTGCTGCTGGCCCTGCCGGCGGCACTGGCGCTGGGTGTGCTGCTGGAGGTGCTGGTGTTTCGGCACCTGTACGACCGCGACCACCTGATCCAGGTGTTGGCGACCTTCGGGGTGATCATCTTCGTCAACCAGTTGGCGAAGGTGCTGTTCGGCCCGGCCGCCCTCTCCGTACCGCCGCCCGCCCTGCTGGACTGGTCGTTTCCGCTGGTCGACGGGCTGCGCTATCCGGCCTACCGCGTGGCGCTGATCGCGGCCGGTCTGCTGGTCGCGCTCGGGCTTTGGCTGGTGATCGCCAAGACCCGGGTGGGGATGCTGATCCGCGCCGGCGCGACCAATCCCGACATGGTCGACGCGCTCGGCGTCAACATCCGCCGATTGTTCCTGATCGTGTTCGCCTTCGGCGCGATGCTGGCGGGCTTCGCCGGAGTGATGGCGGCGCCGGTCTTCTCGGTTGAACCCGGCATGGGCGACAACCTGCTGATCGTGGCGTTCGTGGTGATCATCATCGGCGGCATCGGCTCGATCCGCGGGGCGTTCGTCGCTGCGCTCCTGGTCGGGCTGGTGGACACGGTCGGCCGGACGCTGGTGACCGATGGGCTCCGGCTGATGATGGACCCCTCGTCCGCCAACCAGATCGGCCCGGCGCTCGCCTCCATGCTGATCTACCTCCTGATGGCCGGCGTGCTGTTCTTCAAGCCGCAGGGCCTGTTCTCGGCCGGCGGGGGCAGATGAGCGCGTCGGCCCTGCCAGCCAAGACCGGCGGCCGCTCCGCGTCAGGGCGCTTCGGCGTCGGGGTCGCGCTTGGCATCTTCGTGCTGCTGGCGCTGACCCCGCTCGTGGCCGAGTTCTACGGCGGCGGCTACCTGACGTCGCTCGTCATGCGGGCGATGATCCTGGCAATCGCGGCGATCTCGCTCGATCTCCTGATCGGGCAGGGCGGGATGGTGTCGTTCGGCCACGCGGCGTTCGTCGCGATCGGCGCCTACGCCTACGGCATCGCGATCGATGAAGGGCTGTACTCGATCTTCGCGATCCTGCCGCTCGCGTTCGCCGCGGCGGCGCTGTTCGCGCTGGTCACCGGCGCGATCAGCCTGCGCACCTCGGGCGTCTACTTCATCATGATCACGCTCGCGTTTGCGCAGATGCTCTACTTCGCCATGGGCTCGCTGTCGCGCTACGGCGCCGACGACGGGCTGACGCTATGGAGCTCCGCCGACGTCGCCGGCACCGGTCTGTTGAAGTCGGATACCGGGCTGTTCCTGACCATCCTGGCGGTGCTGGCGGGCGTCTGGCTGCTGGTCAACCGGATCGCCGTGTCCCGCTTCGGCCGGGTGCTGCGCGCGGCGCGCCAGAACCCCACGCGGGTCGCCACGATGGGCTACTCGGTGTTCCGCTACCGGCTGACGGCCTACGTCATCGCCGCGCTGATCGCAGCGCTGGCGGGCGTGCTCTGGGGCGCGCAGGCGAACTTCGTGTCGCCGGCGATCGGCGCCTGGCAGCGCTCCGGCGATCTGATCGCGATCGTCGTGCTGGGCGGCATGGGCTCGCGCAACGGCGCGCTGATCGGCGCGCTGTTCTTCGTCGGCATCGAGGAGGTGCTCTCCGGCATCACCCAGGACTGGCGCCTGATCTTCGGCCCGATGCTGGTGCTGATCGCGCTCTACGCCCACGGCGGGCTGGCCGGCTGGGTCGACCGGCTGCAGGGGCCGAAGCGGACCGGCGGGTCATGAGCGTTCCGGTCCTGGAGATCGACGGCCTGACCAAGAACTTCGGCGCGCTGCGCGTGACCGACGCGGTCACCGTCGCGGTGCTGCCGGGAGAATGCCACGCCCTGATCGGGCCGAACGGGGCGGGCAAGTCGACCCTGATCCACCAGGTCTCCGGCCTGCTGCGCCCGGACCGCGGCAGCATCCGCTTCGACGGACGCGACGTCACCGGGCTCAGCCTGCACGCCCGCGCGCAGGCCGGGCTGGGGCGGTCGTTCCAGATCACCTCGATCATTCCGGAGTTCACCGCGCTCGAGAACGTCGCCCTCGCGGCGCAGGCGCGCGCCGGCTCGTCGTTCCGCTTTTTCGCCGACGCAAGCCAGGAACGCGATCTCAACCAGCGCGCCCAGGAGTGTCTCGGCCAGCTCGGCCTGGGCGACCGCGGCGACCGCCCGGCGGGCGCGCTCAGCCACGGCGAGAAGCGACTGCTGGAACTCGCGATCGCGATCGCCGGGAAGCCGAAGGCGCTGTTGCTGGACGAGCCGATGGCCGGGATGGGCCGCAGCGAGACCGCGACCCTGACCCAGACGCTGCTGGGTCTGAAGGGGCGCTACCCGATGCTGTTGATCGAGCACGACATGGAAGCGGTGTTCACGCTCGCCGACCGCGTGTCGGTGCTGGTCGCGGGTGCGATCGTCGCCACCGGCACGCCGCAGGAGATCCGGGATAACCCGCAAGCCCGGGCCGCTTACTTGGGCGAGACGGCGGTATGAGCGCGCCGCTGCTGTCGGTCGAGGGTCTTGCCGCCGGCTACGGCGCCGCGCAGGTGCTGTTCGGCATCGACTTCGAGGTCGGCGAGGGCGAGGCGGTCGCGCTTCTGGGCCGCAACGGCATGGGCAAGACCACCACGATCCGCGCGATCATGGGCCTGATCCGCCCGTGGCAGGGGCGGGTTCGCGTGCGCGGGGTGGACCTCACCGGCGCGCGCCCGCACCGCATCGCTCAGGCGGGTCTCGGTCTGGTGCCCGAAGGCCGGCAGGTGTTCCCGACCTTGAGCGTGGAGGAGAACCTGCTCGCCACCGCCAAGACGCCGGACGGCCGCGCGCGCTGGGACCGCGACCGGGTCTACGATTTCTTCCCCGCCCTTAAGGAGCGGCGCGGTAACCTCGGCGCACAGCTCTCCGGCGGCGAGCAGCAGATGCTCGCGATCGGCCGGGCGCTGATGACCAATCCGGCGCTTCTGGTCCTGGACGAGGCGACGGAAGGCCTCGCCCCGATGATCCGGGAGGAGATCTGGGACCGATTGGCCCGCCTGAAGGCGGAGGGCGAGGCGATCCTGGTGATCGACAAGAACCTGGCCGCCCTGTCCCGGCTTGCCGACCGCTATATCGTCCTGGAAAAGGGGGAGGTGGTCTCGCGCTTGGAGGCCGACACGGAGGCGGTCGATCCGGTGGCCCAACTGGAGCACCACCTGCACGTTTGAGCCTGGCCGAGCGGGGACCGGCCGGGTCGCGTGCCCCATCAGCACCCGCGAAGCACGAACAAGGAGTGCCGTCGATGCAGATGCAAGCAGGCGCAACCCCGGCCGAGCAGGGCCTGGACGGGGTGCAGTGGAACATCGTCGGGCAGATCTATACGCCCAAGCTTTTGAGCGACAACGCGTTCATCTGGCACGCCCACGTGCCGGCGGAGACCTTTGTGCCGCCGCACATCCATCCCAAGCAGGACGAGTGGATCTTCATGCTCGACGGCGTGCTGGAGGTCGAGTTCGCCGATCAGAAGGTGAGCGCCAAGGCCGGAGACACCGTGCGCATGCCGATGGGCCAGCAGCACGGCATCTTCAACCGCTCCGGCCGGCAGGCCAACTGCGTTTTCGGCGTGGCGCCGTCGGGCAAGCTGTTCGACCTGTTCCAGGCGTTGCACAACGTCACCGACCCGGACGAACTGGTCCGCCTGTCGGCCGAACACGACGTCGACTTCCTGCCGCCGCCGGCATAGGCGTCGCGCCCTCTACCGCGCCGGGGCGAAGCCGGCGAGGCGCTGGTAGTCGCCGACGATCGCGCGCAGCTCGTCCGGGGAGGCGACTTGGTCGAGGTCGGTGAAGCCCTCGGGCGCGCGGTCCTCGACGAAGTCGATCACCTGTTCCGGCCCGCCCTTGCGGTTCGCCTCCACGATCGCCGCGGTCGCCGGCCGGCGTTCGGCGTCGTAGGCCGCCAGGGCCGCTTCGACCGGGCCGCCGGCGGCCAGCCGGTCGGCCAGGGCGCGGCCGTCCAGGATCGCCTGGCTGGCGCCGTTGGAGCCCACCGGGTACATCGGGTGCGCGGCGTCGCCCATCAGCGTGA
The DNA here is from genome assembly GCA_964422775.1 of uncultured Rhodovibrio sp. GTDB lineage: Bacteria > Pseudomonadota > Alphaproteobacteria > Kiloniellales > Rhodovibrionaceae > Rhodovibrio. The sequence continues at coordinate 11,519 of CAYRCO010000071.1, forward strand.
CCCGCACGAAGCTCCACCGCGGCAGCGGGTCCCGGTCGCACATCGGGTAGACGAAGACGTCGTCGGTCCCGCGGATCAGGGCGGGCAGGTCGAGCGCGTCGGTGGTGAGCTCGCCCTCGACCTTTTCCAGCACTTCGTCGTGGTCGGCGCGCCTGGACCAGTCGTCCTTGTGCGGGATCGGCGTGTCGGCGTCGCCGAGCTTGGCGCAGACCACCCAGTTGGTCAGGCGCGCGCCCGGGCGGTTGGTCTCGTCCGCGGCGATCGGGTAGAGCACCAGCTTGCGCCGGAAACCGCCGCCCACGACCATCGTGCGCCCGTCGGCGAAGGTCGGCCACCAGGTCGCCCCGCGCCACATCATCACGCCGTTCCAGCTGGGCGGGCCCTGGTCGGGGTAGTACGCCTGCCGGACCGCGGAATGGATGCCGTCGGCGCCCACCAGCAGATCGCCGCGCACCTGCTCGCGCGTGCCGTCGCGCCCCTCGAAGGTGGCGGTGACGCCGTCGTCGTCCTGCTCGAACCCGGTCAGCCGGCGGTCGGTGCGTACGGCGTCAGGGCCCAGGCGCTCCAGCACGGTGTCGTACAGCAGCTTCTGCAACCGGCCGCGGTGGATCGAGAACTGCGGGCTGTCGTGCCCGGCATCCAAGCCGCGCGGCTGCGCCAGGATCGGCTGGCCGCGGGCGGTGGTGTAGATCAGCGTGCGCGTGCGGATCGCGATCTCGTCCAGCGCGGGCAGCAGGCCCAGGCGTTCCAACTCCTGAATCGCGTGGGGCAGCGTATTGATGCCCACGCCCAGCTCCCGCACAGCCGAGGCCTGCTCGTATACCCGCACGGGAATGCCCTGGGCGTGCAGCTGCAGCGCCAGCGCCAGTCCGCCGATCCCGCCGCCGGCCACGATCACCTGCATGCGTCCCTCCCCTGGTGCCAGT
>CAYRCO010000072.1:0-7394 GCA_964422775.1 uncultured Rhodovibrio sp.
CGGTCGCGTCCACCTCGATCACCCGGCCGTGCCACAGCGTGTTGTCGACGCAGATCAGGCCGCCCGGGCGCAGCAGACTCAGGCAGCGCTCGTAGTAGCCGTCGTAGTTCTCCTTGTCGGCGTCGATGAACGCCAGATCGAAGCCGGCGGCGCAATCTTGGGCGAGTAACTCGTCCAGGGTTTGGAGCGCCGGCTGCAGGCGCAATTCGATCCTCTGGCTTAAGTCCAGCTCGTGCCAGACCCGCCGGGCGATCCGGGTGTAATCCTCGCTGACGTCGCAGGCGATCAGGCGACCGTCGTCGGGCAGCGCCATCGCCATCCAGGCCGCCGAATAGCCGGTGAAGGTGCCGATTTCCAGAATCTGCCGCGCGCCGGTCAACTCCGCCAGCAGGTAGAGGAACTGCCCCTGTTCCGGCGCGACCTGGAGGTCGGGGTTGTCCATGCCCCCGGTGTCCTCCCGCAGGCGGGTAAGCGGCGCCGGCTCGCGCAGGGAATTCTCCAGCAGGTAGGCATGCAGCTGTTCGCTCAGCCCAAGGGTGCGGCGGCTCATCGGTCGGGTTCCCGTGTGACCATCTGTCGGCGGTGGCGGCGGCTGGACTGTGGCGCCATATCAAGCACGCGGCAAGGCGTTGGCGCGGCCACGCGCGGGCCTGTGCGCGCCGGCGGTTTAGCGCGTGCTTGCCGCTTACCGCGGGCATCGTGTATGTCCGGGACGGGGTTTCGCGGTCGCGCGCGGCAGCGCATTCGACCGGTACCCGCGCGGCGTATCCCGGGGCGTAGCTCAGCCTGGCAGAGCGCCTGCTTTGGGAGCAGGAGGCCGCAGGTTCGAATCCTGCCGCCCCGACCACTGGATCGCCGGCAGGCCGGGCGCCCGCCTTGCCGCTTCGAGCGAGTCTTGACCACCTACGGGCGCGAAAACGAGGACGGCAGGAACGATGCAAGCGCGGATCTATCAGCTGCCCAAGACGGCGATGCAGTCGGGCAAGGCCAACACCAACCGCTGGGTCCTGGAGTTCGAGCCCGAGCACAAGCGCGAGGTCGAGCCGCTGATGGGCTGGACGGCCTCCAGCGAGACCCAGACGCAGGTGCGCATGTGGTTCGCGTCCAAGGAGGAAGCGATCGCGTTCTGCGAGCGCGAGGGTTACATGTATTCGGTCGAGGAGCCGCGCCGGCGCGAGATCAAGCCGAAGGCTTACGCCGACAACTTCAAGTATGGCCGGCTCGGCGTGTGGACGCACTAGATGACCGCGCGCGCGGAGGCCGAACCGGCTTTCGGGCTGATGGTCGCTCTACTTTCTTGAAGAGCGGCCCAGATTCAGCTGGAAGGTGATTCCACCTTGCAGCATCTTGGCCCAGGCCGTTTGGCGGCCCGGTTTCATCCGGCCCGTGCGCCCGTAGCTCAATGGATAGAGCACGCGCCTTCTAAGCGCGTGGTTGCAGGTTCGAGTCCTGCCGGGCGCACCATCCCATCGGCGCTCTTCCGGCCCGCCGCGAACCGGCCGGACAACAAGCATAACCGCCACCGAACACGCGATGTGGCGACGTCTGGGGGAGCACAATTCATGAAAATCAGGACGTTAAGCGTTAGCTTTGCCGCCGCTGGGCTGCTCGCGGCCGGGGCGGCGCTGGCCGCGCTGCCGGCGGTCGAGGCGCCGGACAGCTATGCCAAGCCTGGCCAGGTGCGCAAGTCGATCGAGGGCATGCAGGAGACGCTGGCGGACAACGCCGAGGGGAACTGGAAGGCTCAGCGCGGTGCCGGGGTCTGCGAAGACGCGGCGCGACGGCTGCGCGACTACGTCACCTCCCAGGTCTATACCGCCGAGCTTGGCGAAAAGCTCTGGGACGAATGCCACAAGGCCTACACGGACGTGGAGTAGCGCGCCCTACGGCGAGATCCCCGCGGCCAGCCCGCGGGCGCGGCCGACGTTGTAGCGGTCGATCGCGACCGTCTTGATCAGCGCATAGACCTGGGTGCCCTCGACGAGACCCAGCCGGCGCAGCGAACGCTTGGTGATCCGGGCCCAGAGCGCTTGGCCGCCGACCTGAATGCGCAGGTCGACCAGCGCCCCGGGGTCCGTGCCGATCTCGGCGACGATGCCCGACAACACGTTGAGCATGCTGCTGTCGTGCGGCGGCGACAGGGCGATCGCGACGTCGCGCGCCCGCACGCGCACCCGAAGCCGCGCGCCTTCGGACAGGTCAAGCTGGCGCACGAACAGTTCGCCGCCGTCGAACGCCAGCACGCTCAGCTGGTCCGACGGCTCGTGCCGGGCGACCGCGACCGGCAGGGTGGCGCCCGCTTCGTAGCGGCCGGTCAGGGGGCGCAATTCCAGCCGGCCGGTGATCTCCTCCACCGGGCCGGTCGCTGCGACACGGCCGTCGTCGATCAGCACCATCGTGTCCGCCAGCCGGACGATCTCTTCCATCGCGTGGGTGACATACACGATCGGCAGGTCGAGTTCGTCGCGCAGGCGTTCGATGAACGGCAGCACCTCTTCCTTGCGCGGCTGGTCGAGCGAGGCGAGCGGCTCGTCCATCAACAACAGCCGCGGCTTGGCCAGGAGCGCCCGGCCGAGGGCGACGCGCTGCTTCTCCCCGCCGGAGAGATCGCGCGGCCGGCGCCCCAGCAGGTCGCCGAGGCCGAGCAGGTCGACCACCTGATCCAGCGTCACGCCCTCAGCCTGCTGCGGGGCGCGCTTGGCGCCGTAGAGCAGGTTGCCGCGCACGGAGTAGTGCGGAAACAGGCGGCCTTCCTGAAACACGTAGCCGAGCCGCCGCTTTTCCGGCGGCAGATCGATCCCGCGAGCGCTGTCGAACAGCACGCTGCCGGCGACCGCGATCCGGCCGGCGTCCGGCCGGAGCAGCCCGGCGAGCGCGTTGACCACGCTTGTCTTGCCCGCCCCGGAGCGGCCGAACAGCGCGACAATGCCCTTGGCCGGGCACTGGAACTGCGCGTTCAGATCGAACGATCCCAGCGACTTGGCAACGGAGACTTCGAGCATCGTCGCTAGCCCGCGATCCGCGCTTTGACCCGGCGGGCGAGCAGTTCGGAGCCGGCCAGCGCGACCAGCGCCAACACCACCGAGATCACCGCGATGCGCAGCGCGCCGGCTTCGCCGCCCGGCTGCTGGACCAGGCTGTAGAGGGCGAGCGGCAGGGTCCGCGTCTCACCCGGGATGTTGGAGACGAAGGTGATGGTTGCGCCGAATTCCCCCAGGCTGCGGGCGAAGCCCAGGATCGCACCCGCCAGCAGGCCTGGCGCGGTGAGCGGCAGGGTCACGGTCCAGAACACCTCCAGCCGGCCGGCGCCGAGCGTCCGCGCGGCGGATTCAAGACGGTGGTCGACCGCCTCCAGCGATAGGCGGATGGCCCTTACCATCAGCGGGAACGCCATCACCGCCGCCGCCAGGGCCGCGCCTTGCCAAGTGAAGCCGATCGCGACGCCGAAGCTGTCGTGCAGCCAGCTTCCGACCGGGCCCTCTCGGCCGAAGGTGAGCAGCAGCAGGTAGCCGACCACGACCGGCGGCAGCACGAGCGGCAGATGCACAACGCCGTTCAGCAGCGTCTTACCAGGGAAGTCCCGCCGAGCGAGCAGCCAGGCGACGGCGAGGGCGACCGGCAGTCCGGTCCCGACCGCCCAGAGCGCGACCCGCAGGCTGAGCGCGAGGGCTTCCTGTTCGAGATCGGTCAGCTGCAGCATGCCGGCGCCCTAGCTCCGCCCGGCCGGCGCGACGACCGAGAAGCCATGGTCCTGGAAGATCGCGCGCGCTTCGGTCGAGCGGAAGAAGTCGTAGAGCGCTTGCGCGCCCGGGCTATCGGCCCCGTCGACCCGGGCGAGCGGGTAGCGGATCGGCGGGTGGCTGTCGGCGGGCAGGGTGGCAAGTGTGCTGACCTGGTCGCTGATCCGCGCGTCGGTGGCGTAGACGATGCCCGCCGCGGCCTCGCCCCGGCCGACCAGGGCCAGGGCAGCGCGCACGTTGGCGGCGAAGGCGGTCTTGTCGCGCAGCTTCGCCCACAGGCCGAGGGACTGCAGCGCCTGCTTGGCGTAGATGCCGGCCGGTACGTGGCCGGGATCGCCGATCGCCAGCCGCCGCGCGCCCAGCGCCTCCGGCAGCTTGGCGAGATCGCCCGATACCGGCGACATCGGCGAGGCGACCAGGACGAGGCGGTTGCCCAACAGGTCGACCCGGCTGGCCGGATCGATCGCGCCGCGGTCCTCGAGGTAGTCCATCCAGGCGACGTTGGCGGAGAGGTAGAGATCCGCCGGCGCGCCGCGGGCGATCTGCTTGGCCAGGGTGGAGGAGGCGGCGAACGACGCGCGCGCGTCGGTCTCGGGATGCGCCTTGCGGAAGGCGTCGAGCACGGCCTGCACCGCATCCGTCGTGCTGGCCGCCGCGAACACGGTCACTGGACCGGCCGCCTGGACGGGTGCGGCCAGCACCAGCAGCAGAACCGCGAGCAAGCCCCCGCGCAGCGATCGATGGATCATCCGGAACGTCCCCCGAAACCGAAGTCGAGGGCTATATTCCGCGATATATAGCGCCCCGTCAAAGAGCTGCGTGCGCTGGGCGACGGGATGACACACGAAAGCCCGGATGCGCGGGTGCGGCGCGTCCGGGCTTCCTTGTTTCCGACAGGGACTTTCGTGGTGTGTTCGGCGCGCCGTCTCAGCGGTCGAGAACGGCGTTCAGTCGATCCGGATAGTCGGTGAACAGGCCGGTGGCGCCCCAGTCGACCAGCCGGCGCATCGTGGCCTTGTCGTTGATCGTGTAGACGTGGACGCCCAGCCCCGCGGCGCGCGCGGTCTCGACGAAGGCTGCGTCGATCACCTGCCGGTCCTTGTAGGTCAGGTTGGTGCCGATCCCAACGGCGTAGTCATCGACCCGATCGAAGTCGGCGGCGGTGAGCTCGGCCGGGCCGGGCGTGACGCCGGTCCACTCCTTGAGATCCGCGTCCGCTTCGTACTCCTTGGGGTGATACCAGACCAGCTGGACCAGCGGGATCTCCGGGTTCAGCGCGTGCGCCTTCTCCAGCGCGTCCTGGCTGAACGACTGGATCACGATCGCCTCGGCCGCGACCAGATCGTGCCGCTCGGCCCAGGCGACCAGCTTCTCCGTCAGGCCTGGATTGGCGTCCGGAGACTTGATCTCGATGTAATACTTCTCCTGCGTGCCGTAGCGCGCGACCAACTCGTCCAGGGTCGGCACCTGAAGGTCTTCGAAGGCCGGATCCGCCTTGTCCGGATGCGCCTCGTTGAACCAGCTGCCGGCGTCCAGCTGCTGCAGCTCGGCGAGCGTGTAGCCGCTCAGCTTGCCGCTGCCGTCGGTGGTACGGTCGACCTTGGTGTCGTGGAAAGCGACCAGTTCGCCGTCCTCGGTCAACTGGGCGTCCAGCTCCAGGTAATCCGCCTCCAGGGCCTGCGCCTTGTCGAACGCGGGGATGGTCTCCTCCGGCGCGTGGCCGCTCGCACCACGGTGTGCGATGTTCAGGACCTGCCCGTCGGGCGCCAGCGTATCGGCGCCCGCGCCCGGCGCGAGCGCTGTCGCCGCGCCGATAAGGGCGAGCCCGACAAGTCGTGGATGAAAACCTTTCATGGCCTACGCTCCTATCGAACCATTCATTAAGGAAGCGCTGCCGGCATATACCTTCCACGCGCGCACACCAATACTTGCAGCATAGACGCGTTGTATTTTGAAACCTACGGAAATGCGAAAGACCGCCACCTGGCGGACGAACCAACTAATCGCGATCTTCGGGCATTTCGTCCGCCAGCAGGGCGCGGAAATCTTCCAGGTCCGCACCAACGGCCGCGCGCGCCTTCTCCTCCATCGCGCGGTAGCGGGCGAGCACGTCGTGGCCGTGCTCGGTGACCCGGGCGCCGCCGCCGCCCTTGCCGCCGGCGTTGGTCTCGACCAGCGGGGCGCGAAAACACCGGTTCATCGTGTCGATCAACAGCCAGGCGCGGCGGTAGGACATACCCATGGCGCGCGCCGCGCCGGAAATCGAGCCCGTGCGCGCGACCGCGTCCAGCAAGTCGGCCTTGCCCGGGCCGATCGCCGTCGCCTCGCCAAGCAGCACTCTCAGCCGCGCGCTCGCCGGCATAACGTCCGCGCTAGCCCGCCGCCCGTCTCAGGCGGTCGAACCCGGCGTCGAGGTCGGCGATCAGGTCGTCGGGGTCCTCCAGCCCGGCGTGCAGGCGCACCACCGGGCCCGGCGCGCGCCAGGTCGTGGCGGTGCGGTGCGGGTCGCTCGGGATCGCCAGGCTCTCGAACCCGCCCCAGCTGGCGCCCAGGCCGAACAGGTCGAAGTGGTCCAGCATCGCCGCGACCGCGTCCTGGGAATAGGGCTGGGCGAGCACGATCGAGAACAGGCCGCTCGCCCCGTCGAAGTCCCGCTTCCAGAGGTGATGCTGCGGGTGCTCGGGCAGGGCGGGATAGCGCACCTCGGCGACCTCCGGACGGTCCTGCAGCCATCTCGCCAGCGTCATCGCGGTCGCCTGGTGGCGCTCGAGCCGCACGCCCATGGTGCGCAGGCCGCGCAGGCCGAGGTAGACGTCGTCCGGCCCGGCGAACCCGCCCATGGTGTAGACCGTCTCGCGCAGCCGGTGCGCCCAGGCGGCGTTCGCGGTGACCGCGCCCAGCATCGCGTCGGCGTGGCCGACGACGTACTTGGTCGCGGCCTGCACCGACAGGTCGACGCCGTGTTCGAGGGGGCGGAAGAACAGCGGGGTCGCCCAGGTGTTGTCCATGATCGTGGCCACGCCCCGCGCTTTCGCCGTCGCCGCCAGGGCCGGCACGTCCTGAATCTCGAAGCTGGAAGAGCCGGGCGATTCCAGTACCACGGCGCTGGTGGTCTCGCGGATCAGCGCGTCGAGGGCGGGGCCGTCGACCAGCGGGTCGTAGTACTCCACCTCCACGCCCAGGCGGGCCAGCATCTGGTTGGCGAACTTGCGGGTGGGCGCGTAGACGCTGTCGGCCAGCAGGATATGGTCGCCAGCCTGCACTACGGTGAGCAGGGCGACCGAGATCGCCTGCAGGCCGTTACCCAGCACGACCGTGTCGGCGCCGCCCTCGAGCTCGGTCAGCGCATCCTCCAGCATCTGATGGGTGGGCGTACCGAAGCGGCCGTAGACCGTCTCGCCCTTTTCGAACCGGCGTCGGCCACTCGCCTTGAAGGTGGCGGTGTCCGGCGCGATCACGGTGGAGGCGTGGTAGACCGGCGGGTTCACCGCGCCGTCGAAGCGGGCCGGGTCGCGGCCCAGGTGGCCCAGACGGGTGTCGCGCTTGAACCGCTTTTCGCTCATGTCCTGTCCGATTGACGCTGTGGCTGGGAGGAACTTCCGGCGCGATCCTTTCACGCAGCCGGCGATCGGCCAAGGCCGCAGACGCGCAAGG
>CAYRCO010000072.1:7494-12258 GCA_964422775.1 uncultured Rhodovibrio sp.
AGCGATTGGCCCGCGGGGCGCACGGGAATGGTGGCGGTGCATGAACGCGAACAGGGTAAATTTTTCTCAACCGCGCCAGACATTGTTGCCTTTGTCTCACCGATCCGACAGTGTTTCACGGCCGGTTTGGGGATGAAACCGGCCCGTCCAGGCGCTTGTGGGCGATCCGTAAACGGACTGCGCGCGGTGCCGACGGGCTGTCGGTCGACGCAGCCGGCCTGACCAAGAACAAATCACAATCGTGAACAGGGAAAACCGAATATGAGCAATTTCAAGCTGTTGGCGGCTGCCGCCGTCACGGCCGCGGGGATCGCGGGTGTAGGCTTCGCGCCCGCCGCCAAAGCGGGCGACGTGATGGATTCGGTGATGGAGAACGGTACGCTGCGCTGCGGCGTGAACACCGGTCTCGCCGGCTTCTCGATCGCCGACGACCAGGGCAACTGGACCGGCCTGGACGTCGAGTACTGCCGCGCCGTCGCGGCGGCGGTGCTGGGCGATCCGGAGGCGGTGCAGTTCGTGCCGCTCTCGGCCCAGCAGCGTTTCACGGCCCTGCAGGCGGGCGAGATCGACATCCTGTCGCGCAACACGACCTGGACGCTGACCCGCGACGTGTCGCTCGGCATCCACTTCGCCGGCGTGACCTTCTACGACGGTCAGGGCTTCATGGTGCCGGCCGATCTCGGGGTCTCCAGCGCGACCGAGCTGTCCGGCGCCAGCGTGTGCGTGCAGTCCGGCACCACCACCGAGCTCAACCTGGCGGACTACTTCCGCGCCCAGGGCATGGAGTTCGAACCGGTCGTGTTCGAAGGCTTCGAGGAGTCGCTGAGCGCCTTCTTCTCCGGCCGCTGCCAGGTCTACACCACCGACAAGTCGGGTCTGGCCGCGATCAAGTCGGTCGATGCCCCGGACCCGGACGCCTACAAGATCCTGCCGGAGACGATCTCCAAGGAGCCGCTCGGCCCGTCCGTGGCGCGCGGTGACGACGAGTGGTTCGCGGTCGCCAAGTGGGTCCTGAACGCGCTGCTGCAGGCCGAGGAATCCGGCGTGACGAGCGCCAACGTCGACGAGATGAAGAACAGCGACAACCCGACGATCAAGCGCATGCTCGGCACGTCGGGCGACATGGGCGAGAAGCTGGGCCTGGATTCCGAGTGGGCCTATCGCGCCATCAAGATGGTCGGCAACTACGGCGAGATCTACGCCCGCAACGTCGGTCCCGACACCCCGCTCGGCCTGGAGCGCGGCGTCAACGACCTGTGGACCGAGGGCGGCCTGATGTACGCCCCGCCGATCCGCTAACGCCGACGGCTTAGCGTCTGCGGTCGGCCGCGGATCTTCCCCCGGCTCGGTCGTCCTGCCCGTGTTCGTCGTCGAGACGCGCGGGCAGGGCGGCCGGTCGGGTGCCCTCCCGTGGCCGGCCGACAGCGCGCCGGGCGCCTCAGAGCCCGCCGCGCCCGTCGTTCTTACCGACACCGTCGTTCCTCCCGACACCGTCGTTCTTTCCGACGCAAAGGTCCGCTTCATCATGACCGATCAGGCCGACCGACGTGCCGGCGCGCGGTCCCGGCAGCCGCAACAGGCGACGCCGATGTGGCGCGATCCGCGGACGCGCGCGATCATCTGGCAGGTGCTGGTGCTGGGCGGCGTCATCGCGGTCGCCGCCTACCTCGTCCACAACACGCTCGCCAACCTGGAAGCGCGGTCGATCCGGACCGGTTTCGGCTTTTTCGAGCAGGAAGCCGGCTTCGCGATCGGCGAGAGCCCGTTCTTCGAGTACCGGGCGTCGGATTCCTACGGCAAGGCGTTCCTCGTCGGTCTGCTGAACACCCTGCGCGTCTCGCTGATCGGGATCGTGCTCGCCACCATCATCGGCGTGGTGATGGGCGTGGCGCGGCTGTCGTCGAACTGGCTGATCGCCAAACTGGCCTCGGTCTACGTCGAGGTCATGCGCAACATCCCGCTGCTTTTGCAGCTGTTCTTCTGGTACGGCGCGATCTCGTTCCTACTGCCGGCGGTCCGCCAGGCGGTCGAACTCATGCCCGGGGTGTTCTTGTCCAAATCGGGCATGCGCTACGCCGTGCCGGTCGGCCATCCGGTGCATCCCTGGATGGGGCTGGCGTTCGTCGCGGGCATCGTCGCCTGTGTGTTCTATTACCGCTGGGCGAAGAAGCGCCAGGCGGAAACCGGCGTCGAGCCGCGCCTGGGGCTGCCGTTCGCGGGCTTGCTGATCGGGTTGCCGGCGATCGTCTGGCTGCTCGGCGGCGCGCCTACGGCGATGGATGTGCCGGAACTCGGCACCTTCAACTTCCAGGGCGGCGCCAACATCAGTCCGGAATTCCTCGCCCTTTTGTTGGGCTTGACCTTGTATACCGCGGGCTTCCTGGCGGAGATCGTGCGCGCGGGCATCCTGGCGGTGCCGCACGGCCAGACCGAGGCGGCGAGCTCGATCGGCCTGCGCCGCACCCAGGTGCTCCGGCTGGTGCTGCTGCCGCAGGCGCTGCGGATCATCGTGCCGCCGACCACCAGCCAGTACCTGAACCTGACCAAGAACTCCTCGCTGGCGGTCGCGGTCGGCTACCCGGATCTGGTGTCGGTCGCCAACACCTCGCTGAACCAGACGGGCCAGGCGATCGAGTGCATCTCGATCATGATGGCCTGCTACCTGACGATCTCGCTCACCATTAGTTTCTTCATGAACTGGTACAACAAGCACATCGCCCTGGTGGAGCGTTAGGCCATGACCGACCCCAGCATCGGCATGCCCGCACCCGATCCCCAGGCCGAGCGCAAGCCGCCGGCGACCAGCGTGGGCGTCCTGGGGTGGCTGCGCGCCAACCTGTTCAACGGCTGGTTCAATTCGATCCTGACGATCCTGGCGCTCTACCTGCTCTGGCAGGTGGTGCCGCCGCTGTTCAACTGGCTGTTCGTCGACGCGATCTGGGGCAAGGTGCCTTCCGAGGTGTGCCGGGCGAACCGGGAGGGCGCCTGCTGGGCGTTCATCCGCGAGAAGCACCGGCTGATCCTGTTCGGTACCTATCCCTTCGAGGAGCAGTGGCGCCCGCTCGCCGGCGTCCTGATGCTGCTGGCGGTGATCGGCTTCAGCTGCTTCCGCCGCTTCTGGCGGCCGTGGCTGGGCTTGGTCTGGCTGGGCGCGCTCGCGATCTATCTGACGCTGTTGGGCGGCGGCGTGTTCGGGCTGACGCCGGTGCGAAGCGACCTGTGGGGCGGTCTGCCGCTGACCCTGCTGCTGGCGGTGGTGGGCATCGTCGTCGCCTTCCCGCTGTCGCTCCTGCTGGCGCTCGGCCGGCGGGCTGAGAACATGCCGATCGTGAAGGCGATCTGCGTCGGCTACATCGAGCTGATCCGCGGCGTGCCGCTGATCAGCCTGTTGTTCATGGCGTCCTTCATGCTGCCGCTGTTCATGCCCACGGGGGTGAGCATCGACGCCCTGGTGCGCGCGCAGGTGGCGATCATCGTGTTCGTCAGCTCCTACCTATCGGAGGTCATCCGCGGCGGTCTGCAGGCCCTGCCGCGCGGCCAGTACGAGGCCGCGCAGGCGATGGGGCTGACCTACTGGCAGATGCAGCGCAAGATCATCCTGCCGCAAGCGATCAAGATCTCGATCCCGCCGATCGTCAACACCTACCTCGGCATGTTCAAGGACACCTCGCTGGTCGCCATCGTGTCGCTGACCGACCTTTTGCTGGCGACCCGACAGTCGTTCGCCGACCCGGAATGGCGGCCCTTCTTCGTCGAGGGCTACATCTTCATCGCCTGCATCTACTGGGCGTTCTGCTACTTCATGTCCAAGTACTCCCAGTACCTCGAGCGCGCCCTGTCGACCGGGCACAAGCGCTAACGTCGGACTGTCTCAAAACGGGAAACCGCGCGCATGAGCGATAGCCAAGGCGTCACCGCCGACGAGAAGAACCGCGAAGCCGCCCGGCGGATGCCCCAGCCGGAGGATGACGCGATCATCGAGATGGTCGACGTCAACAAGTGGTTCGGTCAGTTCCACGTCCTCAAGGACATCAACCTGGCGGTGAACCGCAAGGAGCGGATCGTGGTCTGCGGGCCGTCGGGCTCCGGCAAGTCGACCCTGATCCGCTGCGTCAACCGGCTGGAGGAGCATCAGGCCGGCCGGATCGTCGTCGACGGCGTGGAACTGACCAACGACATCAAGAAGATCGAACAGGTCCGCCGCGAGGTCGGCATGGTGTTTCAGCACTTCAACCTGTTCCCGCACCTGACCGTTTTGGAGAACCTGACCCTCGGGCCGATCTGGGTGAAGAAGCAGCCCAAGGACGACGCCGAGGCGACCGCGATGCGCTACCTCGAACGCGTCAAGATCCCGGAGCAGGCGGACAAGTATCCGGGCCAGCTCTCCGGCGGCCAGCAGCAGCGCGTGGCGATCGCCCGGTCGCTGTGCATGAACCCCAAGGTGATGCTGTTCGACGAGCCGACGAGCGCGCTCGACCCGGAGATGATCAAGGAAGTGCTCGACGTGATGATCGAGCTCGCCGAGACGGGCATGACCATGGTCGTGGTCAGCCACGAGATGGGCTTCGCCCGCACGGTCGCCGACCGGGTGATCTTCATGGACGGCGGCGAGGTGATCGAACAGAACGCGCCGGAAGAGTTCTTCCACAACCCGCAGTCGGAACGTACCAAGGCGTTCCTGAGCCAGATCCTGAAGCACTGAGGGGCGGGTCGGGGGCTTCGGCGCCCGCCGACTGATTCCCCTCCTCCACTGGGGAGGAGGGG
>CAYRCO010000073.1:0-12248 GCA_964422775.1 uncultured Rhodovibrio sp.
CGGGAAGTATTGGTGGGCGGTGCTGGGTTCGAACCAGCGACCTTCTGGGTGTAAACCAGACGCTCTTCCGCTGAGCTAACCGCCCATCTGCGGGGGCCGGTACCGGGCCAGACGCGAACCGGCCGCCGAAGGGCGAACCCGCGGCGGCCGGATCTCGATCGGGCAGAGGCACCGCGCGCGGATTAGTTCAGCGCGTCCTTCAGGCCCTTACCAGCCTTGAACTTCGGCTGCTTGGACGCCGGGATCTGGATACGCTCGCCGGTCCGCGGGTTACGGCCTTCCGAGGCGGCGCGTTCGGCGACGGAGAAGGTGCCGAAGCCGACCAGCCGCACCTCGTCCCCCATCTTCAGCGACTTGGTGATCTCGTCGAATACAGCGTCGACGGCCTTGGAGGTATCCGCCTTCGACAGCCCCGACGTTTTGGCGACAGCGTCGATCAACTCGTTTTTGTTCACGTCAAACCCCCCAGTCTATTGGGTAAAGTACCGGCATCTGTTGAAGAAGCACGCTTACGAGTACGCGCGAGTGTATAGCGGCGTTGAGCGGCCGGTCAATGTAGGAAAAGCCCGGAATCCGAGGGATTCGGCCAGTGTCACGGCCGAATCCCCCCGTTTCCTTCGCTCACATTAATTAATGACGGATCGCGCCGGGGGTCGCGCCGGGTTCCGGCGGTGCGGGCAGGGGATCGAGCGACTCGGGATCGCTCGTCGCCGCCGGACGCAACGGTTGAACCAGCGCATGTTCCAGCACCTCCTCGACCCGCGCGACCGGCAGGATCTCCAGGCCGCGCTTCAGAGCCTCCGGGACCTCCACCAACTCGCCCGCGTTGTCGCGCGGGATCAACACCTTGCGGATGCCGGCGCGCTGGGCGGCGAGCAGTTTCTCCTTCAGCCCGCCGATCGCCAGCACCCGACCGCGCAGCGTCATCTCGCCGGTCATCGCCACGTCGCGGCGCACCGGTACGCCGCTCAGACAGGACACGATCGCGGTGATGATCGCGAGCCCGGCCGACGGTCCGTCCTTCGGGACGGCCCCTTCGGGCAGATGGACGTGGACGTTCCGCCGCGCCATCAGCGCGGGGTCCAGCCCCAGCGCATCCGCCCGGGCTTTGACGAAGATGTCGGCGGCGGTGATCGATTCCTTCATCACCTCGCCCAGCTTGCCGGTTGCGCTGATCTTGCCGCTGCCGGGCACGGCAACGGCCTCGATGGTGAGCAGTTCGCCGCCGACCTGGGTCCATGCGAGGCCGGTCACCGTGCCGATCCGGTCCTCGGCCTCCAGCTCGGCGCTGCGGAACCGTGGGACGCCGGCGTATTTGGGCAGGTTGCGCCGGGTCACGCTCAGGCCAGCCGCCTTGTGCTCCTCGAGTTCGCGCACCGCCTTGCGCGCCAAGCCGGCGATCTCCCGCTGCAGGTTGCGCACGCCGGCCTCCCGGGTATAGCCGCGGATCAGGTCGGTGAGCGCGCCGTCGGAGACCCGCCACTGCGCCTCCGTCAGCCCGTTCTCGCGGGTCTGCTTCGGGATCAGGTAGCGCTTGGCGATCGCCGCCTTCTCCTCCTCGGTGTAGCCCGGCAAGCGGATCACCTCCATGCGGTCCAGCAGCGGCCGGGGCATGGCGAGCGTGTTGGCGGTGGCGATGAACATCACCTCCGACAGGTCGTAGGGCGCGTCCAGATAATGGTCGGTAAAGCTGTTGTTCTGCGCCGGATCCAGGACCTCCAGCAGGGCGGCCGCCGGATCGCCGCGATGATCGGCGCCCAGCTTGTCGATCTCGTCGAGCATGATCAGCGGGTTCACCGTGCCGGCCCGCTTCATCGCCTGGATGATCTTGCCGGGCATCGCGCCGACGTAGGTTCGCCGGTGGCCGCGCATCTCCGCCTCGTCGCGCACGCCGCCCAGGCTGATCCGGATGAACTTCCGGTTGGTCGCCCGCGCGATCGACTGGCCGAGCGAGGTCTTACCCACCCCGGGCGGGCCTACCAGGCACAGAATCGGGCCCTTCACCTTGCCCAAGCGCTGCTGCACGGCGAGGTACTCGACAATCCGGTCCTTCACCTTCTCCAGACCGAAGTGGTCGGCATCGAGGATGCTCTGGGCGCCGGCCAGATCGGTTTTGAGGGGGCTGCGCTGCGCCCAGGGCAGGTCGAGCAGCCAGCCGAGGTAGCTGCGCACAATGCCCGCCTCGGCGCTGGTCGGCGACATGTTGCGGAACTTCTTCAGCTCCGCCTCCGCCTTCTGGCGCACCTCGCGCGGCATCCGCGCCTTCTGCAGCCGCTCGGCGAGCTGACTCGCCTCGTCGCCCTCGGCGGCATCCTCGCCCAGCTCGCGCTGGATCGCCTTCATCTGCTCGTTCAGGAAATACTCGCGCTGGGTGCGCTCCATCTGGCGTTTGACGCGGCCGCGGATGCGCTTCTCGACCTCCAGCACGCCGATCTCGCCTTCCATGTGGCCGTAGATCGTCTCCAGCCGCCGCGCCACCGACGGCGTCTCCAAGAGCGCCTGCTTGTCGGCCAGCGACAGGTCCAGATGCGCCGCCAGGCTGTCGGCCAGCCGGTCGGCGCCCTCGACCTGGTTGAGCGAGACCATGACCTCGGGCGGAACTTTCTTGTTGAGCTTGATGTACTGCTCGAACCGGCCCAGCGCGGCGCGCGACAGAGTCGCCAGCTCCTTGGGATCGCTCGGCGCGTCGGCGAACGGCTCCGTTTCGGCCGCCAGCCAGCGCACGGTTTCGCGGTAGCCGGTTACCTGCACGCGCGGCCCGCCCTCGACCAGCACCTTGACCGTGCCGTCAGGCAGGTCGAGCAGCTGCAGCACCGTGGCGATGCAGCCGACCGGGTGAATGTCGTCGGGACCGGGGTCGTCGAGCGCGCTGTCCCGCTGGGTGAGCAGCAGGACGTGCTTGTCGGCGCGCATCGCCTCCCGGAGCGCGGCGACCGACTTGGGCCGGCCGACGAACAGCGGAACGATCATGTTCGGGAAGACGACGATGTCCCGCAGCGGCAGGACGGGATGGGCTTGAGACGACGGGGAGACGGGAGACTGAGACATTCGACCCTCTTGGTCCGGTCACGGCACCAAGATTGGGCCGGGACGCCGGGCAGCCACGGTTGCCCGGGCCTGCGGATCGTGCCGTCTGCCCGAAGAGGGCATCCGGCGGCGTCGGTCGGGCGGGGCCGCAGCCCGGGCGACGTCGGTCGCCCCCTGCCCTAGCTTGCCCGCGCGCGGCGGCGCCTCAGACTGCGCCCCGCCGACACGCGGTGTCGATCGCCGCCCCGTGGTCCCGGGATCGCTGTTAGGCGCTGCTGCCCAGGTCCTCGCGGCGGTCGGTATAGATATAGAGAGGTTTGGCCCGACCTTCCACGACCTCGCGGTTGATCACCATCTCCTCCACCGAGTCCAGCCCCGGCAGTTCGTACATCGGCTCCAGCAGGATGCCTTCCATGATCGAGCGCAGGCCGCGCGCGCCGGTCTTGCGGGCGATCGCCTTTTCCGCGATCGCCTTCAGCGCGTCGTCGGTGAACTCCAGGCGGACATCCTCCATCTCGAACAGCCGCTGATACTGCTTGACCAGCGCGTTCTTCGGCTTGGTCAGGATGTCGATCAGGGCGTGCTCGTCGAGGTCGTCGAGCGTCGCCAGCACCGGTACGCGGCCGACGAACTCCGGGATCAGGCCGAATTTCAGCAGATCTTCGGGCTCCACCTCGCGCAGGATCTCGCCGGTCTGGCGCTCCTCAGGCGCGCGGACGTCCGCGCCGAAGCCGACCGAGGAGCCCTGGTGCCGGCCGGCGATGATCTTCTCCAGCCCGGCGAAGGCCCCGCCGCAGATGAACAGGATGTTGGTCGTGTCGACCTGCAGGAATTCCTGCTGCGGGTGCTTGCGCCCGCCCTGCGGCGGCACGGAGGCGACCGTCCCTTCCATGATCTTCAACAGCGCCTGCTGCACGCCCTCGCCCGAAACGTCGCGGGTGATCGACGGGTTGTCCGACTTGCGGGAGACCTTGTCGACCTCGTCGATGTAGACGATCCCGCGCTGCGCGCGCTCGACGTTGTAGTCGGCGGCCTGCAGCAGCTTGAGGATGATGTTCTCGACGTCCTCGCCGACGTAGCCGGCCTCCGTCAGGGTGGTGGCGTCGGCCATGGTGAACGGCACGTCGAGGATCCGCGCCAGCGTCTGCGCCAGCAGCGTCTTGCCGCAGCCGGTCGGGCCCAGCAGCAGGATGTTCGACTTGGACAGTTCGACGTCGTTCGACTTCGCCGCGTGGGCGAGTCGCTTGTAATGGTTGTGAACG
This sequence comes from uncultured Rhodovibrio sp., assembly GCA_964422775.1. Classification (GTDB taxonomy): domain Bacteria; phylum Pseudomonadota; class Alphaproteobacteria; order Kiloniellales; family Rhodovibrionaceae; genus Rhodovibrio. Next base: position 4,290 of record CAYRCO010000073.1, read on the forward strand.
GCGACCGAAAGCACGCGCTTGGCGTGCGACTGGCCGATCACGTAATCTTCAAGGATATTGTTGATATCCCGCGGCGTCGGGACCCCGTCGCGCGATTTGACCAGGGTGGTCTTGTTCTCCTCGCGGATGATGTCCATGCAAAGTTCGACGCATTCATCGCAGATGAACACCGTCGGGCCCGCGATCAGCTTGCGAACCTCATGCTGGCTCTTGCCGCAAAAGGAGCAGTACAGGGTGTTCTTGGAATCGCCGCCGCTAGATTTGCTCATACCCACGCCACGTTAACCGAGTCTAACCTCGGTATGTTAGCGAAGCCGCGGGCGGCCGTACAACGCAAAAAGCCGAACCGCCTCCGGACACAGCCCGCCGGAGGCACGCGCGGCGCGCCCCGCTTCACCTCGAACTCTCCACCATTTGTGTCAAAGAAGTCTGAACACGGCAAACGCCTGGGGCGCTTGTGCGACTCCGCGCCGCCGGACGGCCATGCGCACACGCAAAAGGCCCTCCCCCGCGGGCGGGAGAGGGCCGATTGAGAGGCGTGTCCAGGCTTGAAAGCCCGGCGTCTTACGCCTTCTTATCGCCGCCGGAAGGCGCGGGCCGCTCGGAGACGACGGCGTCGATCAGCCCGAACTCCTTGGAGTCCTCGGCGCTCATGAACTTGTCACGCTCCATCGCCTGCTCGATCGTCTTCAGCGGCTGGCCCGTGTGGTGGGCGTAGATCTCGTTCAGCCGCCGGCGGGTCTCCAAGATCTCGCGGGCGTGGATCTCGATGTCCGTCGCCTGACCCTGGAAGCCGCCGGAGGGCTGGTGGACCATGATCTTGGAGTTGGGCAGGGAGAACCGCTTATCCTTGGCGCCCGCCATCAGCAGCAGCGAACCGGCCGACGCCGCCTGGCCGATGCATACCGTGGAGACGTCGGGGCGGATGTACTGCATCGTGTCGTAGATCGCGAGCCCGGAGGACACCACGCCGCCCGGCGAGTTGACGTAGAAGCTGATGTCCTTGTTCGGGTTCTCGCTCTCCAGGAACAGCAGCTGGGCGCAGATCAGGCTTGCGACCTGGTCGTTGATCGGCCCGGTCAGGAAGATGATCCGCTCTTTGAGTAGGCGGGAGAAGATGTCGTAGGAGCGCTCGCCCCGGTTGGTCTGCTCGACCACCATGGGGACGAGGGTGTTCATCTCCGCGTCGTTCGCGCTCATCGGTGTCTCAACCCTGGTGTTGCGGGCACCCCGAGCCGGTTCGGGCCCGGGCGTGCGGTTCGGTTGCTGTGCCCTCTAGCAGCGGCCCCGTGCGGGGACCGCTTACGAGCTCTTGGCGGTCTTGGAGCTGCCCGAGGCGGCCTTCGAGCCGCCGGACTTGGAACTCTCGGCCTCGGCCCCCTCGGCCTCTGAACTTCCCGACGCGCCGGCGGACTTGGAACCGCCAGACTTGCTATCGGCGCTCTTGCTGCCGGAGGCCTTTGAGGAACTGGCGCTCGCGGACTCCGATTTCGAGCCCTCATCGGCGCTCTTCTTCGAGCTCGCGCTCTTGGTCCCCGAGCTGCTCTTCGACCCGGAGCTCTTCTGCGACGTGCTCTTGCCGGAGGACCCCTTGGAGCCGCCGGACTTGTTCTTGCCGCCCGACTTGCTCTCGCCCGCGCTCTCGGCGCTCTCGCCGGCCTGCTCGGCCTCCAGCTCCTCGCGCAGCTGGTCGGTGGTGACCTGCCGCTCCTCGGTGTTGGCGAGTTCGAGGATGTAGTCGATCACCTTATCCTCGTAGATCGGCGCGCGCAGGTTCTGCAGGGCGTCCTGGTTGTTCTGGTAGTGCTCGAACACCTCGCGCTCGCGGCCCGGGTAGCGCTGGACCTCTTCGATCAGCGCCTTGTTCAGCTCTTCCTGCGTAACGTCGATCTGCTGGTTGCGGCCGACCTCGGAAAGCAGCAGGCCCAGGCGCACGCGCCGCTCGGCGATCTGCTTGTACTCCTCCTGCAGCTGCTCCTCGGACTTCTCCGCGTCCTCGGCGTCGAGCTGTCCCTGCTGGCGGTCCTGCTCGATCTGCTGCCAGATCGCGTCGAACTCGCTATCGACCATCGACTGCGGCACGTCGAAGCTGTGCCCGTCGGCCAACTGGTCGAGCAGTTGGCGCTTGGTGCGCTGCCGGGTCAGGCGCTCGTAGTCCTGGCGGATCTGGTCGCGCACCCGCTCCTTGAGCGAGTTCAGGTCCTCCTCCCCGAACTTCTGCGCCAGCTCGTCGTTGATCTCGACCGGCTCGGCCTCGCGCAGCTCCTTCACCTTGACGTGGAACTGCGCGGTCTTACCGGACAGCTGGCTGTTCATGTAGCCTTCGGGGAAAGTGACCTCGACGGTCTTCTCCTCGCCCGGCTGGACCCCGATCAGCTGATCCTCGAAGCCCTCGACGAAGCGGTTGGAGCCGAGTTCGAGGTGGTGGTCCTCGGCCTCCATGCCCGGATACTTCTCGCCGTCGACCTCGCCGGAGAAGTCGACCACCAGGATGTCGCCCTTCTGGGCCGGGCGCGCCTGCTCGACCGGCTTGCTCTCCTTCTGCTGGGAGGCGAGCCGCTCCAGCGCCTCGTCGACCTCGTGGTCCGGAACCTCGATCTTCTGCGTGGTCACTTGGATCTGGCTGAAGTCCATCGGCTCGATGTCCGGCAGCAGCTCCAGCTTCATCCGATAGACCAGATCCTGGCCTTCGTCGAAGGACTCCACCGAGATGTCCGGCTGGCCGGCGGGGCGCAGCCCGCGCTCCTGGATCACCTGCTGGGAGGAGTCGCCGACGGCGCGCTCCAGCACCTCGCCCATCACGGCCTGGCCGAAGCGCTGCTTGAGGATGCTCATCGGCGCCTTGCCCGGCCGGAAGCCCGGAATCTTCTGGTTCTTGCCGATCTCGCGCAGCCGGCTCTGGACCTTCTCGTCGATCTCGTTGGCTTCCAGGGTGATCACGAACTCGCGCTGGAGGCCTTCGTTCTTCTCTTCGGTGACCTGCATGGACCGCTCGGTCCCTTCCTTATGCGTGGGGCTCGGTGATGGCTGTCGCGCCGGCCCGCGCGCGCATGAACGCGCGATACGTGGCGGCGCGGGGGATGTCATTCCTTGGAACGCATGTCCCGGCAAACCGGGACCTGCGCCGGGCGATGCAGCATCTGCCGCCGTGGTGCGGGCGGAGGGACTTGAACCCCCACGGGTTTACACCCACTAGGACCTAAACCTAGCGCGTCTACCAGTTCCGCCACGCCCGCGGCAAAAGGCGCACCCGTGCGGGTCGGATCGTGTAGACCATCGCCGCAGGGGACGCAACCGCCCCCTAACCTAGCCACACGGGACCGGGCGTTAAAGGCCGCGCACGCCCGCCGCCATTCCAACTCACGCCCTTTACTTCCAGTGGGCGGAAACGACCGGGGACAGAAGCAGCCCGCGGCATTTCCACCCGTGGCGCCTCCTCCCCTAACCCCTCCTCACTGCTTGGAGGAGGGGAACAGCTGGCGACGTCCCCTACCGCGGCGTGCCGCGCCGGCGCTCGACCAGCGCGGTGGCGCAGGCGTCGAGGATGGCGTCCTCATCGATCCGGTAGCTGGCGTAGAGGTCGGACAGCGTGCCCGACTGGCCGAAGTGCTCGACGCCCAGCGCCTGCACCCGGTGGCCGCGCACCGCGCCCAGCCAGGCGAGCGTCGCCGGGTGGCCGTCCAGCACCGTCACCAGCGCGGCGTCGCGGGCGAGCGGGCTCAAGAGGCGCTCGACCCAGCTCGGATCGTGCCCGCCGCCGGTCTGGCGCGCCTTCTCCGCGGCCGTCCAGCCGGCGTTCAGGCGGTCGGCGCTGGTCACCGCCAGCAGGCCGGCGCCCGGCACCTCCTCCCGGATCGCCTCGAACGCCGCCTCCGCCTGCGGGGCGGTGGCGCCGGTGTAGACGATCGCGAGCTCGCCGCCGTCCGCCGGGGGATGGCGCCAGGTGCCGCCCTGGATGATCTCCCGCTCCTGCTGCGCGCTCAGCGTGCGCTCGGGCTGGTCGATCGTGCGGGTGGTCAGGCGCAGGTAGACGCTGCCGCCCTCGACGTCGCGCAGCCAGTCGCTGTCCGCCTGGCCGGTGCCGTCGCGCTGCAGGTAGTCGAAGCCCCAGCGCATGATCACTTCGAGCTCGTCGACGTAGGACGGCTCGAACGCGGCCAGGCCGTCCTGGCTCATCCCGATCAGCGGCGTGCCCACCGACTGGTGCGCCCCGCCCTCCGGCGCCAGCGAGATGCCGGACGGGGTGGCCACCAGCATGAAGCGCGCGTCCTGGTAGCAGGCGTAGTTGAGCGCATCGAGGCCGCGCAGGATGAACGGGTCGTAGAGCGTCGCCACCGGCAGCAGGCGCGCGCCGAACAGGCTGTGCGACAGGCCGAGCGCGGCCAGCAGGGTAAACAGGTTGTTCTCCGCGATGCCGAGCTCCAGGTGCTGGCCTTCCGGGCTCATGCCCCACTGGTGGGCGGAGACCACCTTCTGCTCCTTGAAGGTGTCGGCCCGGCGGTGGCGCGACCAGATCCCCCGCCGGTTCACCCAGCCGGCGAGGTTGGTCGACACGGTCACGTCAGGCGATGTCGTGACCACGCGTTCGGCGAGCCCGCCGCCGGGATCGTCCGCCCCGGCGCGCGCGATCTCCGCCAGGATCTTGCCGAAGCCTTCCTGGGTCGACATCCGCGCGCCTTCGGGCAGCGGCAGCCGGTCGGGCACCGGCACCTTGGGCGCCTGGTAGCGCCGGCGTCCCGCCTTGGCGAACGGCACGCCGTCCAGCAACGCCTGCAATTCGCCCTCGCCCGCGTCCAGGCCGGCGAAGCGATCCCACTCCCGGCCTTCCGGCACGCCGTTCGCGGTCTGGAATTCCGCCATCTGCTGGGCGTTCATGATGCCGGCGTGGTTGTCCTTGTGCCCGGCGAACGGGAGCCCCTGCCCCTTGATCGTGTAGGCGACGATGCACTTCGGCCGGTCGTCGCCGTCCAGGCCGTGCAGCGTCTCCAGCACGACGTCGAGGTCGTGGCCGGCCAGGTTGGTCATCAGCTCGTGCAGCTCAGCGTCGTCGTACTGCGCCAGCAGCTCCGGGATGCCGGGCACGTCCCCGATGTCGCCCTTCAGCTGCGCGCGCCAGGCGGCCCCGCCCTGGAACACCAGCGCGGAGTACAGCTGGTTGGGACAGTCGTCGATCCACTGCCGCAGCGCCGCCCCGCCCGGCTGCTCGAACGCCGCCTGCAGCTGCCGGCCGTACTTCAGCGTGATGACGTCCCAGCCCATGGTGCGGAACAGCTGGTCGATCTGACCGAACAGCCGGTCGGCGACCACGCTGTCCAGGCTCTGCCGGTTGTAGTCGATGATCCACCAGACGTTGCGGATGTCGTGCTTCCAGCCCTCCAGCAGGCACTCGTAGATGTTGCCCTCGTCGAGCTCGGCGTCGCCGACCAGCGCCACCATCCGCCCGCGCTGGCGCGTGCCCATCATACCCTTGAGCGAGACGTAGTCCTGCACCAGCCCGGCGAACGCCGTCATCGCCACGCCCAGGCCGACGGAGCCCGTGGAGATGTCGACGTCGTCTTTGTCCTTGGTGCGCGAGGGGTACGACTGTGCCCCGCCGAAGGCCCGGAAATCCTTCAGCGCCTGCACCTCCTGCTGGCCCAGCAGGTATTGGATCGCGTGGAACACGGGGCTGGCGTGCGGCTTGACCGCGACCCGGTCCTCCGGGCGCAGCACGTCGAAGTAGAGCGCCGTCATCAGCGTGGTCAGCGAGGCGCAGGACGCCTGGTGCCCGCCGACCTTGAGGCCGTCCGGGTTGTCGCGCAGCAGATTGGCGTTGTGGATCGTCCAGGCCGACAGCCAGAGGACCTTGCGCTCCAGCTGCTTCAGCAGCCGGCGGCGTTCGGCGGTGCTCCGATCCGTGTCGCCGCCCGTGCTCAGCGCCTTGCCGCCCTCGGCCATGATCGCCCTCCTTGCCGCTCTTCCCCTCGCCTGAACCGGGGGAGCCGGGCCGGCAGTCTTGCCGCGCAGCCGCGCCATGGCAAGACACGCCTGACGGGCCGCCGCCAGCCTCCACGGCTAACACGACGCCGCAAAAACCAGATTTATTTAGCTGATTTTTCGATAAAATGCCGGCGATCTGGCCGACAACGAACCGCGGGCCTTGTACACACGGACCGCGGTTGAAGTCCCGACCGCCGCGAGCCGCCTTGAGCGCGCCCGATCGGCCGGCGTTCCAGACGTCTTTAAGCCTGGGCGCGCTCGCGGAAGCGCTCGGCGAAGCTGGCGAGCGACAGGATACGCTCTTCGTCCACGAACTTGGTGTGGCCGCGGGCGATCTTGATGTGGAAGCGAACGTGGTCGATCCCCATCTCGTCCTTGGCGACGGAATGCACCTCGGCGGTTTCGACCGTCTGGTCGGCGGCACGGCGCAGGTAAGTCGAACCAGCCTCGATCCGGGTGCGCGGCCGGCGCGAGAAGATGTCGAGACGATCTGCCAGCATGACGTTCTTCCTTCATGTCGGCGTTGAACCGCGGGCAATTGCGCCGCTTTTGAGCGGGTTGCCCGAGACTTCACCCTGCACCGCACGGTTTAAGAGCGGGTTAACACGCACCCGTGTGCAACCCTGAAAAAGTACCCTAGGTCGAAAGGCTTAGCGCGACCTCTTACGATCCCTTCGCCGACCCGGCCGTTAACCAGGCATAACCGCCCATGCCCGAAACCTTCCTGATCGCCGACACCCATTTCGGCCACGCGAACATCCTGCGCTACGAGGCGACGAACCGGCCGTTCAGCGACCTTGCCGCGCACGACGCCGGCCTGATCGCGCGCTGGAACGCCCGGGTCGGCCCGCGCGATACGGTCTGGGTGCTGGGCGACTTCGCCTGGTCGCCGGTGGCCGCGCGCGCCGCGCTGGGCGCGCTCGAGGGGCGGATCCATCTGGTGATGGGCGACCACGACCGCCGCTGGCTGGGCGGCGACGGTCTCGGCTTCGACGCCGTCGCCGAAGTGCATGGCGCGGTCAAGTTCGCGCCCGGGACCCTGCTCAGCCACGTTCCCGCGCTGCTCGGTCCGAAGTACGCCCGTAACGTCCACGGCCACTCCCACAGCCGGTCGGTCGGCGACGGCGCACACGTCTGTGTCTCGGTCGAACAAACCGGCCTCGCCCCGCTCACCTGGGACGAGGTGCGTGCGCGGTTCTGGGAAGCATGACCGGACACGCCGATAACAGCTTGTTATTGCGCTATTTATAATGCCTACCGTTGCGCCTGCAGCGCCGTGAGCGCGCCCGGCACCCGGTCCGGCAGGTCGTCCGCGATCAGGCCGGGGCCGGCGCCCTCAGCGGCTGCACCGTGCAGCCAGGCGGCCGCGCAGGCGGCCTCGAAGGCCGGCAGTCCCTGGGCCAGCGTGCCGCTGATCAGGCCGGCCAGCACGTCCCCAGCCCCGGCGGTGGCGAGGTCCGGCGGGGCGTTGGCGTTGATCGCCGCCCGGCCGTCGGGTGCGGCGATCACGGTGTCGGCCCCCTTCAGCAGCACGACCGCGCCGGACTGCCGGGCCGCGGTGCGCGCGCGGGCCAGCTTGTCGCCGGTGACGTCCGGGAACAGTCGGGCGAACTCGCCGGCATGCGGGGTCAGCACGGTGGGCCCCTGCACCGCCGTCGCCAGCGCGTCGGCGGTGCCCGCGAAACTGGTCAGCGCGTCGGCGTCCAGCACCACCGAACGGCCGGTTGCGAGCAGCTTCTGCGCCCGCCCGCGGGTCTCGGCGCCAACCCCGGCGCCGGGCCCGAGCAGCAGCGCGTTCAGGCGGTCGTCGGCGAGCAGCCGGTCGAGCGCCGCGTCGTCATCGACGGGTGCGGTGATCACCGCGGCGGTATCCTGCGCGTAGATCGCCAGCGCCTGCGACGGCACGCCGGCCGTGACCAAGCCGGCGCCGACGCGCAGCGCCGCCCGGCAGGCCAGCCGGCCGGCGCCGGTCGCGGTCGC
>CAYRCO010000074.1:0-9405 GCA_964422775.1 uncultured Rhodovibrio sp.
CACCGACCGCAAGATCGCCGAGATGCAGACCTTCCGCGACGAGATCCTGAGGAACATCGCCTACATCGAAGGGCTCATCCAGCAACTGGAAGAGTAGGGCGAGGCGCATCCCGCCGGGCGTTCCGAGCCGGGACGCAGGATCGCAAACCAACTTGGTTGTCCGCTCCGTGTGGTTCGGCCAGCCGGGGTTCGGCGTAAAGGCGCAGGCGTATTCTTGAAAAAAAACCTACAGTAGACGTTGGGTAGAGCTCTAGCTACGGGAACCGCATACAGGAGAGGAGCTAAGGCCATGGGAGGTGCGTTAACCATTGCCCTGCTGGCCTTGTCCGGCCTTGTCGTGGTGAGTGAGCTCTACCTGCCGCTGCCGCTGCTCGACGCGGTGGCGGAGAGCTACGGCGTGTCGACCGCGGTCGCCGGGTTGGTCAGCAGTGCGTTTGGCTACGCCTATGCCGCCGGGTTCCTGATCTTCGGGCCACTGTCCGACCGCTACGGGCGCAAACCGGTGATGGTCGGCGGTCTGGCCGCGCTTGGGGCGGCGAGCGTGCTGACGGCCCTGACGCAGACGTTCGATCAACTGATCGCCGCGCGCGTCCTGCAAGGGTTCGCGGCGTCGGCGTTCCCGCCGGTGGCGCTTGCCTATCTGTCCGACCGGCTGCCGCAGCAGCAGCGCCTGTGGGGCGTGGCCTGGATGTCGACCGCGTTCCTGACGGCTGGTCTGGCCGGGCAGATCTACGGCGGGGCGTTCGCGGGCGTTGGCCTGCTGGCCGCGCTGTGGCCCGCGGCGGCGGTCTACGCGCTGGCCGCGCTGGCGCTGAGCCGGCTGCCCGAAGGTCACCCTGGCCAGGCCGGGGTGCAGCTGCCGCGGATCTTCATCGCGGTGCCGCGGCTGCTGACCAATCCGGATATGGTGCGGGCGTACGCGGCAGCGTTCGTTCTGCTGCTTAGCTTCGTCGCGTTCTACGTCGCGTTGGGCCAGGGCCGCGGCGAGGCGCTTGCCGCGCTTGGCCTGGACCCGCTCGAGGTCCGCGCGGTGGCGCTGCCAGGCATGCTGACGGCGTTGCTGGCACCCAAGTTGATGCCGCGCTTGGGTCCGGTTCGCGTGCTCGCCGCTGGCCTGACGACCGCGGCGCTGGCGCTCGCGGCGACCGCCCTGGTGCCGGTGGCGGCGGGCGAGGGTCTCGCCCCGCTGGTGCTGAGCGTGCCGTTCGTCGCCGGGATCAGCGTCTGCGTCCCCGCCCTGATCGCGCGGGTCAGCGCGGTCGCCAGTGACGAAACGCGTGGCGCGGCGGTCGCTTTCTACACCTTCATCCTGTTCGTCGGCGCCAGCACAGGGCCGTTTGTTCCGCTGTGGGTCGGCGGCGGGCGCATCGGCGATCTGCTGACCGGGGTCTGTTTGGTGCTGGCGCTGGTGCTCGTCGCTGCGGCAGTCGCGAACACCGCGCGCGGCCGGCTGACGCAGACCGCCTGACCGGCCCCGGTCGCGCCGATATTGCCCCAATACGACAAGGGAGGTCTAAGCCATGACCGTACTTCGCGAACGCGTAGACGCGCCGACGCCGACGGTTCTGAACGCCGTCCGTCCGCCCGAGGACTACAATCGCGTCCTGGCCCAGGAGGCTGCGATGGACGGGGAGCCGGTCTGGCACCTGCGCTACGAACCCGCGGGCGCCGCCGATGACCGGCCGGACTTGGGCGGCGAGCACTACTCGGCGGTGGTGACGCCGGAGGGAACGCTGAAGGGCGTCACCTGGCTGGACCGTCGGTTTGTCGAGGGCGCGTTGCCGGAGCCTGGGGGTGCGCGGGAGATCGCACAGGGCTACCTGCGCGCCGTCGCTTCGGACCTGCTGGAGCGGATGGAGGTCCGCTGGGTGCGCCCGCACGAGGAACGGATCCGGGTTGCCGACGGGCCAGCCGGGACCCGCGAGCTCGGCGTGACCGGGATGAAGGTCAAGTGCCGCAACGGCGCGGACAAGCGCTTCTTCTGGGTAATCGTGGGCCCGGGCGAGACGGTGCTCACCTTCGAGCGCGACATCGCCTGGAACAGCCTGCGCCAGAAGCGCCAGACCGAGCAGTGGCTCCACGACGCCTGGCTCGCCGACCGCCAGGCATGACCGGCCGAGGCATCTGACCGGCCAGGCCCGTTGGGCCGCTCAGCCGTGCGCCGCGGTTGAGGGGACGGCGGGCGGCCGCTCGACGGCGGGCATGTCGAAGTGCGGGCCGCGCACGACGTCGGCCTCTGGAATCGGGTTCTGGACGCCGACGTAGGTATCGAGCGCGCCGTCGCGGAATACCGGGCGCAGGCGCAGGCGGTTCCAGAACGGCGTGCCGTCCTTGCGGTAGTTCAGGATGTCGATCGTCAGGCTGCGCTGTTCGCGGATCGCTTGCCGGATCGCCTCGATATCGTCTGGGTCGGTATCCGGGCCCTGCAGGAACCGGCAGTTGGCGCCGATCGCCTCGGCTTCGGTGTAGCCGGTCTGATGGACGAACGCGCGGGTGACGTACACCAGCGGCATATCGGACCGGGTGTAATCGGCGATCACGGCCGAACGTTCGGCTTCCGTCCGCGTCAGGCGGTCGTAGGCTTTGTCGAGCGGCGTGGCCATTGGCTGGGTCTCTTGGCTTGCGGTCGTGCGGGATCGTCCGTTCAGATCTCGGAGTGTGTGCCGGACTTGTTAGAAAAAAGTAAAGTGCAACCCGGACGCGCGCGTTTCGTCGACTGAAGGGCCCGGGGACGAAAGCACTTGTGAGGTAATGCCCGGGCGCACGGCCTCAAGAGCGGATGTCGGCCGCCACACGCAGTTGCCGCAGTGGGCGCACCGCCTGGATCGCCTGCGCATAGATCGGGTCCGATTTATAGCGGGCGAGCGCGGCCTCGTCGGCGAACTCGCCATAGACCACGAGATCGACCTCGCGCGAGAGGTCGTCCCCGCGCAGGTTGCGCCGCACCTCCAGGACATCGGCGTGGGCGATCCGCTCCAGCGGTTTCAGGCCGGCCTCGGCCGCGTCGAGCCGATCGGCGGGGACGGTAAAGAAGACGATATGGCGGATCATCGCGCGACGGTGACCGAGCAGGGCTTCAGGCCAGCCAGCGTTTGCGCCGGCGGTAGTGCTTGACGTTGTGGTAATCCACCCGGTCGTGGCCGCCCAGGTAGAACTCCTGGATGTCCGGGTTCTGCTTCAGGGTGGCGGCGTCGCCCGACATCACGACGTGCCCGTTCTCGAGCAGGTAGGCATGGCGCACGGCGTCCAGAGCGGCCGCCGCGTTCTGCTCGACCAGCAGGACGCTGACACCTTCCTCCCGGTTGATCCGGGTAATGATCTGGAAGATTTCCTGCACCAGCAGCGGGGCCAGGCCGAGCGACGGCTCGTCCAGCATGATCAGGCGCGGCTGGGTCATCAGCGCGCGCGCGATCGCCAGCATCTGCTGCTCCCCGCCGGACAGGTAGCCCGCCTGGCTGCGCCGCCGCTCGTAAAGGCGCGGGAAGTAGTCGTAGACCTGGGTCTTGAGCTCGTTCAGCTTCTGCCGGCTGCCCTTGAGCGGGAAAGCGGCGGTCAGGTTCTCGTCCGGGGTTAGGTGCTCGAAGATGCGCCGGCCTTCCAGGACGTGGACGATCCCGGCCTCGACCCGCTCGGCGGCGGCCATCGGCAGGATGTCGCGGCCGTCGAAGGTGACGTCGCCGCGGGTGACCGCGCCGCGTTCGGGCGCGAGCAGGCCGCTTACGGTCTTCAGCGTGGTCGACTTGCCGGCGCCGTTGGCGCCGAGGAGGGCGACCATGTCGCCCTCCTCGATCGCAAGCGAGACGCCCTTAATGGCGAGGAAGACCTTGTCGTAGACCACCTCGACATTGTTGAGCGCGAGCAGGGTCATGGCGCTTAGTTGCCCTGCTCGAACTTGGCCGAATCCTTCTCGATCTCCTCCCAGACGATGTCCTGGTAGGCCGACACCCAGTCGGTCTGCGGCTCCCAGCTGTCGCCGGTCCACATCGACACGCGGCCGTAGCCGCCGCCCTGGTGGTCCTTTCCGGTGATGGTGATCGGCGGCATCAGGCCCTCGGCGTTGAAATCCTCGATCATCTCGAAGCCTTGCTTCAGCTTCGTCCCCGTCAGCGGCGCGCCGTGCTCCTGGAGCGCGAGCTCCGCCGCACGGACCGAGGCCGCCATCGTCGCCACACCGATGTTGTAGTAGACGTTGCCCACGTTCTTCTCGTCACCGGTGCCGTTGCCCTTGTCCACGACCTCTTCCATGATCCGCTGAATCACGGGCGTGTCGCGGCCGGTGTGGGTGGCGGCGAAGCGCTTCACGCCGGTTGCGGCGTCGAAGCCGACCTGCTCCATGTCGGTCCGGGCGAGCCAGACCACCGACAGGATGTCCTCGGGCGAGATGCCGTTGCGGATCGCGGTGCGGATCGACACCGGCTGGCCGCCGCCGGCACCCCAGATGGTGACGTGGTCGGGACCCCAGCGGCGCACGTCCGACCAGGTCGACGACTGCTCGTTGCCCGGCGAGGGATAGGGGAACGCCTTGACCTCGAAGCCCTTGCGCTCGGCCAGCTCGCGCAGGATCGGCAGCGGCTCGCGGCCGAACGGGCTGTCGATAAAGACGTGCGCGATCTTCTTGCCCTCGAGGCCGCCCATGTTCTCTTCGATGTAGTTCGCGAGCACGCTCGCCTGAGACCAATAGGTCGCCATCATCGGAAAGACGTAGGGGAAGACCTCGCCGTTGCTGGCGTCGCCGCGCCCGTGCAGGGCGGTGATCATCACCACCTCGTCCTCCAGCACCCGCGGGACCATCGCGCGGCTGACCGGCGTGGACAGGAAGTCGACCAGCACAGCACCTTCCTCGACCGCGCGGTTGTAGAGCTCGATGCCGCGCTGCGGCTCGTTGCCGTGGTCGCGGACCGTCAGTTCGATCTTGTGGCCCTGCACGCCGCCGGTGGCATTGACCAACTTGATGTAGTCCTGCTGGCCCTGGTTGTACTCGTTCGACACGAACGTGTAGACGCCCGTGAAGTCCTGCAGCAGGGCGAAGGTGATCGGCTCCTTGTCCTGCGCCTTGGCGGCCCCGGTGAAGCCGGTCACCGCGAGCGCGGCGGCGGCGATCGCCGTGGTCGCCGTGCGCAGGGCACCTCGTCTGGTCGTCATGAGAAACCTCCCTCGTTGCTTTCGGTTTTTCACGCGGGCTTGCCGGTTGTTGTCGCGCTCGGGTCCCGGCGTGTTCCGCGTGTCTCGTGTCCCGGTGGGCTTCAGCTCTTCGTGTGCTGGAAGGGCCACACCAGGAAGTAGTTGCGGATGTTGTCGTAAATCTTCGCCAGCCCCAACGGTTCGAACAGCAGGAAGCCGATGATCAGCGCGCCGTAGGCCATCAGCGGGATGTGCGACTGCAGGTTCTGCGACATCTCGATCATCCCGCTGTCCGCCAGCCCGGCGACAAAGTTGGTCAGGAAGATCGGCAGCAGCAGGACGAAGGCCGCACCCAGGTAGGCGCCGATCACGCTGCCCAGCCCGCCGACCAGCACCATCGCGACGAACTGAATCGAGACGTCGAAGCTGAACTGCTCCGGGGTCACCGCCTCGTAGTAGCAGAACGCCAGCACCGCGCCCGATATCCCACCCAGGAAGGACGCGGTGAAGAAGGCAAGCAGCTTGTACTTGAAGACGTTCACCCCGATCACGGCGGCGGCGAAGTCCTTGTCGCGCACCGCCACCAGCGCCCTGCCGAACGAGCTGCGCTTGATGTTCATGATGAACACCGTGACCACGACCGCCCAGACCAGTGCGCCGTAATACTGCACCGTCTCGTTGGTCATGGGCGCGCCGAGGAAGCTCACCTTGGGCGCCTGCAGGGTCGCCTGCGCGCCGCCGGAGATCGCGGGCACGTTCACGATCGTCCAGTCGACCAGGTACTGCATGGCGAGCGTGGCCATCACCAGATAGAGGCCCTTCACCCTGAGCGCCGCCGCGCCGAATATTGAGCCGATCACGGCCGCCATCAGCCCGGCGCCGAGCAGCGCGAATTCGAACGGCACGCCCGCGCGGGTCAGGTGGATCGCGGTGTAGGCGCCGATCGCCAAGACGGCCGCGAAGCCGAAGTGCAATTGGCCGGCGACGCCCATCAGCAGGGTCAGGGACAAGGCCGCCCCGGTCCAGACCAGCCAGGGCAGCAGGTAACTGGAGAGGTACAGGTCGCTCACCAGCAGCGGGGCGAGCACGCCCAGCGCCAGCACGCCCAGCGCCTGCCAGCGGTCGGCCGGGATCGGGTAGAGCTTACGCTCCCCGGCGTAGGTCGTGTGGTGGACGCCCGCCAGGCGGTAGAACATTGCCGACTAGACCCTTTCGATGTCCTCGCGGCCGAAGATGCCGTACGGCCGGACCAGGATAGTCACCAGGATGATCAGCGAGGTCACGACGTCGCGCGTGCCCCCACCCACCAGCGGATCCAGATAGCCCGGGACGACGCTGCCCAGGATGCCGACCAGCAAGCCGCCGACCAGAACGCCCCAGATGCTGTCCAGCCCACCCAGGATCACCACCGCGATCGCCGGGAACAGCAGGGTGGACAGCGTCCAGTCGATGCCCTGCGCGCTGCCCCACAGCGCCCCGGCGGCGACCGCGGAGATCCCGGCCAGGCCCCAGGAGATGCCGATCGCGCGTTCGACCGAGATGCCCACCGACCAGCTGGACACGTGGTCGTCGGAAACCGCGCGCAGCTTGGTGCCCAGGCGCGTTTGGAAGAACGCCAGCGCGACCCCGATCATCAGGATCGCGATCGCTGCACCCCAGAGGTATTCGCGATTGATGAACACTCCCTCGACGATCACCGGTGCCAGGCCGATGCCCAAGTCCAGCGATTTCGGCGAGGCGCCCAGCAGGCCCGGTGCCAAGCCGCGCAGCAGGATCTCCAGGCCCAAGGTCAGCATCACGATCATGATGATCGGCTGGCCCACCATCCGCCGCAGCAGGAAGCGTTCGCAGACCAGGCCGAAGACGAACATCAGAACGGCCGCGACCGGGATGGCGATCCACAACGAAACGCCGGCCATGCTGGCGAAGATGTAGATGAAGTATGCGCTCAGCATGATCATCGCGCCGTGGGCGAGGTTGGGCACGCCCGCCGACTTGTAGATCAGGACGATTCCGAGGGCGGCCAGGGAATACATCAGCCCGGTCAGCGCGCCGTTGATCAGCAGTTCGAGGAAGTAGGTCATTGCGCGGCCTGGCTCCGCTCTGCCGCCGTGTCGCGCGCCGGGCCGGCGGTCTTGCCCGGCGCGATGTCGCGCAGCTCTAGATGGCGGGTCAGTTCGCCCGTCTCGCCGGTCTCGTAGGTGAAGGTGGCCTTGAACTCGAGGCTGCGCTCGCGGCTGTAGAGAGCGTCGATGATCGGCTTGTAGTGCTCGTCGATCACGTTGCGGCGCAGCTTGCGGGTGCGCGTGACCTCGCCGTCGTCCGGGTCGAAGGGCTTGTGGAGGTTGACGAAGCGCCGGATCTGCTGGCCCTCGGGCAGGGTCTCGTTGGTGCGCTTCAGCACGCCCTCGATCAGGTCGTAGACTTCCGATTTCTGCGACAGGTCGGCGTAGGACGTGTAGGGCACGCCGTGCTCCTCCGCCCAGTGGCCGACCGCGTCGATGTCGATGCAAACGATCGCTGCAAGGTGCTCCCGGCCCTCGCCCAGGATGCAGATGTCCCGGACGTAGTGGGAGAACTTGATCCGGTTTTCGATGAACGTCGGGATGAACCGATCGCCGGCGGCGGTGTAGACCACCTCTTTGACCCGGCCCAGGACCACGAGGTGGCCATCGTCCTCCAGGTAGCCGGCGTCGCCGGTGTGCAGCCAGCCGTCGACCAGCGTCTCGGCGGTCGCGTCCGGGCGCTGGTAGTAGCCGTCGAAGACGTTGTCGCCCTTGACCAGGATCTCGCCGTCGTCGCTGATCCGGATGTCCACGCCGGGGAAGGGCTTGCCCACGGTGTGCAGCTTGACGTCGCTCGGGTCCTGCGCGGCCGTCAGCGCGACCGTCTCGGTCTGGCCGTAGAACTGCCGGAGTTCGAGGCCGAGCGCGCGGAAGAACAGGAAGACCTCCTCGCCCATCGCCTCGCCGGCGGTGTAGGGCCGGCCGACCCGGCGCAGGCCCAGTTGGTCGCGGATCGGGCCGTAGACCAGCAGTTCGCCCAGCCAGCGCCACAGTCGCTCGCCGGCCCCGGGCTCCTGGCCCTGCAGGCGCCGGCGCTCCAGCTCCACCGCGAACGGCATGAAGCGGTTGTAGAGCCAGCGCTTGAACGGCGTACTCTCGTCGATCCCGACCTGGATCCGGGTCAGCAGGTTCGACCAGGCGCGCGGGCCGGAGAAGTACATCGTCGGCGCGATTTCGCGGATGTCCTTCTGCGCGGTTTCCTGCGTTTCCGGGATGTTGACCGTGAACTTCAGCAAGATCGCCGCGCCGACGGAGAAGGTGTAGTCGCCCACCCACGCCATCGGCAGGAACGCCATGTGCACCTCGCCCTCGCGGAAGTAGTCCGCTTTGGCGGCGTTGCGCACGGCGAACAGGACGTGGCCGTGCTTGAGCGGGATGCCCTTGGGCGCGCCGGTGGTGCCGGAGGAGTGCAGCAGCACCGCGACGTCGTGGACGTTGCCGCGCCCAAGCAGGTCGTCGCGCAGGCCGGGCTCGTCGTTCAGGCGCTGGCGGCCCAACTTTGCGATCGCCTCGAAGCCGACCACGCCGTCCGGCTCCTTGCCCTTCAGGCCGCGCGGGTCGTCGTAGACGATCAGCTCGATCGACGGGTTGCTCTCCCGGATCTCCAGCAGCTTGTCGACCTGCTCCTGGTCCTCCGCCAGCGCGAAGCGGATCGCCTCGCGCTGCATCTGCTCGCCAATCTCCTGCGGGGTGGAATCGGGGTAGGCGGGGGTCGGGATGGCGCGCAGGGCGGCGGCGCTCAACAGCCCGAAGTAGAGGGCGGGCCGGTTGTCGCCCACGATCAGCACGGTGTCGCCCGGCTGGACACCGTAGCTCTCCAACCCGGCGGCGAAGGCCAGCACGCGCTCCAGGTACTGCGCCCAGGTGTACTCCTGCCAGATGCCGTGGTCGCGCTCGCGCAACGCGACCCGGTCGGGGACCTCCCGGGCGTTGGCGGCCAGGTGGCCGAGCAGCGTGTCGTCGGCGCGCCAGTCCGGGTGCTCGGCCGTCGGGGCGCCGGGCTGCACGGCCTGGCCGGTCGTGTGCTCGGTCTCAGCCGACATGGGCGGCGTCCGCTTGGCTGTCGGCGGTGTCGCTGTCGACCTTGCCGATGTAGGCGGCGACCACGGCGGGGTCAAGCTCCACTGCATCCACCGTCGCGTTGTATCGGCGGACGAACGCCTTCGGGCCGGTGAACCCGCCGCCACCGATGAACAGGGCGCGGTCCACGTCGTCCTGC
>CAYRCO010000074.1:9415-12176 GCA_964422775.1 uncultured Rhodovibrio sp.
TGTAGGCGGCGACCACGGCGGGGTCGCTCATGGCGTCCTTCGCCGCGTCCTCGGCGATCTTCTCGCCGTTGTTGAGCACGGCGACGCGCTCGCAGATCGCGGTGACCACGTCCAAGTGGTGCTCGATCAGCAGGATGGAGAGGTCGAGCGCTTCCCGGGCGTCCAGGATGAAGCGCACCATGTACTCCTTCTCCTCCTGGTTCATCCCGGCCATCGGCTCGTCCAGGATCAACAGGCGCGGCTCCGCCGCCAGGGCGCGGGCGAGTTCGACGCGCTTCTGCATGCCGAGCGGGATCATCTCCACCGGCTCGTGGCGCACGCTCTCCAGTTGCAGGAGGTCGATGATCTCCTCCACCTGGCGGCGGTTGGCGACCTCGTCCTTCTGCGCCCACACCCAGTAGAACAGCGAAGCCAGCGCGCGCGGCTTCATGTGCACGTGCCGGCCCATCAGGATGTTGTCGAGGGCGCTCATGCCCTTGAACAGGGCGACGTTCTGAAACGTCCGCGCGATCCCCAGGCCCGCCACCTTGTGCGGCTTCACGCCCGCGATCTGCTTGTCCTCGAAGCGGATGGTCCCGGAATTGGGCGGGTAGAAGCCGGTGACCGCGTTCACCAGCGTGGTCTTGCCCGAGCCGTTCGGTCCGACCAGGCCATAGATCTCGCCCGGGCCGATCTCGATCGACACGTTCTTGAGCGCCTGCAGTCCGCCGAACGAACGGCTGACGTTCTCGCACGCCAGCACGGCCTCGCCGCGCGCGGACGGATCGGTCCCTGCTTCGGCCACGTTGTGTTCGCCTCCCCAGACGACATCGGCCGGCCGTGATTCGTTTTGTTCGGCGGCCTGACGCTGCCTATCTCAATAACCGGTTCGGGCACGGCTTGTGAACCGGGAAGCCGCACCTCTTTTTGGTTGCGGTGCAACATGGATTGGTGTGAGGGGCGGCAGGAACGCCGCGCTTAGCGTGTGCGGGTCGGCATCTGAACGACGTTGTCCTGCGCCTCCTTCCCGAAGTCTTCGCCCGATGTGCCTGGTTCGACGTCGCACTCTTCGCGAAAGAACGTGGCGGCTTCCTCGCAGGCTTGCGCCAAGCGCTCATCCTGACCGGCCAGTTTGCGCGCGGCAACTTCGAGGCGATCGGCAAGAACGGCGGGACCGAGGGACATGGCTGGCAGCTTTCGTTGTAGAAGGGCGCTCAATCTCCGGTTTCTGCTGTCGGCACTCAATCCGTAGTAATACGGGGCAAAGGGGGGCAGCACGGAGAGCCGCCGACCGCGCAGCGGGGCGTCGCTGGTTTCCGTCGCCGAGGACAGGGGAAGAGAGCCCCCGGCGGCCGTGAGGGAGGGGCCGGCGGGGCCAGGTTCACCGGTGATCGGACCACACGGCGAATCACCGCGTGCCGCCGCGTGCCCGCGGCTCAGTCCGCGTTCGGAAAGAACGCCTGCTGGCCTTTCAGGTGGTAGTTCGCGATCGCTTGCTGGCCATCCTTCGAGACCAGCCAGTCGACGAACGCCTGGGCCATGCCTTCCTTTACGCTCGGGTGCTTATCCGGGTTCAGCACCATCACGCCGTACTGGTTGAACAGGCGCGGGTCGCCCTCCAGCAGGATGTCGTAGCCTTGCTTGTTGCCGAAGTTCAGCCAGGTCGCCCGGTCGCTCATGGTGTACGCGCCCATCTGCACGGCCGTGTTCAGGGTCTTGCCCATCCCGGACCCGGTCTCGCGGTACCAGCCGCCGCTGGCCGCCTGCGGGTCGACGTCGGTCTCCGCCCACAGGCCGAGTTCCTTCTGGTGGGTGCCACTGTCGTCGCCGCGGGAGGCGAACGGCGCGCCGGAGCCCGCGACCTTGGCCAGCGCGTCGGTAACGCTGTCCATGCCGGCGATGCCGGCCGGATCGTCCGACGGGCCCACGATCACGAAGTCGTTGTACATCACATCGAACCGGCGCTTGCCGTGGCCATCGGCGATGAACCTGTACTCGCTCGGGGTGTGGTGAACGAACAGCACGTCGGCGTCGCCGTTGCGCGCGTTGCGGATCGCCTGTCCGGTGCCGACCGCGACCACGCGCACGTCGATCCCGGTCATGCTCTCGAACTTGGGCAGCAGGTGATCGAACAGTCCGGAGGCCTCGGTCGAGGTGGTGGACTGGACGATGATGAAGCGGTCGTCCTGCGCCTTAGCGCGCTCCGCCGGCTGTGCCGCGAAGGCGAGCGCGAGAGCGCTCAAGGCGAAAGCGAATCGCTTGAACAGCGCCATCTGGCGTTGGGCTCCCTCTCTTGGCCACGGGTTTCCCGGTCTCGGCCGGTGTCCGGCTTGAGTCACAGAACCAGATCGCCGGACAGGAACGCCCGGGCCTGCCCGCTCTGCGGCTGATCGAAGAAATGCTGCGCGGAGCTGCGCTCGACCAACCGGCCGCGGTGCAGGAACACCACCTCGTCCGCCAACCGGCGCGCCTGGCCCAGGTCGTGCGTGGTGAGCACGATCTTGGTGCCCTGGTCCTTGATCGCCGCCACCATCCGCTCGACCGCGTGTGCGCCGGCGGGATCCAGGTTCGCCGTCGGCTCGTCCAGAAACAGCACCTCCGGCCGGGTCGCCCAGGCGCGGGCGAGGGCGAGGCGCTGCTGCTCGCCGCCGGACAGCACCCGCGCGGGGCGGCGGGCAAGGCGATCGAGCCCGGCGTCGGCGAGCGCCCGCTGCGCGCGCGTGCGCCGTTCGGCACGCGCGACGCCTTGGACCTTAAGCGCGTAGGTCACGTTGCCAAGGAC
>CAYRCO010000075.1:0-5662 GCA_964422775.1 uncultured Rhodovibrio sp.
TGACCACCGCCTCGAAGCCCAGCAGGCCGAGGCCGTCGAGCGAGAACAGGATCTCGATCAGGACCGCGCCGGTGAACAGGATGTTCACGAACGCGACCGGAAAGCCGGCGATCACGATCAGCATGGCGTTGCGGAAGACGTGGCCGTAGAGCACCCGCTTCTGGGTCAGGCCCTTGGCGCGCGCGGTCACGACGTACTGCTGGTTGATCTGGTCCAG
This sequence comes from uncultured Rhodovibrio sp., assembly GCA_964422775.1. Taxonomy (GTDB): domain Bacteria; phylum Pseudomonadota; class Alphaproteobacteria; order Kiloniellales; family Rhodovibrionaceae; genus Rhodovibrio. The sequence goes on from CAYRCO010000075.1 coordinate 218, forward strand.
AAAGGAGTTCTTGGTCAGCATCGTCAGCGCCGCGAACGACCCGATCACCAGTGCGGTGATCGGCAGCGCCATGTGCCAGAAATAGTCGACGATCTTCATCGGCCAGCTGAGCGTCTCCCAGTCGTCGGAGACCAGGCCGCGCAGCGGGAACCAATCGAGGTAGGCGCCGCCGGCGAACACCACGATCAGGAAGACCGCGAACAGGAACGCCGGGATGGCGTTGCCGACGATCACCACCACGGACGTCCAGAAGTCGAACGGTGTCCCGTCGCGCGTCGCCTTCGCCACGCCGAGCGGGATCGAGATCAGGTAGGTGAGCAGCGTCGTCCAGAGGCCGAGCGAGATCGACACCGGCAGCTTGTCGACGATCAGTTCGGTCACCGAGCGCGAGCGGAAGAAGCTCTCCCCGAAGTCGAAGGTGGCGTAGTTGCCGACCATCATGATGAAGCGCTCGTGCGCCGGTTTGTCGAAGCCGAACTGCGCCTCGAGGTCCTCGATGAACTCCGGCGGCAGGCCCTGGGCGCCGCGGTAGTCGCCGCGCGGGCCCGAGCCGCCGGAGGGCTGGGACTGCGCGCTGCCGCCGCTCGCGGTGTCGCTGCCGGCCTGGGTGATCCGCTGGGTGGCGGCGACACCGGTGCCGGTCACCTGGCTGATCACCTGCTGCACCGGCCCGCCGGGGGCCGCTTGCACGATCAGGAAGTTGATCAGCATCGCGCCCAGGAGCGTGGGCACCATCAGCAGGATGCGGCGGATGATGTAGTTGGTCATGACCGGCTCACTCCGCGCCCTGCTGACCGGTCTTGCGGTGGAAGCCGCGGCGGAAGAAGACGAACGCCAGGCCGACCAGCACGACCGCGCCCAGCACGGTTAGCCAGCCGGTGCCGCCGCCCTCCTGCGGCTCGCCTCCGGTCGCCTGCTCTTGCGCGGCGGCGATCTCCTGGCTCTTGTCCGGGGCGACCCACCAGGCGTCCAGGAAGTTCAGCGCGTAGGGCGCCATCGTCTCCGGCCGGCGGAACTTGTCCCAGTAGAGGATGCGCCAGTAGTCCAGGTGCCAGTTCGGCACGACGTAGTGGTGCCACAGCAGCACCCGGTCGAGCGCGCGGGTGCGGTGGACCAGTTCCTCGCGGTCGGGCGCGCCGATCACCATCTGGATCAGCTTGTCGATGACCGGGTCCTGGATGCCGGCCCAGTTGCGCGTGCCGTTGCGCTCCGCAGCCTGCGAGCCCCAGTAGCTGCGCTGCTCGTTGCCGGGTGAAAGCGACTGCCCCCAGCCGCCCAGGATCATGTCGAAGTCGTACGAGTCCAGGCGGTTCTGGTACTGCGCGCTGTCGACCACCGAGACGTCGACCTCGATCCCCAGGCGGTTCAGGTTGTGCGCGAACGGCAGGACGACCCGCTCGAAGCTGGGACTGTTCAGCAGGAACTCGAAGGTGAACGGTTCGCCGGTTTCCTCGTTCACCAGCGTCATGTCGCGCACCTCGAAGCCAGCCTCGCGCAGGAGCTCAAGCGCCTTCTTGAGGTTCTCGCGCGGGTAGCCGTCGCCGCTGGTGGACGGCGGATCGTACTCCTGGGTAAACACCTCTTCGGGCAGCTGACCGCGGAACTGCTCCAGGATCTCCTTCTCCCGACCCTCGGGCAGCCCGTCGGAGGCGAGCTCGGAGTTGGAGAAGTAGCTCTCGGTACGAGTGTACTGGCCGAAGAACAGGTTCTTGTTGGTCCAGCCGAAGTCGAAGGCGTAGTTCATCGCCTGGCGCACCTTCGGCTTGTCGAACGGCGCGCGGCGGGTGTTCATCACGAACGCCTGCATGCCGGTCGGCTGGTCGTGCTTCAGCTCGACCTTCTTCAGCCGGCCGTCGCGCACCGCCGGCACGTCGTAGGCCTTGGCCCAGGACTTGGCTTGGTTTTCCAGCCGGAAGTCGACGTTGCCCGCCTTCACCGCGGAGCGGATCACGGTCGGATCGCGGAAGTAGTCGAAGCGGATCTTGCCGAAATTCCAACGCCCGCGGTTGACCGGCAGGTCGCGGCCCCAGTAGTCCTCCACCCGCTCGAACACGACGTAGCGGCCGGGCTCGTGGTCGCTGATCCGGTAGGGGCCGGAGGCCAGCGGCGGCTCCAGCGTCGAGTTGCCGAATTCACGGCCCTCCGCCGTCCAGTAATGCTTGGGCAGGATCGGCATCTGGCCCACGATCAGCGGCAGCTCGCGGTTCAACCCTTCGGCGAACTCGAAGCGCACGGTGCGCGGACCGATCTGCCGGGCCTCGGTGACCGACTTGTAGTAGAAGCGGTACTGCGGGTGCCCCTTCTCCTTCAGCGCGTTGAAAGACCAGATCACATCCTCGACCGTGATCGGCTCGCCGTCGTGCCAGCGCGCGTCCGCGCGCAGGGTGTAGGCGACCCAGTCGCGGTCTTCCGGCATGTAGATGTGCTCGGCGATCAGGCCGTACTGGCTGAACGCCTCGTCGTCGCTGGACGCCATCAGCGTCTCGAAGATGAGCGACATCGACTGCGCCGGCTGTCCCTTCAGGATGTAGGGGTTGAAGGAATCGTACGTTCCCTCCGCCGGCATCTTGGCGGTGCCGCCCTTGGGCGCGTCGGGATTGACGTAATCGAAGTGCTCGAAGTCTGGCGGATACTTGACCGTCCCGTGCATCGCCACGCCGTGGCGCGGCGGCACGCCCTCCAGTTCGCGCAGGGTGCGCTGGGGCAGGTCGGGGTCGGGTGCTTGCGCGGTCTGCTGCGGCGCCGCGTCGCCCTGGGAAGTTTGGGCGCGTGCGGGCAGCGCCGGCAGCGTCAGCAGCAGGGCCAGGGCTGCCGCGCCCAAGGAGAACGCCCGGATCGTCACGGGCCCACCTGCTCGAGCGCCTGGGCGTGCAGGGTCAGGTCCCCGGCGGCCAGCACCCGGCCGTCGGACTCGGGGCCGAGCGGGCGGCCGTGCCAGTCGGTGATCACGCCACCGGCCCCTTCGATCACCGGGACCAGGGCGGCGAAGTCGTAATAGCTCATGCCGGCCTCGCAGACGAGGTCGAGGTAGCCCGCGGCGAGCAGGCCGTAGTTGTGGCAGTCGCCGCCGTAAAGCGTCAGCTTGGTGCGCCCGCGCAACCGGTCGAACGCCGCGTTGTCCGCCGCTTCGGCGAACATACCGGGGGAAGTGGCGCACAGCGTGGCGGCGTCCAGGTTGGAGCAGCGGCGGGTTTCGGCCGGAATCTCGCCGTGGGCGTCGGTGAACAGGGTCGCCCGGCCGGACGCGCCGACCCAGCGTTCCTGGAGTGCTGGCATGTCGATCACGCCCAGGACGGGCCGGCCGCGATGCACGAGCGCGATCAGGCAGCCGAACGTCGGCTTGCCGGAGATGAACTGCTTGGTCCCGTCGATCGGGTCGAGCACCCAGACATAATCGGCGTCGCCGCGCACGGTGCCGTGCTCCTCGCCGACGATGCCGTGGTCGGGATGGGTTTCCTCGATGATCCGGCGCATCGCCGATTCGGCCTCCCGGTCGGCGATCGTGACCGGGCTGGCGTCGGGCTTGTCGTCGACCGCGACAGGCGTACGGAAATGGTGCCGCGCCGCCTGGCGGCCGGCGTCGGCCAGCCGCTCGGCGAGCGCGACCAGCGCATCGCTCGGCATCGCGGCGGTCTGCGTATCTTGCGCGGCGGCGGGGCGGGCGTCGCTCACCTCGGGCTCTCGCTGAAGCGGAGGGACTCGGGACCGCGGCTGTGCGCTCGCGTCCCGGATTGGCTCGGACCGCCACTGTATCTGTCCCGGCCCGTGGGCGCCTAGAGCTTACTTGGCATTGGCAAGAAGCCCAGGCTGCGGCAGGCGTCGCGGGGCAAGGGTACGTGTCTCTCGCTTGACACATACCTGCGGCGGCGACGGGGATTGTATCCCCCGGCAACGCCTACACATCGCCGGACGGAAGCGCCGCACGGCATGTCAGGTGCGGTACAGACGCGATCCGGAGATAAGCGAGCGCACGATGTCGGACGGCCGGAAGGATAGCATCACCGCGACCCTGCACGCCGTGAAACGGGCGGCGCAGGCCGACCGGGTATCGCTCGGCACGCTGATCGACCAGCTGGGTCAGCGGACCTACGGGCCGCTGTTGTTCACGATCGGCCTGATCGCGATGTCGCCGGTGGGCGCGATCCCGGGCGCGTCGGTGGTCTGCGCCAGCGTGATCGTGCTGCTGGCGGTGCAGATGAGCTTAGGCTGCCGGGCACCTTGGGTGCCCGGCATGCTGCGCCGGCTGGAGGTCGACGGCGACCTCAGCCGCCGGTCGATCCGCCGGGTCGAGCCCTACCTGCGCTGGTTGGACCGCGTGACCCGCGCGCGCTGGACAACATTGCTGTCGCGCCCGGCGCTGCACGCCGTGGTGCTGGGTCTGTGCGCGCTCGCCGTTCTGATGTACCCGCTGGCGCTGGTGCCCTGGGGCGTCTTGCCGGTGGCGGGCGCGATCACGGTGATCGGCCTGGGTCTGCTGACCGCCGACGGCCTGATCACCGCGCTCGGCCTCGCGCTCGCCCTCGCGGGCGGCGGCGGGGGCGTCTACGTCCTGTCCGCCTGAATCGCGCCCGCCAGGCGTCGACGGCAGTTCAGTCGTCGGTTGCCTCTTCGATCTCGTCGCCGGCCTCTTCCACGGCGTCGCCCGCTTCCTCAGCGGCTTCCTCGACCGACTCGCTCGCCTTTTCAGCCGCGGTCTCGTCGTCCTCCTCGCCGCAGGCGGCGACGCTGCCCAGCAGCAGCAGGGCGAGGGCGGCTGCACTCCATCGCTTGACCATCGGTTACGTCCTTTCCGCTTGGTGTCGGGCATGCCGGCGGATCCGGTGTGCGTATCGCTCAAGGTGGACCCTAAGACGGACCGTGCCCAAGGGCGGTCACGCGCTCGCCACAGCTGCTCCGGCCGACGTCGGACGCGTTCCGGCGCGCACAAAAAAGAGCCGGCGGGTGTGACCACCCGCCGGCTCGTCTCAGGCTGCCGTTCGAAGCGTGCGGCTCTAGTCGCCGCTCGCCTTGTCCGACTGCTGCAGCATGTAGGCGATGATGTTGTAGCGCTTCTGGTCGTCCTTGACGCCCGGATAGGTCATCCGGTTGCCAGCCGCGAACTCGTTCGGGTTTTCCAGCCAGGCGTCCATCTTCTCCACGGTCCACTCGCCGTCCATGCCGGACAGCGCGTTGGAGTAGTTGAAGCCGTCGACGCCGGCGATCTCAGCGCCCATCACGTTCCACAGGTTCGGACCGACCTTGTTCGGACCGCCCTTGTTCCAGGAGTGACAGGCGTTGCACGTCGCCACGGCAGATTCGCCGGCGGCCGGATCGGCCGAAGCGACCTTCTGCTCCAGGTCCGAGCCACCGCCCGAGGCACTGTCACCGCCGCCGGTCGCCTCGGCGGCGTCGGCCTTGGCCGTCTGCATCTCGCCTTCGCCGCCCTCGCTGCCGGCCTGATCGCTG
>CAYRCO010000075.1:5762-12133 GCA_964422775.1 uncultured Rhodovibrio sp.
CGGCCTGATCGCTGGCGGCTTGCTCGCTGCCAGACGCCTTGTCGCCGTCATCCGACGTCATTTCGCCGGACTCTTCGGCGGCCTGCTGCTCGCTGCCGCCATCGGTCTCAGACTCGCCACCAGCGCCGCTCGCTTCGGCCGTCTGCTGCTCGGGCTCGGGCAGCGGCGGCGGGTTGTCGGCCTGCTGGCGTAGATAGGCGATCACGTCGGCGCGCTTCTCCGGATCCTTGATGCCGTTGTACGACATGCTGGTGCCGGGCGCCCACTCGCTCGGGTTCTCCAGCCAGGCGTCCATCTTCTCGTACGACCACTCGCCTTCCTTACCGGAAAGCGCGTTGGAGTAGTTGAAGTCGCTGACCCCGGCGATCTTCGCGCCCATCACGTTGTACAGGTTCGGACCGACCTTGTTCGGACCGCCCTCGTTGAAAGAGTGACAGGCCGCGCAGGCGCGCGAGGCATTCTCGCCGTCGCTGGCGGAAGCGTTGGCCAGGAGCGTCGCCAGGTCGGGCGCCTGCTCCTCCTCACCGCCGGAGCCGCCGCCGGCGGAGCCGCCGCTACCCGTGTCGTCCTTGAGCGCGACCTTGTAGACTGGCTCTTCAGGTGGATGCGGCTTGACCAGCAGGTCGGCGACGAAGCCGGTGCCCATGGCGACCACGCCGGCCGTCAGCACAGCTGCTGCGATCTTGTTCAGTTCCAGAGACATTCGGACTTTCCTTGCGGCCTCTCATGTGAAGCGGCGAGACCATAGCCGCACCCTTTCGGGCGTTCAATAGCCCGGGGCGGGCCTGGGTGCGGGATTCCACACGACGTTTCGGATACCAATCTCGTGTTTCCAGCCAGAGCGCCAACGGCGTGCGTCGACATGCCGCGCTGTTGGGTCGGGAACAGGCCCGGCGGTCCGGACACGGGCGCATGGGACATGGGTTGCGCGCGCCGCGTTGACACCCCCGCACCGCCTCCCGATACTCCGGCGCGTTTTGACAGGCGGCCGTGGCCGGCGACCCCGCCGCTGCATCCAGCTTCTGCGTCCGCCGGCCCGCCGCGGGCAAGTCCGATCAGACCGCATAACCGGGAATACCGATGTCCGAGACCACCGCTTCCAGGATTCAGGGTACCGAGGACGAGCCCGACCCGCAGCACAGGATCGCCTTCCAGGGCGCCCACGGCGCCTATTCCGACATGGCCTGCCGGATGGTGTTCCCGAACCATGCGACCGTGCCGTGCCCGTCGTTCGAGGACACCTTCGCCGCGGTGCGCGAGGGCGACGCGCGCTACGCGATGATCCCGATCGACAACTCCTCCGCCGGACGCGTCGCCGACATCCACCACCTGCTGCCCGACAGCGGCCTGCATATCGTGGGCGAGCATTTCCAGCCGGTGAACCACAACCTGTTGGGCGCACCGGGCGCCACGCTGGACGGCATCCGCAAGGTGCACAGCCACATCCAGGCGCTCAGCCAGTGCCGGCAGTATCTGCGCCGGCGCGGCCTCGAGCCGGTGGTCCACGCCGACACCGCCGGCGCCGCCGCGGAGGTCGCCGAGCGCGGCGATCCGGCGGAGGCGGCGATCGCCTCGCGGCTGGCGGCGGAGATCTACGGCCTGGACTTCCTCGCGAGCGACATCGAGGACCTTGAGCACAACACCACCCGCTTCCTGATCATGTCGCACGAACCGATCGACCCCGATCCGGCCGAAGGCCCGATCGTGACCTCGCTCGTCTTCCGGGTGCGTTCGGTGCCGGCGGCGCTCTACAAAGCGCTCGGCGGGTTCGCCACGAACGGCGTCAACATCACCAAGCTGGAGAGCTACATCCTGGACTCGCGCTTCAACGTCGCGCAGTTCTACGCCGACATCGAAGGCCATCCGGACAACCGGCTGGTCCGGCTGGCGCTTGAGGAACTCGGTTTTTTCTCGCGGGAAGTGAAGATTCTCGGCGTCTACCCCGCTTCGCCGTTCCGCCAGGGCGCGGAGGCCGGCTGAAGATTTCCGCCCGGTCCGCCAGGACCGATTGCGCCCGTCGCGCGTTCATGGGTCGGAAGGGCTTGTCCGCGGCGCGGGCATCGTCATATGCACAGCAAACCGCAAGGCCCGGACGGGCATGCAAGCGACAGCAGGGGAAGGGCTGGCGCCGGCGGCCGCCCGCCGTCCCTTCGATCGAGGCGGATCCGGCGCATGTCCCGCGCCAAGACAGCAAGCAAGACACAACACGCGGCGCGAGCCGCCCCGCCGGCGCCGATCGCGACGCCGGGGCCACGGGCCGGTCGCGTCCTTAAGAGATGGGAACGCAGATAAAATGGTGACCAAGATTGTCGACGGGCTCGACAGTGTGATCCGCGCCTGGCGCTACCATCTGGCCGTGCCAGCCAACATAGACGAGTTCCGCAAGCTGATCCGCACCGGGCCGGAGCCGGTCGACTCCGATGCGATCGTGCCGGGCAGCAAGGGCCACAACCGGCCGCCCCAGGGCTTCAGCCTGGACGGGTTCGATCCCTTCGCCCTGTTCAACGCCTTCTGGACGGTCGAGTACGACAAGGGTCCGCAAAAGCCCTACCACCCGCTGGTCGACCTCTTGGATATCCCGGAGATCGACAAGAAGGCGGCCTGGAGCCTCTACGAGCAGGGCATCGTCTCGGTCGACGACGTGCGCCGTTGCGACCACAAGAAGCTCGCCAAGGTCCCGAACGTCGGCGAGCAGACGCTGGACTACCTGAAGAAGCTGTAATTCCGCCGGCCAGCCGGTCGGGGCTACTGTCGGGGCTACTGGGGCCGCGATGACCGAGTTCGCGCTCGCCGGGCTCGTCTTCCTGGCTGCGCACAGCCTGCCGTCAATCCGGCCCGCCCGGGCGTGGCTGCGGGCGCGGCTGGGCGCGGGCGGCTACGCGGTCGCGTTCAGCCTGGCCTCGCTGGTCCTGCTGGCGTGGCTCTTGTCGGCGGCGGTGCGCGCGCCCTACGTCGGGCTGTGGGCGCCGCCGGTCTGGGCCTACCATTTGACCCTGCTGCTGGCTCCGCTCGGCACCGTGCTGGTGGTGGCGGGTCTGATCCGGCCGAACCCGCTGTCGATCGGTTTCGTCACCCGCGGCTTCGATCCCGCGCGCCCGGGCCTGGCCGGGATCACCCGGCACCCGGTGCTTTGGGGGTTCCTGCTGTGGGCCGTCGGGCACGTGCCGGCCAACGGCGACCTCGTCTCGGTCAGTCTGTTCACCGCGCTCGGCTTGTTCTCGCTCGCCGGCTTTTGGCTGGTCGACCGGCGCCACCGCCGGCAGCTCGGCGCTGCGGAATGGCAGCGGTTGAGCGCGCGGGCGCCGACGCTGCCGTTCGCCGCCGGTCCGCCGGGCTTCCAGGCGATCGACGCGCTCGCCCTGCTCCTGGGCGCGCTCGCCGCCGCCGCGCTCTTGGGCGGCCTGCACCTCTGGCTGTTCGGCGTCGACCCGCTGATCGGGCTCAAGCTGGTGTGAGGCGTCGACGGACTTTGTCGTCTACAGCGTTCGGGAAACGGCCGTTACAGCGCGTCCCCTCTCCCCGACGCGGGAGAGGGACAGGGTGAAGGGGACTCCTGGGCGTAGGTCGGGGAGTCCCCCTCACCCTCCCACGCCGCTAAAGCGGCGCGGGCCCCTCCCTATCCCGCGTTGGGGAGAGGGGCCAGTCGGGTCACGCGAACAGGGCGGGTCCGCCGAACGCCTACGCCTCGCCGTGCAGCCAGGCCTCGATCAGGCGCCGGGCGATCGAATCCCGCCGAGGCAGGCTGAGCGTCGCGTCTTCCGGGGAGTTCAGCAATTCGTCGCGGTGGAACCAGCGGGCGGTCACCAGTTCCGCCTCGTCGACGGTCAGCGGCAGACACTCGCAGGCGGCGTGGAAGCCCAGCATCAGCGACGCCGGGAACGGCCAGGGCTGGGAGGCGAAGTAGCGCACGCCCTCGAGCGGCACGGCGATCCCGACCTCCTCTTTGACCTCACGGGCGACCGCTTCCTCCAGGCACTCGCCCGGCTCCACGAACCCGGCCAGGGTCGAGTGCATGCCAGGCGGAAAGCGCGCGTGGCGGCCGAGCACGCAATGCTCGCCGCCGTCGTGGACCAGCATGATCACGGCCGGATCGGTGCGCGGGTGCTGGATCTTGCCGCACTCGCGTCCGCGGCAGACCCGAGCGAAGCCGGCGTCCTTGCTTTCGCTCGGCTGGCCGCAGCGCGGGCAGTACTGGTGCTGGCCGTGCCAATGCACCATCGCCCGCGCGTAGGCCATCAGCGCGCCGTCGCCCTGGGTCATGTTCGGCCCGACCTCGCGCAGGTCGCGGAAACGGCCGTCGCCGCCCACGGCCTGGTGGGCCTCCTGGTCTTCCAGCGGCGAGAGGTCGATGGCGAAGATCGCCGCGCCGTCCTGGAGGCCGAGCAGCACCACCTCGTCCGCGAGCTCCAGCGCGAGCGAGGCCTGCTCGCCCATCAGGAAGCGCGGGCGCGGCTGGTCGGCGTCGGTCACCAGGTTGCGGTTGTTCCAGACGGGTACGAACCGGGTCTGGCGGTCGAGCAGGCGCGCGGCCACCCAGGCCGGGTCGCTGCGCCACGGCGCTGCCCGGTCGAGCGAACAGCCGGTGTAAGGGATCGGGCCCGAAGGCGAGGTTGGCACGGATTCCATCACGCCGGCAGCAATCGCACAGCCGCCGCGCTCTGGCAACGCGCCACGCCCCTGCCTCATGCGCGCGACGGACTCGCGGCGGCTGTGCGATTGCGGCTGCGATCCTTGATTCGTGTCGGCCCAGGGTCCATAACCTGGGCAGGGAGACTGGCGGCGGACGGGCCGCCGGGTAACCCGGTCAGGTCCGGAAGGAAGCAGCCGTAACCGGTCGCGCCCGGGTCGTCCGTTCAGTCTCCCACCCTTAATCGCCGCCGCACGTGGGCGCCGCGCGCCGTCGGCCCGAACGCTTCCGGCCGGCGCCTGTTGAGCGGCGCGGCGTCCAGCGGCGGCTTTGATCTGTTCGCCCGACAGCGGTCCCGGCGCTTCCCATGTCCGATTCGAACGACGCCGCACCGCCCGCCGACGCCTCCGATGGCGGGGCCGGGCCGGCCGCTGCATCCGGTGGCGGCGCCGCACCGTCTGAAGTCGGGGCGCCTGATCCCTACCGCGTGCTCGCCCGCAAATACCGGCCGGCGACCTTCGACGACCTGATCGGCCAGGCCGCGCTGGTGCGCACCCTCACCAACGCGCTGGAAGCCGGGCGGATGCCGCAGGCGTTCGTTCTGACCGGCGTGCGCGGGGTGGGCAAGACCACCACCGCCCGGATCATCGCCCGCGCGCTCAACTGCATCGGCCCGGACGGCCAGGGTCAGGCGACCCCGCAGCCCTGCGGCCAGTGCGAGCACTGCCTCGCGATCGCCCAGGACCGCCACGTCGACGTGATCGAGATGGACGCCGCCAGCCGCACCGGCGTCGACGACATCCGCGACCTGATCGACGGCGTCCGCTACCGCCCGGTGACCGCGCGGCGCAAGGTCTACATCGTGGACGAGGTCCACATGCTCTCCAAGAACGCCTTCAACGCGCTGTTGAAGACGCTGGAAGAGCCGCCGGCGCACGTCACCTTCGTCTTCGCCACGACCGAGATCCGCAAGGTGCCGGTCACGGTGCTGTCGCGCTGCATGCGCTTTGACCTGCGCCGGGTCGACCAGGACACGCTGGTCCAGCACTTCCGCAATCTGCTGACCCGGGAAGGCATCGACGCCGAGGATCAGGCGCTCGCCATGGTCGCGCGCGCCGCCGACGGGTCGGTGCGCGACGGGCTGTCGCTGCTCGACCAAGCCTCCGCGCTGTCCGGCGGGCAGATCGACGAGCCGGTGGTGAAGGACATGCTGGGCCTGGCCGACCGGGGCCGGATCTACGACCTCTACGACGCGGTGCTCGGCGGCGACGCCAAGCAGGCGCTGGACGTGCTGGCCGACCTGTATAACGCCGGCGCCGACCCGGCTGTGGTGCTGCAGGACCTGTTGGAGGTCACGCACACCCTGACCCGCCTGCAGGTCGTGGGCGCGGGCGAGGCGCTGGCCGGCCTGCCGGAGGTCGAGCGCACCCGCGGTGCGGAGATGGCGAAGGCGCTCAACGCCGCCCAGCTCGCGCGCAACTGGCAGATGCTGCTGAAGGGCCTGCAGGAAACCCAGAACGCCCCGCAGCCGCGCCAGGCGGCGGAAATGGTGCTGCTGCGCCTGGTCTACGCCAGTGAGCTGCCGACCCCGGGCGACCTGGTCAAGCAACTGAAGGGCGAGGGCGGCGGCGCCGGGGTTGGCAGTGCGACTGGCGGCGGGTCGTCTGGCGGCGGGGCGCCTGCCGCGGGCGGCACCGGGGCTGGCCGCGGGTCCGGCAGCGGGTCTGGGGCCAACGGGCAGAGC